>NZ_JBMPOR010000004.1:0-356866 GCF_049340265.1 Undibacterium sp. Di26W
ACGAAACACTGACAGTCAACAGCGCAGGCGCCAACAACTTCATCGGCACACTGAACCTGCCAATGGACACAGGCTCTGCTGGTAAAGTCATCATCACAGGCAACACCAACCTGAACCTGGGTTCTACCACCAACGTCGTCAACGCAGCGGTTGGCACGATTGAATCCGTCAACTACCAAGGCGGCATCCTGCAAGCTGCAGGTCGTCTGTCCACAGTAGATGCATCCGCTTTCACCGGCAACCTGTTGATCAACCTGGGCAACGGCATCTTCACCACTGGTAAAGCAGACACATCGGGTCAAACCCAGGACGTCTCCATCATCGGCGGCAAAGGTGCTGACACCTTCATCCTGGCTGACACCGTCGAAGCGGGCGACAGCATCACTGGTGGCGATGGTAACGACACACTGATCGTGGTCAATGGCGGTAACGTCACAGCCACCTCCAGCGTCATCACCAAAGTTGAAGCCGTGCAAATGTTGTTGAACAATGCATCACAAGCCATCGACTTCAGCAAACTGCCAGATGTCACCGGCGTACTGGTTCGCAACGTCTCCAACACCAATGCAGTTGCTCCACTGGATTCCGCACCAGTAGCGGGTACGTCCATATTTGCCCTGAACAAACTGACTGTAGCGCAAGCCGCCAACATCTCCATCCAGCACAGTGACACAGGTTCCAACGGCATCGGCCAAAGTCAACTCAATGCCCGTCTGGCCACAGACACCGGCACTAGCGACACCGTTGCCGTGACCATCGTAGAAGGCTTGAACACCGATCCACGTTTCAACTTCACCCTGACTACAGGCGCAGCTGAAAACCTGACCATCGTTGATGCTGATTCTGAAAGCAACACTGTTGCCCTGGGTAGCGTTGCTGCGCACACAGGCACCGTGACGATCGGTACTGCAGCTGGTACAGGTAAAGCAGGCGGCTTCATCAACTTCGATACAACCACAGCTGGCGCCAATGGCGGCCTGACACGTATCGACGTCACTGGTGCAGCAGCAGCAGACATCACAGGTGCAGTTGACCTGTCCCTGACAGCTGGCCAAGTCAAACTGGTTGCCGCAACCATCGATGCCTCCGCAGAACTGGCCAACGTCACTATCCGTGTATCTACCAACGTAGCAGCACTGAATGGCGCACAAAAAATCACCATGGGTGCCGGTAACGACACCGTGATCTTCGATAACATCCAGGACACACGTGCTGGTCTGTCTATCTCCGACACCGTAGCCGGTGGCGCAGGTACAGGCGACACGCTGGTGATCGACGGTGATTTGACAGGTGCTAACCTGGGCGACACCATCGCTCTGGGCGCGTCTGAATGGACCAACGTTTCTGGTTTCGAAACCATCCGTCTGATCGGTACTTCCAACAACGCTGGTACTGCCGGTGCTGGTAACTACCGTCTGACATTGACCGATGCCCTGATCGCTGCCAACAACAACGGCGGTGTACTGGCCATCGTGAATGACAACGATACAGCCAATGATGCCAATAACACTGCTGACACAGCGGGTACAGGTATTGAAAGTGCAGCCGTTATCGATGCCCGTACCCTGAGCGCCACAAGCCGCTTCAGCTACAACGGCGAAGAAGGTGCATCCCGTACAGCTGACCGCATCATCTTCACTGATGCCAACTTCAATGGCTCCCACGCTATTGACGGCGGTGCTGTGGACAACAACACCACCAACAACACGTTTAAAAACGACGACGTCATCGAACTGCGTAATGCAACTAACGCATCCATCGGCGACTTCAACGGCATCAAAAACATCGGTAACATTGAACTGACCAACGACACAGCGATCACTCAAGTGTCCCAAATCCAGTTGAATGACACCATCGTTGATGCCCTGGTTGACAGCTACCAAGCGTCTAACAACACCACGCATATCGAACGTCTGACGATTCGTGCGATCGACAACATCAACGTTACTGGTGCAACAGTTGGCGTGTCCATCGATGCAGGTGCCTTGACAGACAAATCTGCACTGGACGTCACACTGGCCCGTGGCGCCAACTTCCTGAGCCTGGGTGCTGGTGCTGACCGCGTTGTGCTGCTGGGTAACTATGTTGCCGGTACCTACGCTACAACAGAAAACGGTGTGAACGTGAATGCACAATCTACAGCAACTGCTGTAGCACGTGTAGTGACAGACACTATCAACCTGGGTGGCGGTAACGATACACTGGTCACTTACGGTGCGCTGAACCTGGCAGGTGCTACATTGTCCGGTATTGAAACCATTGCAGCGAACTCTGCTCTGGTCATCACGGCTTCTCAGTACGCTGGCCTGGTCGCTGCTCGTACAGCATTGAGCCTGAGCACACCAGTGATCACTTTCAGTGGCAGCATGGTGCATCAACTGACGATCGTTGATGATATCGTTGGCGCCAATAACATCGATCTGTCCCTGATCTCTGTTACAGGCGGCTCGTTGATATTTGACGTAGTCAATCAGTCCAATGCAACGGGTGGTGGCGTGAACAACACGACCACATCCAACGCAGTGACAGTTTCTGGTGGTGCATCCGCTGGTGCTGGTACAGTCGGCCTGACGCCAACGAACGGCGGAAATGCTGCCCTGACTTCGCCTAACACATTGACGAACGGTGTTGATCTGTTCAACAATGCAACACTTGGTCTGTTGAATGCAAACTTCGGTGGTATTGCTTACGCAACGCCAACCATCAATGCAGCAACCACATTGACTACAACACAAGCCAACTTGACGGTTAGTGATGTGATTAATTTCGGTACAGCAACGACAGATACACTGGCATTCACTGGTGCGGTAACAGCGTTGTCAGTGGTGACTGGTAACGTTATCAATGGCGTCGCAGTAGGTGGTGTGGAAGTTCTGCAACTGGATAACACGATCAACTCTGTTACCATGACGTCTAATAATAACGCTGCGTTGATAGTGAACGGTGGTTCAGCATCTGACGCGGTTACATTTGTTGGTGGCGCTAACGGTACAGTCACCGTTAATACTGCTGCTGGTAACGACGTAATCACTTTGACAGCAACTTCCGTTGCCACTGAAACTCTGAACCTGGGTGACGGCGACGACACATTTAACTCTGTGACATTCGGTGCAGCTACTGTTAAAGCTAACGGCGGTAACGGTATAGATACTTATGTATCTACTAAAGCAGCTGGCTTTACTGATGCGGATGCAACACTGTTGAGTAACTTCGAAATATTGAATGTTGTCGGTGGTTATACTCACAATTTGGATACTTTTGCAGCAATCGCAGGTTTCCGTACTGTACAGCTGTCTACAAATGCAGTGACTACAGTAAGTTCCTCCCTGGCATATAAGGCAATCGCTACTGGTTTCACTGTCAACGCAGCAGCTTTGGCTCCAGATACAGTCGCGTTGACTTTGGCTGCAACCAATGGCGCAGCACTGAATGTGACTAATCTGTCTTCCAATTTGATTGCGACTGGCGAAACTGGTACGTTGTCTGTTGCTTTGGTTGATAACACAGTTGACAATGCGTTCAGTGTAGCTACCGGCAACGGTGCTGTTACATTCACTGGTGGTCATGCAACTGACACAGTGACAGTGACAGGTACAGCTTCCTCTATCAATGCAAGCGGAGCAGTATCCAAGTTCAATATCACTGGTGGTGTAGCGAATGAATTGATTGTTGGTGGTTCTGCTGCCGATACAATCGCTTCTGGAGCTTTCGTTACAACAATCACTGGCGGTGCCGGTGTTGATTTGATCACATTGACTGCCGGTACAGCACAGACAGTAGTCTTGGCAAATCTCGCAGTTAATGCCGATCAAATCACAACCTTCACTGCAGGCGAAGATAAACTGCAAGTCTCCAAAGCCTTGTTTGCTGGCTTGACTTCTGTTGTCGGCAATGGCTTCTCTGTTGCAGCTGAGTTCGTTGCTGCTGCTGGCGGTGCTGCTGTTGGTACCAATGCACAATTTGACTACAACACCACAAATGGTGTTCTGTCTTATGATGCAGATGGTACTGGTGCTGGTGCTGCAATTGTTGTTGCAACCTTGAATGGTTTCCCAGTAATAACAGCTGCCGATATCGTTATTGTTGCTTAATAACACAGGTAGTTAAAACGTGTTGTGACCTTAGCTACTTTTTAGGCAACATCAAAAAGTAGCTGAGTAGTGACACAAATTAAGGCCCATCTCCTTTAAAGGGATGGGCCTTATGTTTATTGAGAACGTGTTGGGCTTTGGTCCCTTTAGGGACGATAAGTAAAGACGTTAAAAATAAACATGCGCTCAGCGCTTGAAAATTATTAAGCGCGCCCTTATTTGTTAGCGACGATCTAGTAAAACATCTAGAGTGCGCGAGTCAGCAACAAGTGAAGTGATCAGCACCAATGCAGTGATTTATTTTGCAGTGCTAGCCATTTTAAATGTGAGTATATTTTTTGGAGTTGTAAAAATGTTTCTAAATGCTCAAACCCTGGACAAGACCCTGCATGGCTCTTTACGCTTTCAACCCGCAGCCGATTTTGCGTTTGCACGTAGCTTGGCTACTGCACCATTGGCTCCAATAGAAATTGCAGAAGCAGCCGAGTTTTACCCTGTTCTGTTCACGCCTAATGGCTTGTTGAATGCGGTTGCGGTTCTCGGCTTAAGAGAGCGTAATGTGTTCCTGAATGAAAAAAATCAATGGCTCGGTACCTATGTACCGGTACATGCACGTCGTTATCCATTCATTTTGGGTCGCGTTGGCGATACGGACGAGTATTTGCTGGCGGCGGATATGGATGCGCCGCAATTCAATACCACAGAAGGCGAACTGGTATTCACAGACAAGTCTGAACTGAATCCTTATTTCGATAAAGTGATTGAGTTGCTCAACACGTATGAAAAAAACCTGCGCGAAGGCCGTGCGGTAATGAACGAACTGGAAACAAGCGGCGTTCTGGCCTCCAAAGACCTGAGTTTCCGCGAAGGCCATGAAGTACATGTGATTGGTGGTTTCCGTGTGGTTGAACGCGAAAAAGTCATGGCCCTTGACGATGCGACCCTGGCACGCTGGGTACGTAACGGCCTGATGGCCTTGCTGGAGCTGCACTGGGCTTCTTTCCGTCACCTGCCGAAAGTGGCTCTGGCTTCTTCTCGCCCAGACCAGGTTCAATAATTGACATGTTGTCGTGAGTGACGTCAAAATGGGGCAAAGTTTGCCCCATTTTCTTTGGCTCAATGCTCTCAAATGAATAGTTTGAAATTACTCCATGTTGGCTGCGGGCCGCAAAACAAGGCAGGAACTACACCGTATTTCCAATCCGATGACTGGCAGGAAGTGCGGTTTGATATTGATGTAAGGGTAAACCCGGATATACAGGGCACACTGACCGATATGAGCGCGGTGGCGACCGGTTCCATTGATGCTGTCTACTCCTCACACAATATTGAACACCTGTATCCGCATGAAGTCGCTGTCGCCCTGAAAGAAATATTACGTGTGCTGAAGGATGATGGTATTTTCGTCGTCACTTGCCCGGATTTAATGTCAGTCTGCAAGCTGGTTGCCGAAGACAAATTGCTCGAACCCGCCTATATTTCACCTGCCGGACCGATTTCACCGCTGGATATCCTGTATGGCCACAGAGCCGCCATGGAAAAAGGTAATCTGTACATGGCACATCGCTGCGGATTTACCCAAAAAGTATTGATGAATGTCCTGGCTGGCGCAGGTTTCAAAACCGTAGTCGTTGCCTCACGCGCAGCAGCGTTTGATTTGTGGGCGGTTGCCAGCAAGAATGCCAGACCGATCTCTGAAATGGAAAGTCTATTGCGCGCCCAGCTGAAATAAGCGGCTCTGCATAGGTCGCGATGCGAAAAAATCCTGTCCTGCGAGACGTCCCCGAGGAGTCATTAACTCCAGGGATATCTTGGGAACTGCAAGCTATGCAATAGTGCATGGATGTTCTGGCTATGTTTTTCGTGACTGATAGCGGAAATGCCAGGTCGAACCAGAAATGGCATATTCATGACCATCATTTGCGCCCGGACGGCGTGCTGAAAGCATGCAAACGCCTACCTATCTGCAATCGGTGCAGGCTAGATTGACCTGGTTTTCAGCATAATCACTGAAGTCAATGCGCTGTTTGACGTTTATAGTGTGATAATCAAGTTTGTTCGTTATCCTGCCTATCCGCACCATGAAAATACTGTTTGTTCATCAAAACTTCCCGGCTCAGTTCACCCATCTGGCACCAGCGTTAGCGGCCGATGCGTCGAATGAAGTCCTGGCCCTGACGTTGCAGAAAAACGCTCCAGCGTTATGGAATGGCGTGAAAATCGTTTCCTATCAGGTGGCGCGCGGAACGTCGAAAGAGATTCACCCCTGGCTGGCAGACAGTGAACCCAAGGTCATCCGTGGCGAAGCGGCCATGCGTGCTGCCCTGCAATTGCGTGAAGCAGGATTTAGCCCCGATATCATCATTGCCCATCCGGGTTGGGGCGAGAGCTTGTTCCTGAAAGAAGTCTGGCCGAATGCCAGAATGGGTGTCTATGGCGAATTCTTTTATCACCCCAGCGGGGCCGATGTCGGGTTTGACCCGGAATTTCCCACAGACTCCATCGATCAGGTATGCAAGGTCCGGCTCAAGAATATTAACAACCTGCTCAATATGCCACTGGCAGATGCGGCCATTTCACCGACACACTGGCAAGCCAGTACCTTCCCCAGTTCATTCCGGGAGCGTATCAGTGTCATTCATGACGGCATTAATACCGATTTGATTGTTCCTGATCCGGGAGTATCCATGAGCCTGGGTAATGGCCTGGTCCTGACTCGCGATGATGAGGTGATTACCTTCGTCAATCGCAACCTGGAGCCGTACCGCGGTTACCATATCTTCATGCGCGCCTTGCCACAGATCTTGGCCGAACGTCCTAATGCCCGGGTCTTGCTGGTGGGAGGCGATGACGTCAGCTATGGTGCCAAATCCGCTACCGGGCAATCCTGGAAAGATATCTTCTTCAATGAAGTGAAGCACCTGATGCCAGAAACAACACTGAAGCGCATTCACTTCCTGGGCATTATTTCTTACCAGCACTTTATTCCCTTGCTGCAGTTGTCACGGGTGCATGTTTATTTGACTTACCCTTTTGTGCTGTCATGGAGCTTGCTGGAAGCCATGAGTGCCGGTTGTGCCATTGTTGCATCCGATACACAACCTCTGCGCGAAGCAATACATCACGATGAAACTGGTCGCCTGGTGAATTTCTTCGACGTTGCAGGGCTGGCAAAAGAAGTGTGTGACTTGCTGGACCAGCCTGATGCCAGACAAAGGTTGGGGGCCAGTGCAAGGCGTTTTGCCCGGGAATTTTATGATTTGCAGCGCGTTTGCCTGCCCGCACAGCTGGAATGGGTGCAGCGCCTGGCAACCGAAACAAAAGTTAACAATGCTGTGGATATATCGGAACAATCGCTGGTAAACACGGCCGGAATTGAGTTAAAATAAATCTATAGCCAGCAAGACCATTAAGAACTCGCGCCCCACAACGGATATTGTGGGGCGTTTTTTTATTTGGTGTCCGACTTCTACCGCATAGGCGCTACCCCTTCATCACATGAAATTATGCATGGTTTCTGTGACTCTGATCACAAAAATGTCGAATATTTTCTCTCGGAAATAGCCTGTCTATGGTCGTTCTTTACATTTCCCCCTTCTTTTTTCAAAAAAAATAAAATGGCAGGATGTGGGAGTATGTCGCTAATTTCGTTGGAAATTATCTATATACAGGGGGGGGTATATGAAATTTGCAAAGAAGCGCCAACAAAACACATTTAAAATCAAATTTACTTGTGTTACGCTTTCGAAAAATGTGATGTAGGTCACATTTAATTGATTTGTGAACAGGGATAATGCGGCCTTGTCTTGAAGCGCACTATAGTGACATGTAGTGACCGTGCATCTTCATCGTGGCATCAGGCGGTATCCCAATTAAATTGGCTGTTTTTAGCACTTGAATGTGCAAAGAATACAAATGATCTCGAAACTTAAAGCCCCACAAACTGAAATTGCACAAGTCTTGATGACTTTCAGGAGTGCATTTAGAACCGTTGGCATTTTCAGTGCCATCATCAATTTACTGATGCTGGCGCCATCCCTGTATATGTTGCAGGTATATGACCGCGTTTTGCAAAGCCGCAATGAAATTACTTTGCTGATGTTGACCATGTTGATGCTGGGTGCCTATGCATTGATGAGCGCGCTGGAATATATCCGCAGCTTCGTCGTGATACGCCTGGGTGCCAAGCTAGACATGCAAATGAACAAGCGTGTGTATACCGCAGCGTTTGAACAAAACCTGAAACGTGGTGGCGGTAATGCCGGCCAGGCTTTGCAGGATTTGACGCAAATTCGCCAGTTCCTGACTGGTAGCGGTTTGTTCGCCTTCTTTGATGCACCCTGGTTCCCAATTTACCTGGCGGTCATTTTCATGTTTGACGTCTACCTCGGTTTGTTCGCTCTGGGTGCGGTGATCATCATGGTGATCCTGGCGTATGCCAATGAAGTGGTGTCCAAAAAACCTCTGGCAGAAGCGAATGCCATGGCGATTATTTCCAGCAATCTGGCCACCAACAACTTGCGTAATGCAGAAGTGATTGAAGCCATGGGCATGTTGCCTAATCTGATGTCACGCTGGTTCAAATTGCATGGCCGTTTCCTGCAATTGCAGGCAGAAGCCAGTGAAAAGTCCGGCATTATCACCGCGATCAGTAAATTTGTACGTGTTTCGGTACAGTCGCTGGTACTGGGTTTTGG
This sequence comes from Undibacterium sp. Di26W, assembly GCF_049340265.1. Taxonomy (NCBI): domain Bacteria; kingdom Pseudomonadati; phylum Pseudomonadota; class Betaproteobacteria; order Burkholderiales; family Oxalobacteraceae; genus Undibacterium; species Undibacterium sp. Di26W. The sequence goes on from NZ_JBMPOR010000004.1 coordinate 8,789, forward strand.
TGCGCTGCTGGTAATCGAAGGCAAAATGTCACCAGGTATGATGATTGCCGGTTCCATCCTGCTGGGTAAGGCAACCGGTCCTATCGATCAATTGATCGGTGTTTGGAAACAATGGAGCAGTGTCAAGAGTGCCTATGACCGTCTGAATGAATTGCTGGGCGCAAATCCTGCTCGCAAGGCCGGTATGGATTTACCTAAACCACAAGGTGCCCTGTCTGTTGAAGGCGTCACAGCAGCGGCTCCAGGTTCTACTGTGGTCGTGTTGAAAGGTCTTGGTTTCGCATTGCAACCAGGTGATGTACTGGGTGTGATCGGCCCTTCAGGTTCTGGTAAATCAACACTGGCACGATTGCTGGTGGGTGTGTGGCCTGCCGCTGTCGGCAAAGTGCGTCTGGACGGTGCCGATATCTATCAATGGAATAAAGACCAGTTGGGCCCGAATATCGGTTACCTGCCGCAAGACATTGAACTGTTTGGCGGTAGCGTCGCAGAAAACATTGCCCGTTTTGGTGATGTGGATTCAGAAAAAGTCATCCTGGCGGCCAAGCGCGCCGGCGTGCATGACATGATCCTGCATTTTCCTCAGGGCTATGACACCCGCCTGGGTGACGGTGGTGCAGGTTTGTCAGGTGGCCAGAAACAGCGTATCGGCCTGGCGCGTGCCATGTATGACGACCCTTCGCTGCTGGTTCTCGATGAACCGAATTCCAACCTCGATGATGTCGGTGAACAGGCACTGGTGATGGCGGTTAACGATTTGCGTCAGCGTGGCAAAACCATCGTGCTGATCACCCATCGCACGACCATCCTGGGTGCTACTACCAAATTGCTGCTGTTACGCGATGGCGCTGCCCAGGCTTTCGGCCCACGTGATCAGGTATTGGCTGCACTCAATCAGGCTAATCAGCAGCAGTTGCAACAAGCACAGCAAGCGCAGGCGGCAGCGCAGCAGCAGGCAGAAGCACAGCAGGCGCAAGCTCAGGGCGGTCTGCAGTCTGCAGCGTCGGAACCTCCGGCAGATACACAAGCAAGAATTGATGCCAGCGTCCTGGCACAAACGGATGCTACAGCGGAACAGGAATAATCATGAAAAACGCACTGGTTAAGAAAAACATAGTCACCGATGTGGCAACCCGGCCTGTAGAAGTGCTGGAAGTGAATACGGATGCACGTAGCTACTCTCGCCTGGGATGGATCATCATCCTGGTTGGCGTGGTCGGCTTCCTGTTGTGGGCATCGCTGGCCAAGCTGGACAAGGGCGTGCCGATGAGCGGTAACGTGGCTGTGGCATCCAGCCGCAAGGTCATTCAGCATCAGACTGGCGGTACCGTGGATGAGATCCTGGTCAAGGATGGTGATGTGGTTCAGGCTGGTCAGGTTTTATTGAAGATGAACAACGTCAACGCCAAATCTGCGGCAGAAATCGCCCGTGTACAATTGTTCACGGCGCAGGCCATCGAGGCACGTCTGACTGCCGAGCGCGAAAATGCCAAGGCCATCCGTTTCCCTAAAGAACTGGATGAAGCCAAGAATGATCCGCGAGTAGCCAGCAATATGCTGTTGCAGCAACAATTGTTCACTACACGTCAAATCTCCATACAAAGTGAACTGGGTGCGCTGGATGAAAACATCAGTGGCCTGAAGTCGCAGTTCAAAGGCCTGGAAGAATCCATGGTCAGCAAGAAGCAGCAACTGGTGTTCCTCAAAGAACAGCTCGACGGCATGCGTGATCTGGCCAAAGATGGTTATATTGCCCGTAACCGCCTGTTGGATATGGAGCGTACTTATGCCCAGGTGAATGGCAGCATTTCTGAAGACATAGGCACCATGGGCCGTGTATCCCGTCAGGTGACTGAAATTACCCTGCGCAAATTGCAGCGTCAGCAAGACTATCAAAAAGAAATCCGCACCCAGTTGTCGGATGTGCAGAAAGAAGCAGAATCCCTGCAAAACCGTTTGACTGCGCTGGATTTTGATCTGGGCAATGTCTTCGTCAAAGCACCGGTAGCAGGCACCATCGTTGGTTTGAATGTATTTACCCAGGGTGCGGTAGTGCCTAGCGGCTTCAAATTGATGGAACTGGTTCCGCAAGATGACAAGCTGATTGTTGAAGCGATGTTGCCAGTAAATCTGGTTGACAAGGTACACAAAGGCCTGAAGACAGAGCTGATTTTCTCTGCCTTCAATACCAATACCACACCGCATATTCCCGGCATCATTACTCAGGTATCAGCTGACCGCACTGTCGACGAAAGAACCGGCCAGGCATTCTACAAAGTACGTGCTGAAGTTGCTCCTGAAGGCATGAAGCTGGTTGCAACCCTGAACATCCGTCCGGGTATGCCAGTAGAATTGTTCGTCAGCACGGGTGACCGCACGATGATGAATTACCTGCTGAAGCCAGTGATTGATCGTGCCAAAACCGCGATGACGGAGGATTGATCATGACTACATCCAGGATGCGTCTTAAACTGGTTGCGGCTGCTTGCGGTATCTGCCTGTTGTCTGCCGGTTCGGCGTCGGCGATAGGCCTGATGCAGGCGTATGAATCAGCTCTGGTGAATGATCCGACCTACCGCTCGGCGGTGTCGGAAAACATCGCAGGCAAGGAATTCAGGAAGATAGGCCGCGCTGGCTTACTGCCTACCGTGCAGTATAACTATGGCACGGCCAAGAATAAGGCTGAGATTACCCAGCCTAATCCTTATGTATCGATACAGCCTGGTGTTCCGACTATCACCAATAACTATGATTACACCAGCCTGACGAATACGCTGTCCTTGCGCCAGACCTTGTTCAGTCTGGATACGACAGCTCGTTACAGGCAGGGTATTGCCCAGACCAATTACAGCGATGCGATTTTTACCGCACGCAGTAAGGATCTGATGATACGTCTGGTTGCTTCCTACGCCGATGCCAAATATGCTGAAGACCAGGTAGAACTGTTCCGCGCACAGCGCAATGCCTATGCAGAACAGAAACGCATCAATGAACGCATGTTTGAAAAAGGTGAAGGCACCAAAACAGACATGCTGGAAACCCAGGCCAAGCTCGATGTTGCAGAAGCACAGGTGATTGAAGCGCAAGACAATCTGCTGACAGCACGTAATACCCTGGCAGCCATCGTTGGGGCGGAAGTGACGCAGCTTGACGGTTTGCGTCCGGATTTTCATATCATGTCAGTGGTACCCGCCAGTTTTGACGAGTGGATGAATATCGCGAATGAAAGCAATCCTGAAATTATTGCCGGTAAATATTCGATCGAAGCTTCTGAAGAGGAAATCAACAAGAGCAAGGCTGGCCATTCACCACGCCTGGAATTGAATGCAAGTTACAACCGTTCGATATCCGACAGTCTGGTCAACCGCAGTCAGGATCAGACGGTCAAAAGCATTGGTGTGCAACTGGTCATTCCTTTGTATTCGGGTGGTTACGTGAACGCGATCAGCAATCAGGCGGTCGCCAATCGCGACAAGGCCAGGGCTGAACTGGATGCAACACGCAACAGGATTTCCATCGAATTGCGCAAGCAATTCAACGCCATGCAGACGGGTGTCAACAAAATCGAGGCCTTGCAGAAATCAGTCAACTCGGCAACTTTGCTGGTGGAAGCGACCAAGCAAAGCGTCAAAGGGGGCGTGCGTATCAATCTGGACGTACTGAATGCAGCACAGCAACTGGTGGCAACAAAACGTGATCTGGCGCAAGCAAAATATAACTACCTCATCAGCTTCCTGAAATTGCGCGTGGCTGCAGGTAACTTGACGATGGATGATTTGCAGACTGTATCAGCTTACTTTTCACCTATGAATTAATCCTTGCTCGCCAGGTTCACCAGATCAGCACGGCCTGGCTTGGCAAGCAGCAAATAAAAAACGCAGCTAACAAGCTGCGTTTTTTTTATGCCAGCCTTGATTAACCCGCCAGTTTCTTTTTCAGTAATTCATTCACCTGGGCCGGGTTGCCTTTACCCTTGGTCGCTTTCATCGCCTGGCCGACCAGAGAGTTGAACGCCTTTTCTTTACCCGCGCGGTATTCGTCGACAGATTGCTGATTGGCAGCCATGACTTCGTCGATGATTTTTTCCAGCGCACCAACATCAGAAATCTGCTTCAGGCCTTTGGCTTCAATCACCTGATCTGCCAGATTGGCATCCGCTGTCGGTGCCTGCCACATTGCAGAAAACACTTCCTTGGCAATCTTGTTAGAGATCGTGCCGTCGGCAATACGCTGCAAAAGCACGGCCAACTGCGCTGCCGTTACCGGGATGGCGCTGATGTCCAGGCCTTCGCGATTCAGGGTTGCTGCCACATCACCCATCATCATGTTGGCGGCTGGTTTGGCTTGTGCTGCACCGGCGATGGTCACCACGGTTTCAAAATAAGTGGCCATGCCTTTGGATTGCGTCAGCACAGTGGCATCATATTCGGGTAAACCATATTGCTCGATAAAGCGCTGGCGCATGGCAGATGGCAGTTCCGGCATGGTGGCCCGTACTTGTTCTACCCATTCGCGGCTGATCTTCAGTGGTGGCAAGTCGGGATCAGGGAAGTAGCGATAATCCATCGAATCTTCCTTGTCGCGCATCTTCACGGTAATCTTTTTATCCGGGTCGTACAGGCGCGTTTGTTGAATGACCTTGCCACCATCTTCAATCAATCTAATCTGGCGGCGCACTTCATAATTGATCGCCTCTTCCAGGAAGCGGAAAGAGTTCAGGTTCTTGATTTCGCAGCGCGTGCCAAATTCTTTTTGACCAACCGGGCGTACAGAAACGTTTGCATCGCAGCGGAAAGAACCTTCCTGCATATTGCCATCACAAATGTCCAGCCAGGTGACCAGCGAATGCAGGGCCTTGGCATAGGCAACCGCTTCAACGGCGCTGCGCATGACCGGTTCTGTGACGATTTCAAGCAAAGGTGTGCCGGCACGATTCAAGTCTATGCCTGTCATGTTCTGGGCTGCGCCGTGCGTGGATTTGCCGGCATCTTCTTCCAGATGGGCGCGCGTCAATTCGATGTTCCTGAATTCCGTCTTACCATCTTTTTCAAAGACGCAAGGGACAAACCCACCTTGCACCACCGGGATTTCAAACTGGCTGATCTGATAGCCTTTTGGCAGATCAGGATAGAAATAGTTTTTACGCGCAAAGATGGATTCCGGCGCGACAACAGCACCTACCGCCAGGCCAAACTGTATGGCTTTTTCTACCGCGCCCTTGTTCATGACCGGCAATACACCAGGCAAGGCCAGATCAACCGGGCTGGCCTGGGTATTCGGTTCGGCACCAAACTGTGTCGACGAACCGCTGAAAATTTTTGAGTGGGTCTTGAGTTGAGCATGTGTCTCAAAACCGATAACGACTTCCCATTGCATAATAATTCCTTGTCTTGTTGCCTGATGTTGCCTGCTATTTACCGGTGTAAGAAACTGGGTAGGAAACCGGATAAGAGGCGCATCAATTAATTTTATTGATCATACTTGCAACTGCCGGTTTTCACATCCACCGTCAGTGCTGAAAAATTCTTGCGTGAACCACACAGCGTAGGGCAACTGGGCTTGATATGCAGCGCATCGCCTTCCTGTTCCAGACGTATGCTGCATTGATAACCGCGGTCAAAATCATAACCACGCTTAGTCCTGGCTGCCATCGCATCCTTGAGTCTGATACGCCAACCCTTGTCTGTCAGTTCTGCTTCCAGTCCATCGTTCATGTCGATACTGCATTCATGGCCGTGATTGGTGCGAAAAACTGATGATTCCCATTGAAACTCGGTGATCTGCGTACCGTTTAACTGGAAACGTGCCTGATCACTCAGTATCAGACGTTCACCAACGCCATCTTCCAATTGGGTCAGAGTACAGACTACGCGGGTATCCAGCACCTGTGCCGATGCCAGATTGCATAGCAGGTACATGGCACCAGCCAGGAGGAATTTCAAGTTCATTGCGGTGCGCGGGCATGCCAGTCTGTCGCCTGCTGGAACTGGTGCGCGACATTCAATAATTTCGCTTCATCGAAATAATTACCGATCAATTGCAAGCCGACCGGGCGTTTCGCATTTTTTTCACCTTGTCCAAAGCCGCAAGGGATGGACATGCCGGGCAAGCCCGCCAGGCTGGTCGATAAAGTGAAAATGTCCGCCAGGTAGTTGGCCACAGGATCATCCGCCTTGGAACCCAGGTCCCAGGCTACTGTCGGTGCCACCGGCCCCATGATGACATCGCATTTCTCAAAGGCCGCAGCAAAGTCTTGCGCGATCAGGCGGCGTATTCTTTGTGCCTGCAAATAATAGGCATCATAGTAACCATGTGACAGCACATACGCACCGACCAGGATACGGCGCTTGACTTCGGCACCAAAACCTTCAGCCCGCGATTTTTTGTACATGTCTTCGAGGTTTTCGTAATTTGCCGCGCGATGACCATAACGCACACCGTCAAAGCGGCTCAGGTTCGAAGACGCTTCTGCCGGTGCAATAACGTAATACACAGGGATGGACAACTCGGTTTTCGGCAGGGAAATTTCCACCAGCGTTGCACCCAGTTTTTCATATTCTGCCAACGCAGCGCGTACGGCCTGTTCCACATCCGCTGCCAAGCCTGCAGAGAAAAATTCTTTCGGCACACCTATGCGCAGGCCTTGCAGCGACTTGTTCAGGTCACGGTTGAAATCTTCCTTTTTACGTTCCAGCGAAGTGGAATCCCTGGCGTCGAAGCCTGTCATGGCATTCAACAAGATGCCGCAATCTTCAGCCGTCTGGGCGATAGGGCCACCCTGATCCAGGGAAGATGCAAAGGCGATCATGCCATAGCGTGATACGCTGCCATAGGTAGGCTTGATACCTGTCACGCCGCAAAACGAAGCCGGTTGACGGATGGAACCACCGGTATCGGTCGCCGTGACAGCAGGTGCCAGGCGTGCAGCAATCGCTGCTGCCGAACCGCCGGAAGAACCACCAGGGACGGCAGTCTTGTCCCAGGGATTTTTTACCGCACCGAAATAGGAATTTTCATTCGATGAACCCATGGCAAATTCATCGCAGTTCAGCTTGCCCAGGGTGACCGTGCCAGCCTTGTTGAACAGATCAACCACGGTAGCATCAAAAGGGCTGACATAATTTTCCAGCATGTGTGAACCGGCAGTTGAGCGCCAGTCGCGCGTCACGAAAATATCTTTGTGCCCGATAGGGATGCCAGTCAGTGTCGTAGCATCGCCAGTGGCCAGGCGTGCATCAGCCGCAGCAGCTTGTTTTAATGTCAATTCCGGATTGACATGCAGGAAGGCATTCAGGTCACTGGCAGCAATACGTGCCAGGTAATGTTGGGCCAGTTCAGTGGCAGATACCTGCTTGCTGTGCAGCAGGGCGGATAATTGCGAAATAGTCTTGGTATGCATAAGTGAATGTAAGGCTTATTCAGTCTCAATAACCTGGGGTACGAGGTAGAGGCCATCCTGGATGGCAGGCGCGGGTTTCTGGTAGTCTTCGCGATGATTGCTTTCGCTGACCACGTCTTCACGCAGGCGCAATGCCAGCTCTGGCAACAGCGCCGCGATTGGGTGGCTCAGCGGGGCAACGCCGGTGGTATCAACGGCTTTCAATTGCTCTACCAGCGAAAAAATGCCATTCAGTTTTTCCAGGGTGGAGATTCGCTCCGCTTCTGAGGTTTCTATTTTTGCCAGATTGGCAATTCTTATCACATCTTCAAGTGTCAGCGACATAGGTCAGGGGCGCAAAGCTGCGCGAAAAAGAGTATCAAAAAATACAAAAACCGATAGTCAACAGAAAGCTGAATTTTTGGTGTTGATATCGAATAAATTTATACAGATTATAAGGTAGAATGCCGGGTTAATGCCCCAAATGCCTCGCTAAAATCCCTTAACTTGTTCAGATAGTCGCTTGGACAGATGACGGCAGGCAGGTGACAGGTGAGCCTGGGGCTAAAAGTTCGGTAGCGCGTTCCTTCAAAACATGGGCGTGCCCACAATCAGTTAAATACAGGACAATACATGTTTGGTTTTTTACGCAGTTATTTTTCAAATGATCTGGCGATCGATCTGGGAACAGCCAACACGCTGATTTATGTTCGCAGCCAGGGTATCGTACTCGACGAACCGTCCGTTGTGGCAATACGCCAGGAAGGCGGCCCTAACGGCAAAAAAACCATCCAGGCGGTGGGTAAGGAAGCCAAGCAGATGCTGGGCAAGGTGCCTGGCAATATTGAAGCCATCCGGCCGATGAAAGACGGCGTGATTGCCGACTTCACCGTCACCGAGCAGATGCTCAAGCAATTCATCCGCATGGTGCACGATACCAAATTTTTCAAACCTTCGCCGCGCATCATCATTTGCGTACCTTGCGGTTCTACCCAGGTTGAGCGTCGCGCGATTCGTGAATCGGCACTGGGCGCGGGTGCTTCCCAGGTCTACCTGATTGAAGAACCGATGGCGGCGGCGATCGGTGCCGGCTTGCCGGTGTCTGATGCAACCGGTTCCATGGTGGTTGATATCGGTGGCGGTACGACCGAAGTCGGTATCATTTCCCTGGGTGGCATGGTCTACAAAGGTTCTGTACGCGTTGGTGGTGACAAGTTTGATGAAGCCATCGTCAATTACATCCGCCGCAATTACGGCATGCTGATCGGTGAGCAAACCGCAGAAGCAATCAAGAAAGCGATCGGCTCGGCTTTCCCCGGTTCCGAAGTCAGGGAAATGGAAGTCAAGGGACGCAACCTGTCCGAAGGCATCCCGCGTTCTTTCACCATTTCCAGCAATGAAATTCTGGAAGCCCTGACAGACCCGCTCAACAACATCGTATCCGCCGTTAAAAACGCGCTGGAACAAACACCGCCAGAACTGGGTGCAGATATTGCCGAAAAAGGCATGATGCTGACCGGTGGCGGCGCACTCTTGCGCGATCTGGACCGTTTGCTGATGGAAGAAACCGGCTTGCCAGTCATCGTGGCAGAAGACCCGTTGACTTGCGTGGTGCGCGGTTCTGGCATGGCGCTGGAGCGCATGGATAAACTGGGTTCGATTTTTTCATACGAATAAAAACAATCGCATGCGGGCGCGACAGCAGATTGAAAATCTGCTTTGCTCCCGGTGCCATTGCCAATACGTGAATACGTGATAAGAGCCGCTACTGCGGTTCTGACCAACTGAAAAAACCTCGATCAGGCTATTTCTGCTTATAAAAACTGGTTAACACTGGTTATTGAGACTCACCGGTAAAGTATGGATTACAGCCCACCACCACTCTTCAAACAAGGCGCGTCTGCCCGCGCCAGAGTGGTCTTCTTCGCCGTCCTGGCGATTTTTCTTCTGGTTGTCGATTCCCGTCTTAAATCACTGACTTTGGCCAGGCAAGTACTGGGTACCGTGCTTTACCCTGTGCAGATGATAGCGGTCATGCCGCGTGATACCGTCAAGCGGGTTTCCGATTACTTTGTGTCGGTGACTGCGCTGGAAAAAGAAAATGCCCAACTGCGCCGGCAACAGACACAAAATGCCGATACCATGCAACAGACTGGGCAATTGCTGGCGGAAAATAACCGTTTCCGCAAATTGCTGGAAGCGCGTGAACGCCTGCCCGTTAAATCTATCATGGCCGAGATCATTTATGATGCCCGTGACCCATCTACCCGCAAGGTGATTATCGATCGCGGTATCAAGCATGGCGTGGCACTCAGTCAGCCTGTGATTGATGACCTCGGTGTGGTTGGCCAGGTCACCAGAGTGTTTCCATTGACGGCAGAGGTCACTTTGCTGACGGATAAGAATCAGGCCATACCGGTGCAGATCATCCGCAATGGCTTGCGCAGCGTTGCCTATGGACGTGGGCAATCCAGTTACCTGGACATGCGCCTGACCGCCAATGCAGATATACAAAATGGTGATCAACTGGTGACTTCCGGTATCGATGGTGTCTATCCGGCTGGTCTGGCGGTGGCCAAGGTGGTGCAGGTGGAAAACAAGGCTACCACTACCTTTGAAAACATCCTGTGCGTTCCCGCTGCTGGCATTGACCGCAACAAGCAGTTACTGGTGCTGATGGTATCCATGGACAATCTGCCACGCCCTGATACAGAAGATGTGCGTGCCAAGAAAGAAAAACTGAATCGCAAGGTGACGCGTGATGCCGCCGCACCGGTTTCCGATGTGCGTCCGGTCGATCAGCCTTTCAATCAGCCGCCCAAGGATGCACCGGCCAATCCGGTTAAAGATGTACCCGTCAAGGATAGTCCGGTCAAGGATGCGCCACTCAGCCAGCCAGGCAATCAGCCTGCTAACCAGCTAGCTAACCCTACCAAAGACGTGGCCGTTAAAGATCAGCCAGTCAAAAATGCACCTGTCAAAGAAAGCCCGCCGGCACCCAGCAAGGAGAAAGGACAATGAACAGTCCCCATTACATACTGTTACCAGTCAGCCCAGTCTTCATTGCACTCAGTTTTGCGGTTGCTTTTTTCCTCAATTTCCTACCCTGGGGTAGCTGGATAGGGATACCGGATTTCGTTGCCCTGGTACTGGTGTTCTGGACCATTCATCAGCCGCGCAAGGTAGGCATAGGCGTGGCATTTGCCATGGGCTTGCTGATGGACGTGCATGACTCCGTCAATCTTGGTGAAAACGCATTGGCTTACACTTTGCTGTCGTATTTTGCGATCATGATACACAGGCGCGTGTTGTGGTTTCATCCGCTGACCCAGTCGCTGCATGTATTCCCGCTATTCCTGTTTGCCCAGGTAGTGCAGGTGACAGTACGCCTGCTGGTGGCGCCGAATGCCCATTTCCCTGGCTGGATGTATTTCCTGGTCAGTATCGTGACTACAGCCTTGTGGCCAGTCGCTACCCTGCTGTTGCTGGCACCGCAAAAAAGGGCGATTGATAAGGACGATACCCGTCCCATCTAGTACGGGCGCGCTGGTTCTGCCCACCCAGCATGAGCAACTTGCCGAATCGCATCTGTTAAGTTAGTCCCACATTGACCCTATGACCGAACTCAAGAACACGGAACGCGAATTACATTATTTCCGCATGCGCCTGCTTTTCATTGGTGTATTCGTGTTCCTGTGTTTTGCTGCGCTGATTTCGCGTTTTGTCTGGTTGCAGATCATCAAGCATAATGACTATGCCTTGCTGGCAGATGAAAACCGTATCGATATCGTACCCGTCGTACCCAATCGCGGGCTGATCATGGATCGTAACGGTATCATCCTGGCGCGTAATTATTCTGCGTACACGCTGGAAATTACACCCTCCAAAATCCGCATTGATCTGGATGTACTGATTGATCAACTGGCAGTACTGGTCGATATACAACCCAAGCACCGCAAGCGTTTTCGCAAGTTGCTGGAAGATTCCAAAAGCTTCGAAAGTCTGCCTATACGTACCCGCCTGACCGATGAAGAGGTCGCCCGCTTTACGGCGCAGCGTTTTCGCTACCCCGGTGTCGATATCCAGGCCCGTCTGTTTCGTCAATATCCACAGGGTGATGCGGCATCCCACGTGATTGGCTATATCGGTCGCATCAGCCCCAACGATGCCGAAATTATCGATGAGATGGAAGACGCCGCCAACTACAATGGTACGGATTACATAGGCAAGGAAGGGCTGGAAAAAAGCTACGAAAAAATCCTGCACGGTAATACCGGTTTTGAAGAAGTGGAAGTATCAGCCGGCGGGCGTGCCGTCAGGGTATTGTCGCGATCTGCCCCCACGTCAGGAAAAAACCTGATCTTGTCGGTGGATATAGAGCTGCAAAAAATCATAGAAGAAGCATTTGGCGAACGCCGTGGTGCACTGGTGGCGATAGAACCGGTCACAGGCGACGTATTGGCATTTGTGTCCAAACCCACCTATGACCCGAATCTGTTTGTAGAAGGCATCGATCAGCAAAGCTGGACTGAATTGAACTCCTCGGAAGACAAGCCACTGCTGAACCGGCCACTGACAGGTGCCTATCCACCGGGGTCCACCTATAAGCCCTTCATGGCACTGGCTGCACTGCAACTGGGCAAGCGTACCACGACGCAGGCGATTGCCGATCCGGGTTATTTCACTTTCGGTAACCATACATTTAAAGACGATAAGGTAGGCGGGCATGGCATGGTCGACATGTACCGTTCCATCGTGCAATCCTGTGATACCTATTACTACATGCTGGCGAATGACCTGACGGTGGATGTCATGCATGATTTCATGGCACCGTTTGGCTTCGGGCAAAAGACCGGCATTGATCTGGAACATGAACGCACCGGTTTGCTGCCATCTACGGCCTGGAAGCGTGCGACTTTCAAAAAGCCCGAGCAAAAACGCTGGGTGCTGGGTGACACGATCTCCCTCGGTATCGGACAGGGTCAAAATACGTTCACTCCTTTGCAAATGGCGCATGCCGTCGCGACTCTGGCCAACAACGGTGTGGTTATGAAACCGCATCTGGTCAAAATGACGGAAGACCCACAAAGTCGTCAGCGGACGTTAACCGTGCCCAAGGAAAGTTATAGAATTCCACTCAAGCAGGAAAATATTGATTTCATCAAAAACGCCATGGTGGGTGTGACCAAGGAAGGGACATCGGCAAAAGCATTTATGAATGCCGAATATGTGTCCGGTGGTAAAACTGGTACGGCGCAGGTGGTCGGGATCAAGAAGGGCGAAACCTATAACGCCAAACGCATCACTGCACGTCATGTGGATCACTCTCTGTATATCGCATTTGCCCCGGCCGACCAACCCAAGATCGCCATCGCGATTATTGTGGAAAATGGTGGTTATGGCTCGGAAGCGGCAGCCCCTATCGTACGCAAGGCGCTGGATTATTATCTGCTGGGAAAACGCCCGCAGGACAAGGACAGCAAAGACCCTGTACCGCCACCAAAATCCCAAAGTGATATGGCCCTGTACCGTTCCGATGCAGAAATAAAAACACCTGCCGAACCAGACCCGGGGCCGAAGCCCGGTGGCGAAACCAGCGGCAATAAGGATTGATCATGCAAAAACGCGGTATTAACTGGCATTTTGTCCGCTCGCACATTCTGGTATTTGATGCGACGCTGGCGATTTTGATTTTCCTGATCATGTCCATCGGCATCGTCACGCTGTATTCGGCCGGTATTGATTTCCCTGGGCGCGTGGAAGATCAATTGAGGAACATTCTGGTTTCCTTCATCATCATGTGGATAGCTGCAAATGTGCCACCACAAACCCTGATGCGCTTTGCCATTCCAATCTATACCTTTGGTATCGCCCTGTTACTGGCAGTGGCAGCCTTTGGCCTGGTCAAAAAAGGTTCAAGGCGCTGGATTAACGTCGGTATGACCATACAGCCTTCCGAAATGATGAAGATAGCCACACCGCTCATGCTGGCATGGTATTTCCAAAAGCGCGAAGGGGCTTTGCGCTGGCGCGATTTTGTCATTGCCGCCGTCATCCTGGGCATACCAGTGGCCTTGATTGCCAAACAGCCTGATCTGGGAACGGCCATGCTGGTTGTCGCCGCCGGTTTTACCGTGGTGTTTCTGGCAGGGCTGTCCTGGAAGTTTCTGCTGTCGCTGGGTGTTGCTGCCGCCCTGATTATCCCGACGGTGGTCTGGCCCATGATGCATGACTATCAGCGTGACCGCGTCCTGACCATGCTGGACCCGAACCGGGATCCGCTGGGCAAAGGTTTTCATATTATCCAGTCCACCATTGCTGTCGGGTCGGGCGGGTTGCATGGCAAGGGTTTTCTGAAAGGTACCCAGGCCCATCTGGAATTCATACCCGAACATACGACCGATTTCATTTTTGCCGTTTTCTCCGAAGAATTTGGTTTTGTCGGCAATGTGATACTGGTCAGCCTGTATTTTCTATTGATCTTACGTTGCCTGATGATTGCGGCAAATGCACCCACCATGTTTGCACGTTTGATGGCTGGTGCCGTGACCATGATATTCTTCACCTATGCCTTTGTGAACATGGGCATGGTGAGCGGCATCGTGCCTGTGGTCGGCGTACCCTTGCCATTTATGAGCTATGGTGGCACCGCCCTGGTCACCTTGGGTATGGGTCTGGGTATCATGATGAGTGTGCAGCGTAACCGCAAGCTGGTGCAAACATGAAAACAGTCTGGACGCAAAAAATTCGACAGAGCAGCCTGCTCCTGGTCAGCCTGGCCAGCCTGATCTTGCTAGCGGCCTGCGGTAGCGCACCGAAACAACATGTCATCATCGCCGATAATCAGCGTCCAGCTACCAGTACCAAACCCGCTAGCGGCAACCAGGCTGCTGCCGCGCCCAAAGCCAATTCCGGAAAAGGTGCCTATTACAAGGATGACGGCCCCGGCGATAACCCGCCCGAAGGGCTGGAAAACACGATAGACCCGGTACCCATGGTGGAAGATTTTTCCCGTTCGGGTAATAAACCCTATGTGGTATTTGGCAAAACCTACACTCCGATTGCAGACAACAGCACACCCTTTGTACAACGCGGCATAGGCAGTTGGTATGGCAAGAAATTCCATGGGCAGAAGACATCTTCCGGTGAGCTGTATGACATGTATAAAATCACTGCTGCTCATCCTACTTTGCCGATTCCTTCGTATGCACGGGTCACCAATTTAAATAACGGCAAGCAGATTATTGTACGCATCAATGACCGAGGCCCCTTCCACGCCACCCGCATCATTGATCTGTCATACACCGCCGCGCTGAAACTGGATGTCATCGGCAAGGGTAGCACCCAGCTGGAGGTGGAGCGTCTGTTGCCTGCTGATATAGAAAGAATGGCAGAAAACCGCAAGAACCAGCCGCCAGCAAGACCGGTGACTGTGCTTGCCGCCGCTATGCCGACACCGGTGCCGGCGAGGGAAGAAGCCCTGGCCCGACCGGCAGAAAAAACACCCGGTATGAGCATGGAAGAATTGCTGGCCGCGCAGGAAAACCGGCCAGTAGAAAAATTGCCGGCAGCAACAACTGCCCCGGTGGCATCAACAGGCAGCGCCTATTACATACAGTTTGGTGCCTATGCGATACGGGCCAATGCCGAATCCATCATGAGCCATCTGAAGGGCAGGGCAACCAGCCTGCTGCCGGGTTTTGATATCGTCCGGCAGGGTAGTCTTTACCGTCTGGTCAGCGGCCCATTCAATAGCCGTTCCGAAGCCAACGCCGCGATTGCCCAGGCCAATGAGCTGGGCGTGGGTCGTCCCATGGTGGTACAGCGCTAGTGTAGTGTTGCACTAGGACCTGCAGGGAGTTGGTTCAGTTTTTTTCATCATCCTGCTTCATTTCCAGTGCCAGTTGATACAAGGCGTTTTTCTTTTGCCCCGTCAATTGCGCGGCCAGTGATGCCGCCTGTTTGACCGAGCATTCTTCCAGCAGGATAGTCAATACGCGCCGGGCTTCCGCCTGTTGATCCTCTTCTATCACCGCAGCAGCTTCGATCAGGATCACATATTCACCTTTTTCGCGATGGCTGTCAGCCGCCAACCAGGCTGCGGCTTCACTTAGTGGGCAACGGTGGATCTCCTCAAAAAGTTTGCTGACTTCACGTGCCAGCACGATACGTCGTGTCGGGCCAAAAATCGCCAGCATGGCTTGCACTGATTCGATGATGCGGTGTGGTGCCTCATAAAAAATCAGGCTGGCAGCCACATTACTTACTTCGCGCAGCATGCTCTCGCGCTGGCCTGCCTTGGCGGGCAAGAAACCGACAAAATAAAACCGGTCATGGATCAGGCCGCTGGCCGACAGGGCGCTGATGGCGGCCGAAGCACCCGGCAGAGGTGTTACCGGCAGCCCGGCCAGTTTGATCGCATCAACGATTTTGGCACCAGGGTCGGATACGCCTGGCGTACCGGCATCTGATACCAGGGCGATGCGGTCCCCTGCCTGCAGGCGTTGCAGGATTTTTTCTGCCACTTCACGTTCATTGTGTTGATGGGCTGCGATCAATGGTTTGCTGATGCCATAACGCGTCAGCAATTGCGCCGTATTGCGGGTATCTTCGCAGGCAATCGCATCGGCCAGCGACAGCAAATGCAGGGCACGCAAAGAAATATCCGCGACATTCCCAATTGGCGTGGCGACTACATATAATGTACCAGCCGGATAATTTTGCCGGGTTACCGTTTCTATGATGTTGGCACTTGTGAACAGTGCATTTTCAGTCGTGGTCATGCGTGCGCGTTCCTGTGCAAGAGGGCAGTTGTTGCAACATGCTATGGCCCGTGGTGACGGGCCGCCGAACATTGCAACAGCTTCTGTTTATTAAATCAATTTATCAGGATTGTACGCCAATGAGACCTACCCTGACCGCCCAACCGCAAGCTGACCAGCCGCAGGATGACCGCCGTACCAGCCGTCGTCGCAGTGGCGATGAAGCCGAAAACCAGGCACTGCTGTATTTGCAAAAAGCGGGCTTGAAGCTGGTGCTGCAAAACTTTTCCTGCAAAGGGGGAGAAATTGATTTGATCATGCTGGATGGTGCAACACTGGTGTTTGTCGAAGTCAGAAAGCGCAGTTCCATGCAGTTTGGTGGTGCCGTGGCCAGCGTCACGCCAGCCAAGCAAAGACGCATGGTGCATGCGGCGCAGGTGTATTTGCTGTCAAAAAAATCGCAGGCGGCCTGCCGTTTCGATTTGATCGCGATGGATGGTGACAGCATCAACTGGCTGAAAAATATTATTGTCGCCTGAAGAATGGGGGAAAATGGCGACAAGTGTCACCAACAGACAGTAAAACATCGTTTCTGCCTGATATGTTGAACGAATATCCTTACTCACCATGGATATCCCCATGCCGCAGCGTGGTGCTCAGGTCCTTGAATTTGCGATAATTGCTTGGTCAGGCCCGGCCTGCCGTATAATTTGACGCACTATGACAAACCAACGCATATTGGCGCACTTTCAGGAAAGTGCCGAATTAAAGATGAGGGCAGCTGCCGAATTGGCCCTGCCTATTTCACAAGCCGTGGAACTCATGTTCCTGGCATTGTCTAACGGTAACAAGATACTCGCCTGTGGCAACGGCGGTTCGGCCGCGGATTGTCAGCATTTTGCTGCTGAACTGGTAGGACGTTTTGAACGTGAACGCCTGCCCTTGCCTGCCATGGCGTTGACAACCGATACATCCATACTGACTGCTGTGGCGAATGATTACAGTTTTCAGGAAGTGTTTTCCAAGCAGGTACAGGCATTCGGGCAGTCTGGCGATATCTTGCTGGCCCTTTCCACTTCAGGCAATTCTGCCAGCGTGGTCAATGCGGTCAATGCTGCGCTTGAACGGGATATGCGTGTGATTGCGCTGACTGGCAAGGGTGGTGGTGAAATCAGGAATATCCTGACTGAGGCAGACGTACATATATGCGTACCGCATGAGCGTACTGCGCGCATACAAGAAGTTCATTTATTGGCCATACACTGTTTGTGTGACGGCATAGATGCCGCATTATTTGGAGGTGATGTAGATGAGTAAAAAAACCTGGAACAAGTTTGTCCGTCCCATGGCGACGCTTGGGCTGTGCTTTGCTGCCGCCATGAGCCTGCAGGGTTGCGTGGAAATGGTGGTTGGCAGTGCGGTAGTCGGCACCTTTGCCGCAACTGACCGCCGCACTTTTGGTGCGCAGACCGAAGACAAGGCCATTGTGATCAAAGGCGAGACCCGCATTCCGCGTCTGCTTGGAAAAAATGGCCATGTCAACGTCAATTCATTTAACCGTCGCGTCTTGCTGACCGGTGAAGTCGTGGATGAAAATGCCAAGGCCGCAGCAGAGCGCGAAATGCAGGCCATAGACGGCGTTGTTTCAGTCATGAATGAACTGCAGGTTGCCGGCTCCTCAGACTTCGCTGCACGTTCCAACGATACCTTGCTGACCACCAAGGTCAAAGCGACCTTCGTTGACAACAAGGAATTGCAGGCGAATGCCATCAAGGTCGTGAGCGAGGCCGGTGTTGTTTATCTGATGGGCAGGGTAACCCAGCGTGAAGGTAGCCTGGCTGCCGATCTGTCCAGCAGTATCAGTGGAGTTCGCAAAGTGGTGAAAGTGTTTGAATACATCAGCGAAGCGGAATGGAAAGAATATCAGGTCACGCCTAACAAGATGGAAAACAAGACCGAAAACAATAATTAATTGAATTTGTAAGCAAGCAAGACCGACATGTTGTCGGTTTTGTTTTTTTGAAAGGAGGCGCAGTGTTCTTGCTGTAGTGCATGAAACTGCGCCGGCAAATCTTTCTGCCCACATGCCCCTGCCCTTCATCTTTGACAGGAGAAATCATGTTCGCATTGGTATCGCTGGTCGTCGGCGCCCTGCTGGTATTTTGGGTGATCGGCGTCTACAACCGCCTGATCTT
Source organism: Undibacterium sp. Di26W (assembly GCF_049340265.1). Taxonomy (NCBI): domain Bacteria; kingdom Pseudomonadati; phylum Pseudomonadota; class Betaproteobacteria; order Burkholderiales; family Oxalobacteraceae; genus Undibacterium; species Undibacterium sp. Di26W. The sequence goes on from NZ_JBMPOR010000004.1 coordinate 27,124, forward strand.
GGCACGCAATCATTTCAAGAATGCTTTTTCACCTGTTGATGCCCATCTGAAACAACGTTATGAGCTGATACCAAACCTGGTCGAGGTTGCCAAAGGCTATATGAAGCATGAGCGCGAAACGCTGGAGGCAGTCATCATGGCGCGCAATCTGGCTGTGACCGCAATTGACAAGGCCAGTGCAGATCCGTCTAAAGCCAAGGCAGTACAGCAACTGGCTGCTGCCGAAGTGGCACTGATCGCCGCCTTGGCAAAAATGTACGCGCTGTCCCAGTCGTATCCTGATCTCAGGGCCAACCCGCACATGGTGCAGTTGAGCGAAGAGCTGAGCAATACGGAAAGCAAGATCGTGTTTTCACGCCAGGCCTACAACGACAGCGTCATGCAGTACAACATCAATATCGAACAGATGCCTGGCTCGGTGATTGCAAAGCTGTTCTTCTTCCGTGCCGGCGCGTTACTATAAGATCGTAAACACGAGCAATGCGCGCTATTCATTGCACCACAGCTGGTGGCTCAGGTACGGCCGACGATGGACGCCGTCGCCATCAATTCATCAATCAGTGCCAGCAAAATCTTGCCTGACATGCGATGTGGTTCCAGCACCGGCAAGGGAGAATATTTCAGCAGGATGGAGGGATTGATTTTTCCCATGTTTGCCTGACCCATGGTCCAGCCTGAATAGCGGCGTTCAAGGATTTCTTCATAGTCGAGCAAGATCACATCCGTGTGGCGAGGGTCGCGCAGAATATGGCCATACAGGGTGTTGACCGCGTCGCGGCCACCTTCCAGCACCTGCATGAAGACCTGGTCGCTGTGACAGAGCACACCGGTGATTCCAAATTGTGGATTGTGCAGACGTGACTGGCCGACGATGGATTGCACCATGTCGCAGATTTTATCGTCAACAGCGCGGCTGGCATAAAGTAGGCGTACTAGCATGGTCAATCCCGGTTAGCGTTTGATCAGAGATAAAAATTCACGGCGCAGATTCGCATCCTTGAGGAAGGAACCATGCATCACACTGTTAATCATGGCCGTTTCCATGTCCTTGACGCCACGCCAGTGCATGCAAAAGTGATCTGCTTCCATCACCACGGCCAGGCCATCGGGCTGCATTTTTTCTTGCAGGGTGTCGGCCAGTTGTACCACGGCTTCTTCCTGTATTTGCGGGCGGCTCATAACCCATTCGGCGATGCGGGCATATTTCGACAGGCCGATCAGGTTTGAATGCTCATTCGGCATGACCCCTATCCAGACCTTGCCGATAATCGGGCAAAGATGATGCGAGCAAGCGCTGCGTACCGTGATCGGGCCGATGATCATCAATTCGTTCAGGTGCGAGGCGTTCGGGAATTCAGTGACGGAAGGCATGGGCACATAGCGCCCCTTGAACACTTCCTGAATAAACATCTTCGCCACCCGTCTGCCGGTATCCTGGGTGTTGTGATCGCTTTCGGTATCAATCACCAGGCTTTCCAATACGGCACGCAATTTTTCTTCCACTTCTGCCTGCAATTCCTCCATTTCGCCTGCTTCGATGAAACGGGCGATATTGTCGTTGGCGTGAAAGCGCGTTTTGCTGGCCGTGATACGTTCACGGATGCGCTGTGAAACAGGGACGTTGACAGCTTTGTAAGCGAGGGGCGTATCGTTGGACATGCTGAACTAACCAGATATAAAAGGCTTATGGTAACTGAATTGCCGGATCGGCGTCGTTGGCCTGGTCCCGCAGGGCTTCACGCTCGGCCTTCCATTGAGGCAGGCATTGCGCACAAAAACAACTGGCGTCGGCGTTCAGTTTACCATCAGGCAAGCTGCTCAGGGCGATCGGCGGCAGGGCCGTACACCAGCAAGGCTGACCAGTTTGGTCTGCCATTGCACAGGTAAACGCCGTCTGGCAACGTGGACAAATGCTCATTCGCCGCCATCCTGCTTGCCAGTCTCTGTCGATGACAAGGTCCGCAAGGCAGATTGCCGCATGGCTGTGCGCATGAAAGACATTTGCCCATTGAAACTGGTGCAATAATCGCATATGGCCAGATGCATTTTCAATTTGCTGCGTTCGGACAGGCTCAGTCGCCTGTCCATGCCTTCCGAAATAAGCTGGTGTGCCTGTTTGCAAGCGATAAATAATGACATGTGTTTTCCTCTGCTACTTGTGGCCGAACCAGTTCAGGTCCAGGCATTCACGCAACCGCAGACGTGCGCGATACAGCACTACCCAAAGATTAGACGTGGTCAGTTCCAATTCCTTACAAATTTCTTCTGTCTCCAGTTCCAGCCACTCGCGCATCATGAAAACCCGGGCAGTTTTGGCTGGCAAGTTTTCCAGACAGACTTCCAGTACGCGGAAAAAGTCTTTTTGTTGTAAAGCTGCTTCCGGTGCCCCCCAGCCGGAAGGGGTACCGATCACGTGACCATTGGCATTAAATAAACTGTCGATCAGGTCGTCTTCGGATTCATCTTCTTTTGTTTCCAGCGGTTTCTCTTTTTTCAGGCTGCGCAGGTGGTCAATGATCTTGAACTTCAGTATGCCGGTGACGTAGGTGCGCAATGAAGAATTACCGGCAAAGCTGTCCGGTTTTTCTAGCACTGCTAGCAATGTTTCTTGCACGGCATCTTCTGCAGCGCTTTCATTTCGCAGTTGCAATTGTGCAAAGCGAAACAGGCCGGGACGTAAAATTTCCAGCTGTTGGTGCAGATCTGTTATGGATGGCATAAGTTTCGTAACTGAATTGAAAAAGCTTTCGCTGCAATTCCTGTAAAATTCAGGTTAGATAAAATAACCTATTTTTCAGGACTTTCACAAAATTGTCCCCGTAAGAATCTGTTTACGATCTGTAGCGAGCGAGTGTGCGTGCATCAGCGGGGTGAAGAGCCGCGCAAAAAGCGGAATGTACTTTAGTACATGAGCATTTTGAGCAGCGCATGAGCCCCGATCACGCTCGCGCTTAAGATAGAAAACAGGTTCTAAGACGTAGTAGCGACGACAACAGTAGCATTGGTCGACCGGGCGCTGCAACACAACTGGGGCGATTTTCTGAAAGTCCTGCTCATCATCTCTTCAGGATACCGTCATATGAGTGATTTGAATGCTAACACGGCAGAAGCGCCTGCAACCGAAGACAGACTGGCAGGCGTAGAACCTGCCATCAAAGCCGAAATCCTGGCGGAAGCCCTGCCGTATATCCGTAAATTCCACGGCAAAACCATCGTCGTCAAATACGGCGGCAATGCGATGACGGAAGAACGCCTGAAACATGGCTTTGCCCGCGACGTTATCCTGCTCAAGCTGGTAGGCATGAATCCTGTCGTGGTCCACGGTGGTGGCCCGCAAATCGACAATGCCCTCAAGAAGATGGGCAAGCAGGGTACCTTCATCCAGGGTATGCGTATCACCGATGAAGAAACCATGGAAGTGGTTGAATGGGTACTTGGTGGTGAAGTCCAGCAGGATATCGTCATGTTGATCAATCACTATGGCGGTCAGGCCGTGGGTTTGACCGGTAAAGACGGTGGCCTGATCCGTGCCCGCAAGATGATGATGCCGGATCGTGAAAACCCGGGTGCCATGCTGGATATCGGTTTTGTCGGTGAAATTGATGCAATCAACCCGGCGGTGGTCAAAGCGCTGCAGGATGATGCCTTCATCCCCATCATTTCACCCATAGGTTTTGGTGAAGATGGCCAGGCTTACAACATCAATGCCGACCTGGTTGCTGGCAAGATTGCCGAAATCCTGAAGGCTGAAAAGCTGATCATGATGACCAACATCCCCGGCGTAATCGACAAGCAGGGCAATCTGGTCACCGATTTATCTGCCCGTGAAATTGATGAAATGTTTGCCGATGGCACGATTTCCGGCGGCATGCTGCCGAAAATCTCGTCAGCGCTGGATGCTGCCAAGTCAGGTGTGAACACCGTGCATATCATCGATGGCCGCATCGAACATTCGCTGTTGCTGGAAGTGTTGACCGAGCAGGCTTTCGGTACCATGATACGCAGCCATTGATGGGCGGATTGTCTGTAGGCGGAGTGTCAGTCTGATGCGAAGACGCTCCGCGCCCCTGTGGCTGTTTGATCTCGACAATACCCTGCACAATGCTTCGCACGCGATTTTCCCGGCCATCAACCGCAATATGAATGCCTTCCTGGCACGTGTGCTGGGCGATGGTGAAACACCGGCAGATCCTGAAAGGGTGAATGCCATACGGCAGGAATACTATGCGCGCTATGGCGTCACCATGCTGGGCATGGTCAGGCACCATGGCGTCAGGGCCGATGAATTCTTGCATGAAGTGCATCATTTTGATGACCTCAGCAGCATGATACGGCATGAACGTGGCCTGAAAAAACTGCTGCGTCGCCTGCCAGGCAAGAAAATCCTGCTGACGAATGCGCCCCGTGCCTATTCTGGCCGCGTGCTGCGTCACATGGGCCTGCATCGCCATTTTGATGCCCATATACCGGTAGAAGCCATGCGCGTGCATGGCCAATTGCAACCCAAGCCTTCGCGCCCCTATCTGCGCAAGCTCCTGGCCACCTATGGCAAGCGGGCGTCCGACTGTGTTTTGGTGGAAGACAGCATAGAAAACCTGCGTGCCGCCAAGCAGGAAGGGCTGCGTACGGTGTGGGTAACTGGTTACACTCCGGCCCATCAACTGAAAAAATCTGCTGCTTGTGCCGATGTGAAAGTAAAATCAGTCATGCAACTACCGCGCCAAAGCTATCGCCTGTTTGCGCGCTGATCCCCTCTGTTTTGCTTCAAATGCCGTAGAACCTTCATTTTTTTGCTGTTTCTGACACAGAATGCTGGCAAGGGGATTGCTTAGCTGCAAGTCAGTCTTTAAAATCCGCTGCGGTAGCGGTGACATGTTGCCTGTTGGAATCTGATCTCCGGCATTTATTAATTTACTTCATACTGATAAAAACATGGCAAGCACCAAACCCGGCGAAAGAAAATTACAAATCCTCCAGACGCTGGCGGCCATGCTTGAGCACCCCAAAGGTGAAAAAGTCACCACGGCTGCCCTGGCAGCCCGGGTCGAAGTATCAGAAGCGGCGCTGTACCGGCACTTTGCCAGCAAGGCCCAGATGTTCGAAGGCTTGATCGAATTCATCGAAGCCTCGATTTTCGGGCTGATCAACCAGATTTGCGAATCCCAGGACCAGGGCTTGATGCAGGCCCAATCAATCTGCGGCATGTTATTGAATTTTGCCGAAAAAAATCCCGGCATGACCCGTGTCCTGATTGGCGATGCACTGGTGAATGAAGATGAACGCCTGCAATTGCGCATGAACCAGCTGGCTGAAAGACTGGAAATGGCATTTCGCCAATCCCTGCGTCTGGCCGTCAGCCAGGGATATCTGACGGAAGCCGAAGTGCAGGCACGAGCCAACCTCTTGTGCAGTTTTGTGATGGGCCGCTGGCTGCGCTTTGCCAAGTCCGGCTTCAAATTATCGCCGACTGACCTGGCTCCCATGCAAATTGCCCTGTTGCTGAGCTGACCCTGTGGGCAGTGGCTGCTGGGGTGATTGACCTCGCGCTGTGGAAGCCCATCTTTGTTGACGTCCCGCTGTTGACGTTTCGCTGTTGACGTTCATTTAGTGCTGGTGCCATACTCGGTCGTAATGGTGTCCTGCAATCTGCGGGACCGTCACGCAGTCTGCTAATCGCCCATGAAACTGCCGGTTCGACCAGGACACTTATTCTTGTGGCGCGGATATGCACTGGTTATTTCGCCGGGCATCGATTCCACGCCGCATGCGCATTTTGCCTTGCAACTCAGCTACGGCCTGGACCGGTCATTCCGGGCGCGCCTGTCACCCGACGAGCCCTGGACGGAAACCCGCAGTGCCTGTTTCCTTGCCAACCGTATGCACCAGATTGATAGCAATGGCGGCATGCTGGCCCATCTTTTCATTGAATTGCCACGCACCAGCCAGACCGATTTTACCGATCTGCAAGCGGCATTTGGACAGCATCCGGCCTTTGCCGCTATCGCCGCGACACTGGCAAACCAGGCCGCCGCGCTCGATATGCAGGGCGCAGAGGTCCTGCGTCTGGCGTGGCAGGCATGCGCATTGCCGGACAGTCTGCTGACGACCAATTATGATACCCGCATCAGTCAAGCGCTGGCCCATATCCATAGGCAACGTGACGGGCTATGCACTGGTGCCAGTCTGGCGCGCCAGGTGCATTTGTCTGAAAGCCGCTTTACCCATTTATTCCGGCAACAGACCGGCATGACGCTGTCGCGGTATTTGCTGTGGTCACGCATGCTGGATGCAGTTGCTTTTGTCGCGGAAGGGCAAAACATGACCGCCGCCGCCCATGAATCCGGGTTTGCCGACCTGGCCCACATGAGCCGTACCTTTCGCAGCATGATGGGAGTCGCACCTTCAGAATTGCACAGGATGGCGATTGCGTTCAAGCGCGATGCTGTTTGATGCTTTAGTCTGGACCGTGCACATATGCAATGCCACACGGCCGGGCTGATCTGAACGTACTGGCTGGTGCGCATCAATACAAAATCAGGACTTACGAAAAATTGGCCCAGCAAGGCGTGGCGACGAAGGCAGTACTTTAGTACACGGCTCCTAGGAGAGGAGCCACAACGCAGCTGGGGCGGTTTTGCGTAAGTCCTAAAAATTAAAGGAGATCATCATGGAACCAGGCAGCGCCCCACACACACCTCACACCACACAAGCCAGGCAGATAGACCTGTTACTGTCGAAATACAGCGAAAGTCACTTGAACCCGACCAATGAACTGATACATTGCGTCTGTGTACCCGCCATCGTTTTATCTTTCCTGGGGCTGATCTGGGCAGCGCATCCACTGGCTGCCTTGCTGGTGACGGTCGTGTCGCTGGTTTATTACATGAGTTTGTCTGTCAGTTTTGCTATTGGCATGCTGGCCATGTCAGCCAGTATGTTGTGGGTACTGTCGCAACTGCCACAGCAATGGATGTGGCAAATCTCGCTGGGGATTTTTGTGGTGGCCTGGATAGGGCAGTTCATCGGCCACAAAATAGAAGGCAAGAAACCTTCCTTCTTTGATGACCTGCGTTTTTTACTGATAGGCCCGTTGTTTGTATTGGGTGTTTTATTTCGCCGCCTGCGTATCGCTTATTGATGGAATTTTGACGGACGGTCAGAATTCCTGATGCTGGATAGGTGGTGACGCCTTCGGCAGGTCGCTGCTGAACAGCCGCCAGGTATTGCGGCCTTCTGCTTTTGCTGCTTTCAAGGCGACATCTGTGTTATGCAGGAACAGGCGTTGTTCTTTGGCATGCAGGGGGCAGCAGGCCACACCAATACTGGCGGTGATGACGATTTGCTTGCCACGCAAGGTCATGGGCTGATGGATGGCCTGCACCAGGCGCTCGGCCAGGGTCTTGACCACCTCCAGATTACCAACCTGCGGCATGATGACGGCAAATTCATCGCCATCTACCCGGCACAGGGTATCGGTGTTGCGCAAGACAGCGCACAAGCGGCTGGCCATGGTTGTCAGGATCAGGTCGCCGGCATCGTAACCAAAACTCTCGCTCAAGCCCTTGAAGTGATCGAGATCGATAAACATCAGCGCTGCCAGTTCATCACTGGCGACGGCATCGTCCAGGCAATTGGTCACCAGCCGGTGGAAATAATGGCGATTCGGTAACTTGGTCAGGCTGTCATGATTGTTCAGGATGGCCAGGCGGCTGTCAGCTTCGCGGCGCTCGCGGGCTTCGCTTTGCATATCATTTTCCCAAGCCTCCATGCGTGCCAGCACCAGGTTGAAATGCATGTTCAGGCTACCAAAATCATGCTCGGGGTCTTGCGGTGCGCGCAGGCTGTAATCACCCAGAGTCGAGACTTTCTCCGCGATGACAGTCAGGGCCAGGATGGGGCGCAAGTCCTGTAACTGTTTTTTCGTCAGCCAGTAGGCTGCTGCGACCGTCATCAAAACAGCAATCAAACCACCGGCCAGTAAAAAGCTCAGTATATGCTGACGTAGCGGCTGGCTACTGCTGTATAGCAACACCTGGCCAATCACGGCACTCCCATTGGTGATAGGCGCAATAGCCATGAAATAGCCAGAACGGTATTCAGACTGGTGACGCCTGACCAGGGAAACGGCGCTGAACTCATTGGTCTTGATCAATTGCCCCTGTATATTCCAGGCCAGTATGGCCTGGCCGTTGCGGTCATACACCGTGGCACTCTGCATGTCCTGGGTATTGGTGGCATTTAACAGCCTATTCTGCAACTGGCGGGTGTCGCCGCTTGCCATCGCATCGGCCATATTGCTGGCCAGCGTGTCGGCCTTATAGATGGTTTCTGCGCGTATGCTTGCCTGCATCAGGTAGGTGGATACCCCCAAGGTCAACAACAGCACGACCAGCATGGAGATTGCCATCGTGATCAGATTCTGGCGAAATATTTTTTTTGCCAATGGCAACCTGAAAAAAGCATTTTGCATGGATGGGAAGATAGACCGAATTTGTGCAGGGGAAATCATCAATGAGCGACTATACCTTTGTGGCAGGGCAATGTCATATAAAAATGGTGTCTCTGCTAATCACAATCTTTAATATTGGCAAGCTCTCGCAGGTCAGGCTGAAAAAGCAGGACATGCACAAGTCTGCGTCTGCGGGTAAACTGCGCCTCATCTCTTCATTGGCCTGAAAAAGCGTGTCAGATTTTCCCAACAATGTTTCATTGCCCTTTCCTTTGCCGCTGGCTGGGGAATGTTTTGCCTTGCTCGATGATGCCAAGGCCGAGACTGCCCAGTCACGCCTGTACACTGACTTACAAGCCAGGCTGTTTTGCCGTTCGAAAGAAGAGTGGCCCGGTTTATGGCAGGATACCCAGGCCGCCTTGCAACAGGGCTGCTTTGCCGTTGCCCTGTTGTCGTATGAAACCGGGGCGCAGTTACAGGACATTGCACCTCGTGACAGGCAGATGGGGCAAGCGGAGCAGGCATTTTCGCAGATATTGCTTTTTCGCCACTGCCATGTACTGACATCGGCACAGGTACAGGATTTCTTGAATCTCCAATTGGTGACTTGTGCACCTGCAACTGGCGACGTGTCCGATATCGCCGGTATTGCCGCGGTCCGCGCGAATGTTGATGCAGCACAGTTTGATGCCGGGATAGCCAGTGTGCTTGCCTATATCGCAGCTGGTGATACCTATCAGGTGAATTACACTTACCGCCTGCATTTTGACAGTTATGGTTCACTCCTGACCTTGTACCAGCGCTTGCGGCAGCGTCAACCTGTGCCCTATGGGGCGCTGATTTGCCTGCCAGACGGCGAGGCTGTCCTGTCGTTTTCACCGGAATTATTTGTCCGCCATCAGCAGGGGCAATTGCTGGCCAGGCCCATGAAAGGCACTGCCGCAGCCAGTGGTGATGCCGATGAAGACCAGCGTCTTGCCGCCGCATTGGCAGCCGACAGCAAAAATCGCGCTGAAAATCTGATGATCGTGGATTTGTTGCGCAATGATCTGGGCCGCATTGCTGCTACCGGGTCCGTCAAGGTACCGGCCCTGTTTGAAGTCAGCCGCTTTTCCAGCGTCTTGCAGATGACATCGACGGTGCAGGCTGAATTGCGGGAGGGGCTGGGCCTGGGCGAGATACTGACTGCGCTATTCCCCTGTGGTTCGATTACCGGTGCACCCAAGCGCCGCACCATGCAGATCATACGTGAACTGGAAAGCGAGGCGCGTGGTTTATATACCGGTGCCATAGGCTGGTTTGATCCGCCGCAAGCGCCTGCCAGTCTGGGGGATTTTTGTCTGTCGGTACCGATACGGACTTTGCAATTGCAGGCACCGGCAGCGCAGCAGATGACAGGTGTACGCCGTGGCGTATTGGGAGTCGGTGCCGGCATCGTGTATGACAGCGAGGCCCAGGAAGAATTTGCTGAATGCCACCTGAAAGCCAGTTTTTTAACCGGTTTGCCAGCACAATTTGAACTGTTTGAAACCATGCATGCCAGTCGTGCAGATGGCTGTCGCCACATTGATCGCCATTTGCAACGCCTGCGCGCGTCAGCCAGCTATTTTGGTTTTTCCTGGGATGAATCCCTGATACGGCAGCGCATAGAGGAGGCCTGCCAGCAATTGCCGCCAGCGCAGGCTTGTCGTTTGCGGCTGGCAATCAATGCGAAGCTGGACATCAAGTTGAGCAGCGGCGCGTTAACCCCGCTGCCAGCCAGACCAGCTGTCATGTTGGCGACCACAACAACGCGCCACGACGACTTGTTTTTACGCCACAAGAGCAGCGTACGCCAGCAGTACGACGCTGCCTGGCAGGCAGCCGAACAGCAGGGCGCGTTTGATATGCTGTTCTTCAATGAACACGGTCATCTGACCGAGGGCGGGCGCAGCAGCGTACTGTTGAAAAAAAATGGAAAATGGCTGACGCCGCCTGTTAGCGATGGTGTATTGCCGGGCATTATGCGCGCCGTCTTGCTGGATGACCCGCAATTTGGTTTGCGCGAATCCAGCCTGGTGCTGGACGATGTATTGATGGCCGAAAAAATCATGCTGTGCAATGCCCTGCGTGGTGCCTTTGAAGTTGAATTGTTGCGCTGATTATTAACAGATCAAGTCAAATTCAAACCAGGTACAAACGCAGCTCACCGGAAAAGACCAGCCCGCAGCGGTGTCATATCTTGCATGTTGGAAACATAAGAAAAAACTGCCAAAAACGGCTTATCTGAAGTATAAAGAGTGATTGCCGCCTGTGCCAGGTTGTGCCTGCACGTCAAAATTGGCCCTGCTGTTGTGCCTGGACATAGGAAAGGTTACACTGAATAAAAATTAACCGACCGATCGGTCGGTTAATGGTATTCCATAAACAAAAAACAAGACAGGAGACTATCCATGAAGAAACGATTCGCACTGGCTGCTTTGCCAGTTATGTTGTCGCTGGTATTGGCAGGTAGTGCTAATGCGCAGATCAAGGTGGGCGTGAATGTATCCGCTACCGGCCCTGCTGCTTCCCTGGGTATCCCCGAAAAAAATACCTTCGCCCTGTTGCCAAAAGAAATTGCCGGCAAGAAGGTGGAATATATCGTGCTGGACGATGCGTCTGATACCACGACCGCCGTCAAAAATGCACGCAAGCTGATCGCTGAAGACAAGGTCGATATCCTGATCGGTTCTACCATCACGCCAAATTCACTGGCCATGATCGATGTCGCCGCTGAAAATGAAATTCCCATGATTTCCATGGCAGCGTCATCGGCGATCATTTCACCAGTGGATTCAAAGCGCTTCTGGGTGTTCAAGACCCCGCAAAATGATTCACATATGTCGACGGCCATTACCGGCCACATGAATGACAATGGCATCAAGACTGTGGCTTTTATCGGCTTTGCCGATGCTTACGGTGAAGGCTGGTTCAAGGAATTTTCCAAAATCGCCGAACTGCGCAAACTGAAGATCGTTGCGAATGAACGCTTTGCCCGCAATGACACTTCAGTGACCGGGCAGATCCTGAAAATCATGGCGACCAATCCGGATGCTGTGCTGATTGCCGGTGCCGGCACACCAGCAGCCTTGCCACAGAAAACCCTGAAAGAGCGCGGCTATAAAGGCAAGATTTACCAGACCCATGGTGTGGCCAACAATGATTTCCTGCGCGTCTGCGGCAAGGATTGTGAAGGTACCTGGTTGCCAGCCGGCCCCTTGCTGGTGGCTGAGCAATTGCCTGCCGATAATCCAGTCAAGAAATCTGCCATGCGCTACCTGAAAGCCTATGAAAAAGAATACGGTGCCGGCTCGGTTTCCACTTTTGGTGGCCATGCCTGGGATGCCAGCCTGTTGCTGGAAACCGCAGCGACAGCGGCTTTGAAGAAAGCCCAGCCTGGCACCAGAGAATTTCGTGCTGCCTTGCGCCTGGCACTGGAAAACATCAGCAACCTGCCCGTCTCACACGGCATCGTTAACATGAGTGACACTGACCATCTTGGTCTTGATCAGCGTTCACGTGTCATGGTGCAAATCGTCAATGGCAAATGGAAGCTGTTCGGTCAGGCCAACTGATCTCTGCATGTCTGAAAGAAGGGAGCTGCGGCTCCCTTTTTATTCGGCATGTGGACTGAAAAAAAATATAGTAATAGGACTTACGCAAAATCGTCCTGGCAAGGCTATCGCTTTAAGAAACCTCCCTTGCAGGGGAGGTTCGTTATGTCGGCAGGCAACATGTTGCCTGAAACCCCGACTGTACCTTCAGCGACGACGACAGTACTTTAGTACACGGCTCCTAGGAGAGGAGCTGCAAAGCAGCCAGGGCGGTTTTGCGTAAGCCCTGATCAGGTAACACCAAAGAAAGTCAGGTATTCATGGATTTTTCAATTGCGGCCATACTGGCCCAGGATGGCATTACCAACGGTGCCATCTATGCCCTGCTGGCATTGGCGCTGGTCTTGGTATTTTCGGTCACGCGGGTTATTTTCATACCGCAGGGTGAGTTCGTCGCCTTTGGTGCGCTGAGCCTGGCCGCCATCCAGTCTGGCAAGTTTCCCCAATCTGCCAGTCTGTTGCTGGGCTTCGGCTTGTTATGCATGATGAAGGAAACCTGGTTTGTCCTGCGGGCCGCGCAGCCAGTGGCCAACGCCGGCAAGAGTCTGCTGTTCAGCGCGGCGCGGCTGGTGCTGGCACCTTTGTGTATCTGGCTGCTGGCACGCAATGTGTCGGCCCAGGAATGGCCGCTGTTTGCGCAGGTTGGCCTGGCATTGGCGATCGTGATACCGATGGGGCCGATGATATACCGGCTGGCTTATCAGCCACTGGCCGAAGCCAGCACGCTGGTGCTGCTGATTGTGTCTGTCGGCGTGCATTTTGCACTGACCGGTTTGGGATTGGTCATGTTTGGTGCTGAGGGCTCGCGCACCACGGCTTTCAGCGATGCCCGCCTGGAAATCGGTGCCATGCAGATATCCGGTCAAAACCTGGTAGTGATAGGGGTGTCGGGTTTGCTGATCGCAGCCCTGTATTTTTATTTTGAACGCAGCCTGTCTGGCAAAGCCTTGCGTGCTACGGCTGTCAATCGCCTGGGTGCGCAATTGGTGGGAATAGGAACCATCAAGGCCGGACGCCTGGCATTTACCCTGGCGGCTGCCATGGGTGCACTGTGCGGCGTACTGATCGCCCCGGTGACGACGGTCTATTACGACGGGGGGTTCCTGATTGGTCTCAAGGGTTTTGTCGGGGCCATCGTCGGTGGGCTGGTCAGTTATCCGGTGGCTGCGGCTGGTGCCTTGCTGGTGGGCTTGCTGGAATCCTATTCATCGTTCTGGGCCAGCGCTTACAAGGAGGTCATCGTATTCACCCTGATTATCCCCGTCTTGTTGTGGCGTTCGCTGAACAGCAAACACAATGATGAGGATGAAGAATAATGAAGACACTCATCCAACATGGCAAATGGGTATTGCTGGTACTGATACTGTTATTCCCGCTGATGCCGGTACCAGAATTCTGGATCACCCTGGCCAACTATATCGGCCTGTATGCCATCGTCGCACTGGGGCTGGTGCTGTTGACCGGTGTCGGTGGCATGACTTCATTCGGGCAGGCGGCCTTTGTCGGACTGGGGGCTTATTCCAGCGCCTATCTGTGCACGGCATTGGGATATTCACCCTGGCTGGGTTTGCTGGCAGGCCTGCTACTGACCATGGTGGCGGCATTGACCATAGGCATGATCACCATGCGTCTGTCTGGCCATTATCTGCCACTGGGTACCATCGCCTGGGGCCTGTCGCTGTTTTTCCTGTTTGGCAATATGGAAATTCTAGGCAAATACGATGGCTTGAACGGCATCCCGGCAATTACCCTTGCCGGCTTCAAACTGGATAGCGGGCGCAGCATGTTTGCGCTGATCTGGGTCATCCTGCTGCTGGCGATCATCGCCATCCAGAACTTGTTGCAATCCCGCCCTGGGCGCGCCATACGCGCCTTGAAGGGGGGGGGTGTCATGGCCGAAGCCATGGGTGTCAACACCGCGAGGATGAAGGTCATCATCTTTGTGATTGCCGCCATGCTGGCGAGTATTTCCGGCTGGCTGTACGCCCATCTGCAACGTGCGGTGAATCCTACGCCTTTCGGTTTGAATCAAGGCATTGAATACCTGTTCATGGCAGTGGTGGGTGGTGCCGGACATGTCTGGGGCGCCTTGCTGGGCTCCGCCTTGCTGACCCTGTTGAAAGACAAGTTGCAAAGCATCCTGCCGGTCTTGCTGGGCGCGAACGGTAATTTTGAAGTCATCGTGTTCGGTGTCTTGCTGATACTGCTGTTGCAAAGGGCGCGCGATGGCGTATGGCCTTATCTTGCGCGCTGGACCAGGCGTGTTTTTGCTGCCTGGCTGCCAGAAGACCAGGGCATACAAGTCAAGCCGGGGGCGGCCGTCCTCAACACGCGCACCAAGCCTGTGGCCAATACTGTCATTCTGGAAATTGACAAGGCCCGCAAACAGTTTGGTGGCCTGGTGGCCGTCAATGACATGCAGTTCACTGTCAGTGCCGGGCAAATCGTCGGTTTGATCGGCCCGAATGGCGCGGGCAAATCCACCATGTTCAATCTGGTGACCGGGGTATTGCCATTGAGCAGTGGAGCCATCCGTTTTTATCGCGACGGCCAGTTGCGCGATATCGGCAACCTGCCATCGCGCGAGATTGTCAAACTGGGTATCGGCCGTAGCTTCCAGCATGTGCGTTTGCTGGCCAACATGAGCGTGCTGGAAAACGTCGCCATCGGTGCCCATTTGCGCGCCAAGGGTGGCGACGTGATGGAAGTGATGTCCAGTATTTTGCGTCGTGACAGCAAGATAGAAAATTCCCTGCTGGCAGAAGCGCAGCGACAACTGGAAAGGGTGGGCCTGGCCCACCTGATGCAGGAAGAAGCCGGCAGCCTGGCACTGGGGCAGCAGCGCATACTGGAAATCGCCCGCGCCCTGTGCTGTGACCCGACACTGTTGTTGCTGGATGAACCAGCAGCCGGTTTGCGCTACAAGGAAAAACAGGAACTGGCAGAATTGCTGCGCAAATTGCGCGGTGAAGGCATGAGTATTTTGCTGGTCGAACATGACATGGATTTTGTGATGAATCTGACCGATCATCTGGTGGTGATGGAATTCGGCACCAAGATCGCCGAAGGCTTGCCGCAAGAGGTACAACAGCATCCGGCCGTGCTGGAAGCATATCTGGGTGGGATAGACTGATGACGACGCCAATTTCTACAGACTCGCCGGCAGCGCCGGCCATCCCGGTGACTTCATCGAGCGAACCCGGCTTACTGCAGACCCGGGATTTACAGGTTTTTTACGGCAAGGTTGAGGCTTTGCAAGCCGTCAACATACAGGTGGATGCCGGACAGATCGTGACAGTGATCGGTCCCAATGGTGCCGGCAAATCCACCATGCTCAATGCGATTGCCGGTGCATTGCCGGCGAATGGCAGCCTGCGCGGGCAGATACTTTTATCTGACAAAGATTTGGCCGGTGTCGCCATAGAAACCAGGGTTGCTCAGGGCATGTCACTAGTGCCGGAAAAGCGCGAATTATTCGCCAGCATGAAGGTGGAAGATAATCTGCTGCTGGGCAGCTATCGTCGTTACCAGGCTGGTGAAAAAAATTATGCAGACCAGTTACAGGTCGTGTTTGATTTATTCCCGCGCCTGAAAGAAAGACGCAATCAGGAAGCCGGTACCCTGTCGGGTGGTGAACGCCAGATGCTGGCACTGGGGCGCGCCTTGATGGCCAAGCCACAATTGCTGATGCTGGATGAACCCAGCCTTGGCCTGGCGCCTTTAATCGTCAAGGAAATTTTTCACATCATCCAGCGACTCAGGCAAACTTGCGTCGCCATTTTGCTGGTCGAGCAAAATGCCCGCGCAGCGCTGCAGGTAGCAGACTATGCCTATGTGCTGGAAACCGGACAAATCGCTTTGCAAGGGCTGGCGGCTGAACTGGCGAATGATCAGCGGGTGATTGATACCTATCTGGGCTTAGCAAAAAAAGCGCATTGAAGAAGGAGTATTTCGTGATTTCGCATGTGTTCATAGGCATCCGTGATTTTAAGCTCGCGTTCGATTTTTATTCAGCACTGATGGTCGAGCTTGGCCTGGTGCTGAAATTTAGTGATGCAGAAAAGCCCTGGGCAGGCTGGGTGGCCAGCGGGCAGCCCCGTCCGTTATTCGTGATTGGCTTGCCATTTAATGACGCGCCAGCCAGTGCCGGTAACGGCCAGATGATTGCGTTGCTGGCAGCATCACGTGAAACAGTCCGGCGCTGTCATGCGGTCGCCATGGCACATGGTGCCATCGACGAAGGCCAACCCGGTCTGCGTCCGCATTACCACCCCCATTATTATGGCGCGTATTTTCGCGACCCTGACGGTAACAAGCTGTGTATCTGCTGCCATCATGCGGAAGAGGATGGCGAATAAAAACGCGATCCGACGGATTGGTTTATTTTTTAAATGGCTGAGAAGTTTGGATGCCAAGCTGAAGTCAAGCATGATGTTCCATTTTTGACGAGTGACCAGATGAGAGTTCTGTTTTGTTTTGCCGCGCTGCTGTTGACAGCCTGCGCATCCAGTTCTGGCGTCATGCCGATAGGTAAGGATACCTATATGGTATCGCGTCAGGCAGCGACCGGATTTTTCGGGTCTGGCACACTAAAGGCAGAAGCTCTTCAGGAAGCCACGCGGTATTGCGAAAAACTGGGTCAATCTTTCCAGCTCGTCAGCACCCAGGAAGTCCGCCCGCCTTATATACTCGGGAATGTCCCCAAGGCTGAAATACAGTTCACGTGTCTCAGGCAGACAATGCCGACAATGCCGCCGATGCCGGGTTGAACCAATCCCAGCTGAAAAAGCCTGCATGATGCGGCTTGCTTCAGCTTTGATCTTCCATCCATTTTTTCAAGCCATTCACCCAGGTCGCTGCTGGCAGTTTTGTGGCCAGGCGTATTTCTGTTGCGCGTTCATACAGGTCATCGAAATCAACTACGGGGGCCTGTTTGAAAGCGATGGCGACGGTGTTGGCGTCATGCACCAGCGGTAACCAGACCACGGCGTCAAAGCTTGCTTCCAGTGCGGCGATGTTGGCTGCACAACTGGCTTCATAATTTTGCGGATTGCCGAACAGGTTCACAGTCAGCATGCCATCTTGCTTCAGACAGTCAGCGCAAGCTTGATAGAAAGCCGGGCCGCCGAGTGCCGGTGCTGCTGCGGCGGCGTCATACAGATCGATTTGCAGGATGTCGATGCTGGCATGATTTTTTTCATTGCTGACGTACAGCATGGCATCCATTTCCAGCACTTGCAGACGTTCATCATCGGCAGGTAGTTTGAAATCCTGATGGCAGGCTTGTATCACATTTGGATTCAGTTCTATTGCCGTGACCCGTGCCTGTGGAAACTGGCGATAGCAAAACTTGGTCAGTGATGCCGCACCCAGGCCCAGTTGCACGATATGTTGTGGCGTTACGCTGAACAGCATCCACATCATCATTTGCTGTACGTATTCAAGCTCAATCTGGTCAGGCATTGCCAGGCGCATGGCACCCTGTATTGCCTCGGAAGACAGATGCAGGTTGCGGACACCGCGAAATTCAGTGAAGGATACTTCTGGGTGGATGATGGTGGGCCGCATGGCCGCCTGGTTGGCGGCATACAGATCGCGGGCTTTACTGGACTTATTCACTGGATCCATTCAATTGGAGGTCACTTTCGGCCAGGCATCGATGCCTTCGATGGCCACCATTTTTTGCCAGCTGGGGCGGGCGATGATCAGGTGTGCCAGCCGGTTCAGTGCGGGCCATTCCGTCGCCGTGCGTGGCATATTGCGTGACCAGCGCATCAGCATGGTCAGATGCAGATCAGCGCCAGAGAACGTGTCACCAAGCAGGTAGGGACCATGCTGGCTCAGGTGCTGTTCAAGCTGGTCCCAGATCGCAGCAATGCGTTTTTGCAAGGCTAGCCGCGTGACTTCCGTATGCTCTTCATAGCCCAGTTCGGCCGGATAAAACCAGGCACGGAAAGCTGTCTGCAGGCTGGTGCTGATGAACACTATCCATTGACGCCACTGATCGTGCTCTATGCTGCCAATGGCGGGCATCAAACCGGCTTCCGGGTGGCGTTCGGACAATAACATCAGCAATGCTGCGGATTCCAGGTAAGGGCGATTATCGAAGACCAGGGTAGGCACCACCCCGTTCGGATTCAGGCGCAGGTAAGCGGGATCTTTCTGCTGTTTTTTTTCTACATCGACCAGTTTCAGTTCATATTCTGCGCCGATTTCCAGCAAGGCCAGGTGGACGATCATGCTGGCAGAGCCGGGGCAGTAATACAGTGTGTACATGGGTTTCCTTCAAAGCGACATGGGTAGAGGAGTCAGTGCCAGAAGCATGAGGTGATTCAGGCAGCATGATGCTGACCGCAGACAGTGCAGGCAGGGTTCTTGCTGATGCCTATACTGGTCCATTCCATCTGCAAGGCATCAAGCAGCAGCAGGCGGCCGCTGAGCGGTTTGCCGATGTGCATGATGAGCTTGAGTGCTTCTGCCGCCTGGGTGCTGCCTATGATGCCAACCAGTGGTGCAAACACGCCCATGCTGGAACACAGTACTTCTTCAAACACCTGGTCGGGCGGGAACAGGCAGGCATAACAGGGTGATTCGGGCTTGCGGCTGTCAAAGACGCTGATCTGGCCATCAAAGGCAATGGCAGCACCCGACACCAGTGGCACAGCATGTTTGACGCAGGCGGCATTGACTGCATGCCGGGTGGCGAAATTGTCGCAGCAATCGAGCACGATACTGGCCTGGCTGACCAGTTCTTCCAGTCGCTCGTGTTCAGCTCTTTCCTGGAGTGCCATGATGTGAATGTCGGGATTGATACCCTGCAGGCTCAGCTTGGCTGAGGCGACCTTGGCCATGCCCACCCGTTCTGTCGTGTGCAGGATCTGCCGTTGCAGGTTGGTCAGGTCCACACTGTCATTGTCGACGATGGTGATACTGCCGACACCGGCGCTGGCCAGATACAGTGCAGCCGGGGACCCAAGGCCGCCGGCACCGATGATGAGGGCGCGTGCTTCAGTGATTTGTTGCTGGCCTTCTATGCCTATCTGGTCAAGCAGGATATGACGGGAATAGCGTAAGAGTTGCTGGTCGTTCATCGTAGTAAAAAAGGCCGCTGCGTGCGGCCTTTTTGTCAGGGTTTATTTTTTCTTGCTGTCGGTTTTATGTTCGGGTTTGTCTGCTTTATCTGATTTGTCCGATTTATCTGACTTGTCCGATTTGCCACCTTTTTCAGCGTCCTTGCCTGTGTCTTTGGCATCTTTGCTGTCCTTGCCATCCTTATCGGCGACTTTGGCTTCAGTGACTTTAACTGGCAGGCCCTTCAAGTGATTCAGTGCCTGGGCCAGCTGGAAGTCTTCTGCGCCACCATATTCCAGCGGCTTGCTCTTTTTCGCCAGGGCGATCAGACGCTGCTCTTCTTCCGCTTCATCGACTTTAGGGCGGGCGACTTCTTTTTCCTTGTCATTGGTCAGATGTTTTTGCAAATCGGCTTCACGGGCACGCAGGCCATTGAAACCATCACCGTCGGCGGTTTCTTCCACGTTCAGGTCGGGGACTATACCCTTGGCCTGGATGGAACGACCATTCGGCGTGTAGTAACGGGCCGTGGTCAGCTTGACTGCTGTATCGGCAGAAATCTGGCGTATGGTTTGTACCGAGCCTTTACCAAAACTCTGGGTACCCAGAATAGTGGCACGCTTGTAATCCTGCAGGGCACCGGCCACGATTTCAGACGCAGAAGCCGAACCAGTATTGATCAGGACCACCATAGGTACGTTTTTTACCGCTTCAGGCAGTTTTGCCAGCGGGTCACTCAAGGTGCGTCCCGAGTAAAATTCGCGCCTTGCGTAGAAGGTTGCCTTGGAATCAGGCAACTGACCATTGGTGGAGACCACTGGCACGTCCTTCGGCAGGAAGGCCGCAGAAACACCGATAGCACCCGGCAAGACACCGCCCGGATCATTGCGCAAATCCAGGATCAGGCCCTTGATGGCCGGGTCCTGTGCGTACAGGGTCTGGATTTTCTTGGCCATGTCTTCGACCGTCGGCTCCTGGAACTGGGCGATCCTCACCCATGCATAACCAGGTTCGACGATCTTGGCCTTGACGCTTTGCTGTTTGATGAGCTCGCGCACGATGGTGACAATAATCGGTTTGTCTTCCGTCTTGCGGGCAATCGTCAGCGTAATCTTGGTATTCGGTTCGCCGCGCATTTTTTTCACGGCTTCGTCCAGCGACAAGCCCTTGACTGGCAGTGAATCCAGACGGGTAATCAGATCACCCGGTTTCAGGCCGGCACGGTAAGCCGGTGAATCTTCGATAGGGGAAATGATTTTGACATAGCCATCTTCCATACCGACTTCGATACCCAGGCCGACAAATTTGCCCTGTGTACCTTCTTTTAATTCTTTAAATGATTTCTTGTCCAGATAGGCGGAGTGCGGATCCAGCGACGCCACCATGCCGGTAATGGCTTCAGTCAGGAGTTTGTTGTCTTCCACCGGTTCGACATAATCTGATTTGATCAAACCGAAGACATCTGCGAGCTGCCGCAATTCTTCTACCGGCAAAGGATTACCCGTGGTTTTTTGAGCCACTGCGGAAAACTGCATGGAAACCGCTACACCCGCTACCATGCCGAGGCCAATTAAACCGAAATTCTTGAATTTGCTGCCCATGATTCACCTAAAGCCTATTTAACGACGATCCAGTTGAGAGGATCAAATGTACGCCCTTGATGACGTACTTCAAAGTATAAACCTGATTCTTCAATGCCGCCGCTGTTTCCAGCGCTGGCAATCACATCACCTGCTTTTACGACATCACCCACATGTTTCAATACTGCCTGGTTGTTGCCATACAGACTCCAGTACTGGCCACCATGATCAACGATGATCATATTGCCATAGCCTTTCCACCAATCGGCAAAAATTACCTTGCCAGGGGCGATGGATTTGATCTCTGCGCCCTCGCTGGCTTTGATGAACATGCCTTTCCAGCTTGGCCCGTCGGCACGCTTGCTGCCGTATTTGGCCACGATTTCACCTTTGACCGGCAAGCGCAATTGACCCTTGAGCTTGTCAAACTCACCCGGCGGCGGTGTTTCTGCCTTCGCCTGCCTTGGTGGTTCGTCGGCATCGATCGCATTAGGATTGATGATTTTTGCCGGCTTCTTGCCCTGTGCTGCCTGTCTTGCTCTTTCTTTCTGTGCTGCTGCAATTCTTTCCTGGCGCTGTTTTTCTTCCAGCGCTGCCTTGGCTGCATCGGCCCTGGCCTGTTCTTCTATGACTTTATTTAATTGTGAGACCAGATTGCCCAGTCTTTGTTCATCTTTTTCCAGGCTATCAGCCTGTTTTTTTTGTACATACAGTTTTTCTGCCAACTGACTTAATAAAGTGGCATGCCGTTTTTTCTCTTTTTCCAGTGCCGACTTGTGGCTTTTTTCTTCGTCGGCGATTTCATCGAGTTCCGCCTTGGCTTCCCTGGCATCATCGGCATTTTTTTCTGCTGCTTTCAGGCTGACACGCAGGGCATCGATCATTTTGGCCTGGGTTTGCGATACATAGCTCATGTATTGCAATTCGCGGTTGATGCGGTTGGGGTTGTCGCCAGACAGCAGGAGTTTGATGCGGTCACTGTCACCGCGCATATATTGACGACGCAGGAAACTGGATAACTGGTTTTTTTGTTTTTCAACTTTGGCCGCGAGACGCTGTTGTTCATCGGCCAATTGTTTGACTTTTCCTTCGGTTTCGCTCTGCTCGGTCTGCAAATCACGCAGCGAGCGATTCGCTTCGGAAATTGATTTTTCTGATTCTGCCAGGGCGTCACTGGCATTGTCTTTGGCTGTTTCCGTCTTGTTGATGTCGTTTTTTAGTGACTTCAGGCGGTTTTGCAACTCCAGGCGGTCGGCTTCCGCCTTGCTTTTTTGCACTGCACGGGTATTGCTGGCCGCCATGGCAAAGGCTGCCATGCCCGTCAACGACAGACATAGCACGATGCTCAGCAGGGGTTTCAGCGACTTCTGTGTAAGTGGCATCAAATGCTTATTTGGATTTACCCTGGCTGGCGACGGCCTGCAAAGCCGCTGCAATGGCTGCCTGGTCACCCAGGTAATAATGCCTGATCGGCTTCAGATCGGCATCCAGTTCATACACCAGGGGTTGGCCGTTGGGGATATTCAGGTTGACGATGTCGTCGTCGCTGATGCCGTCCAACATCTTGATCAGGGCGCGCAGGCTGTTGCCATGGGCGGAAATCAGGATGCGTTTGCCGCTGCGGATGGCTGGTGCAATGCTATCGTTCCAGGCTGGCATGACGCGGGCGACAGTGTCTTTCAGGCATTCGGTCAGCGGAATCTGGCTGCGTTCCAGACCGGCGTAACGCGGGTCATTGAACGAGGTACGCTCATCATTTACATCCAGTGGCATGGGTGGGGTGTCATAGCTGCGACGCCATACCAGCACTTGCTCGTCACCGTATTTGGCCGCTGTTTCAGCCTTGTTCAAACCTTGCAGTGCGCCGTAATGCCGTTCATTCAGACGCCAGTCGTGGATGACGGGCAACCACATCATATTCATTTCATCCAGTGTACCCCAGAGCGTACGGATGGCACGTTTCAGTACCGAGGTGTAGGCCAGGTCAAAGCTCAGACCGGCTTCTTTCAACAGTTTGCCGGCCTGGGTCGCTTCGGCGACGCCTTTTTCCGTCAGGTCAACATCGGTCCAGCCGGTAAAGCGGTTGTCCAGATTCCAGGTAGATTCGCCGTGGCGCATGAAAACGATTTTGTACATAGAGTGTGCGAGAAAATGAGATAGGTGAGATAAGTGATTTAGTATGCATCTGCGGCATCTATTTTATAATGACGCGCTTCTGATAACCATTCTTACTACTGGAAACCTGTGAAATTCATTCTTGATAATATCTTTTTGATAGGTATTGCCCTCATTTCCGGTGGAGCCCTATTGTTCCCGGCTTTACAGAAACGTGGTGCCAAAGTATCGCAATTGCAAGCCACCCAATTGATAAATCAGGGAAAAACCCTGGTATTGGACGTGCGCGACGCTGAAGAATTTGCGACTGGGCACCTGCCCAACGCGAAAAACATTCCTCTGGCAGAATTAGACAAGCGCCTGAAAGAAATCGAAAAATCGAAAAACAATGCGGTCATTACCGTTTGTGCACGTGGTGTACGTTCAGCCAGTGCTGCGGCCTTGTTGACCAAGGCCGGTTTCGGACAGGTTGTCAGTCTTGAAGGCGGTATCGATGCGTGGAAAACGCAAGGCTTGCCGACAGTAAAGTAAGCAGGAGAGAATGATGAAACCCCATGTAGTCATGTATAGCACGGCTGTTTGCCCGTATTGCAATATGGCAGAGCGTTTGTTGAAATCCAAAGGGATTGATGACATAGAGAAGATCCGTGTCGATCTGGATCCTTCCATACGCGAGGCGATGATGCAGAAAACCGGGCGCCGTACCGTGCCACAGATCTACATAGGGGATACCCATGTAGGCGGTTTTGATGACTTATCGGCACTGGACCGGGCCGGAAAACTCGATCCACTACTGAATCCGGAAGGCTAAAACGCGAAATTTGCCGGATTTTCTACGGGTTTTTCAGGTAAATTGCTGTTTTTGCAGACTACTTGCTACAATAGCGCGCCGCGACCTTGAAATGGCTGTAAATGACCTTATCTGCCAGTCTCGCTGTTCATTATTAATCTTTTAGAATATTAGAAAGTTTCACATGTCTGACGAAAATCTGCAGCCCGTATTCCAAATTCAACGCGTATATCTGAAAGATTTGTCGCTTGAACAGCCAAATTCCCCATCCATTTTCCTGGAACAGGAAGCGCCTGGTATCGAAGTATCCGTTGATGTCGGCTCTGAAAAGCTGGCGGATGGCATCTACGAAGCGACCGTCACCGTGACTGTCACAGCAAAAATCGGCGAAAAAGTGGCTTTCCTGGTAGAAGGCAAGCAAGCCGGTATTTTCGAAGCACGCAATATTCCTGAAGACCAGCTTGATCCATTGCTGGGCATCGGTTGCCCGAATATCGTTTATCCTTACCTGCGTTCCAACGTCGCGGATGCGATCACACGTGCAGGTTTCCCACCTATCCACCTGTCCGAAATCAATTTCGAAGCCTTCTACGCACAACGCCTGGCGCTTGCTGCTGAACAAGGTAATGCAGATGCAACAGCCGAAGCACCAGCAACCATCCAGTAATTGAAGCAGCCTGATCCGGTGAAAGCTGGATCAGCTTGATGAAGGAAGCCCATGCAACGCCTGATTACGACCCTGCCCTTGATTCTGCTTGCCCTGACGGCAGGTGGTACAGCACAGGCGCTGGAATTTCGTTCTGTCGGTGCGTCCCCGGTCATCATGTATGATGCGCCAGGGGCCAAAGGGGCCAAATTGTATGTTGCACCGCGTGGCATGCCGGTGGAAGTCGTGTTTACATCGGGTGCCTGGAGCAAGGTAAGGGATATGTCCGGTGACATGAGCTGGGTCGAGTCCAAGGACTTGATCACGCGACGCAGTCTGGTGGTGCGGGTTGCCAATGCCAAGGTACGCGCTGCCGCTGATGATGCCGCTGCGCTGGTATTCAGTGCTGACAAGCATGTCTTGCTGGAAATGGCTGAACCGGTGAGTGCTGGCTGGGTCAAGGTCAAGCACAAGGATGGCCAGATCGGCTTCGTTAAAATCAACGAAGTCTGGGGTCTGTGACCGGACCTGCCAACACGCTTTAATACCGGGGACAGCATGCTGTCCTTTTTTTACATCCGAAATTCAGCAGTTTGAAATTTCAACTTTGCAGCGTGGTCAGGGGATAGTATGAATATCAGCGTATTGGGAGCAGGTGCCTGGGGTACTGCCATGGCCATGGCTTTTGCGGCAAAAAACCAGGTCTTGCTGTGGGGCCGTAATCAGCAGGCAATCGCTGCCATGCAGGCGGAACGTCAAAACACGGCCTATTTGCCAGGTTTTGCGTTTCCAGCCTCCCTGCAGGTAACGGCAGATTTTTCTGCAGCCCTGGCGCATGCTGCCGGGCCGGACAATTTGCTGGTGGTGGCGACCTCGGTATCTGGTTTACGCTCTACGCTGGAAGCCTGCTTGCCGTATCAGGCCAGCAATATTGTCTGGCTGTGCAAGGGTTTTGAAGAAGCCAGCCAGTTGCTGCCGCACCAGGTGGCGCATGCAGTGTTGGGTGACAAGATGGCTTTTGGTGCCCTGTCAGGCCCATCCTTTGCGCAGGAAGTCGCACAGGGCCTGCCTTGTGCTTTGACCATCGCTTCCACTTCTGCCACGCTGAGTCAACTGGTGGTACAGGCTTTGCACGGGAATGCCGTGCGGGTGTATTCCAGCGACGATATGATCGGGGTTGAGGTTGGCGGTGCGGTCAAAAATATCATGGCCATCGCCACCGGTATGGTTGACGGTATGGGGCTGGGCCTGAATGCCCGCGCGGCACTGATCACCCGTGGCCTGGCCGAGATCAGCCGCCTTGGGGTGGCACTCGGTGCCCGGGCGGAAACCCTGATGGGATTGACGGGTGTCGGTGATCTGATACTGACCTGTACCGGTGACTTGTCACGTAACCGCAGGGTAGGGCTGGCGCTGGCACAGGGTAAGTCGCTGGAAAATATCGTGCAGGAGCTGGGTCATGTTGCCGAAGGTGTGCGTTGTGCCCAGGCGGTACGCGGGTTGGCACGCCAACTTGGGGTCGATATGCCCATCACCGAAGCAGTAGCAGGTGTGCTGTTTGATGGCGTATCGGCACAGCAGATGATGAGCCGTTTGCTGGCACGGGATGCCAAGCAGGAAAGCCATTGATTCAATAACGGCGTCGGTATTCTGGAAAGCGCAGGACTCTGCTAATCACTGAATCTGGCACCTGATGCTTGCGCAAAAAATCCATGGCCTTGTCCAGCCCCAGTATTTCCAGGTAATGAATCCCCAGATCCACCATGAACCGGGTCAGCAGATCACGCCTGCGCAAGAGCTGCTTGCGCTTGCGTTGCATTTTCCGGCGCCGGTTCCCTGACATGTGACTACCTCTACTGATACGGATGTTTCAGTGTAGAACGGCAACACCTGCAGGGGCGGATTTTTGACATAGCTTAACAAAAAAGACCAAGTCCGCCTTGGTCTCTGTCTGTCGTCGGCCACAAGAGACCCCGGAATGCTGGGTCCAGATCAGCTTACTTGATATTGCTGGCAGCCACGAAAATGGCGACCAGTTGCTCCAGACCTTGCTGATCGTCGCGGCTGAATCTGTCCAGGCGTGGGCTATCGATATCAAATACACCAAATAATTCACCATCCTTGATCAGCGGGATGACGATTTCAGAATTCGATGCCGAATCGCAGGCGATATGGCCGGGGAAGGCATGGACGTCAGACACTAGTACCGTGCGTCTTTCGGCTGCTGCCGTGCCACAGACACCACGTTTGAACGGGATGCGGGTACAGGCGACCTTGCCCTGGAAAGGGCCGAGCAAGAGTTCATGCGGGAATTCCGCAGTCGGTTTGCTGGCGTGCGTGCACAGATAAAAACCGGCCCAGTTGAGGTCACTGATGCTGTTGTAGATAAAGGCAGAAAACTGCGCCGCATTGGTAATCAGATTGCGCTCGCTTTCCAGTATGCTGGCAAGCTGGCGCGACAGCATGGAATAGTCGGGTTGGTCGCTGGTGGTCGGGCTGGCAGTCGGGCTCGCAGTCGGGCTGACAAACATGGTGTTTCCTCTTTTTGAAAGGGATTATTTGTTCCCTGACTTGTCTTTGCGGGTGGCGTTGACAGCAGGGAACGGTAGTTGATTTTGCACAGCCAGGCCACGATGGGCCGGCGGCGTTTGCTTGATGTGCTGCCGGGTACGATAGACAGCTACCTGTGCGGGTTCAACGCGGAACTGCATGCGTTGTCGTGTTGTCAGCGCCTTGTTTGCCATGTTGAACCCCTGGGTTTGTAAATTAAAAATTACAGCACGTAGCGCGACAGGTCTTCATTCACCGACAGGGCTTCCAGGCGCTCATTGACATAGGCGGCATCAATGACAACGGTCTTGCCGCTATTCTGGTGTGCATTGAACGAAATTTCTTCCAGCAGCTTTTCCATCACGGTGTATAGGCGACGGGCACCGATGTTTTCGGTGGTTTCATTGACCGCATACGCGATGCCAGCCAGACGTTCTACCCCTTCCGGCGTGAAGTCTATCTGCACGTCTTCGGTCGCCAGCAGTGCCTGGTATTGACGTGTCAGACAGGCGTCGGTGCCGGTCAGGATGCGTTCAAAATCAGCGATGGACAGTGATTCAAGCTCCACGCGGATAGGGAAGCGGCCTTGCAGTTCCGGTATCAGGTCAGACGGTTTGGCCAGATGGAAAGCACCCGACGCAATAAACAGGATATGGTCAGTCTTGATCATGCCGTATTTGGTGTTCACGGTGGTGCCCTCGACCAGTGGCAGCAAATCGCGTTGTACGCCAGCGCGTGAAACTTCCGCACCGCCAGTTTCAGAACGTGAGGCGATCTTGTCGATTTCATCGAGGAAGACAATGCCGTTTTGTTCTACATTGCGAATTGCTTCCTGCTTCAGTTCTTCTTCATTGACCAGTTTGCCTGCTTCTTCTTCAATCAGCAGCTTCATCGCTTCCTTGACTTTCAGCTTGCGTGATTTCTTGCGGCCACTGCCCATGCCCGAGAACATGGTCTTGATCTGCTCGGTCATTTCTTCCATGCCGGGTGGTGCCATGATTTCCATATGGGCCACGCCTTCGGCTACTTCGATTTCAATTTCCTTGTCATCCAGCGCACCTTCACGCAGACGCTTGCGGAAAGTCTGGCGGGTAGTATTGTCCGCCGGTGTTGCTTCGGCTTCATTTGGCTGAAAACCGAAATCACGCGCTGGTGGCAACAGGATGTCGAGTACCCGGTCTTCTGCCGCATCTTCGGCACGGGCGCGTACTTTGCGGGTGGCAGCTTCACGGGTTTGCTTGATGCCTATATCTACCAGGTCACGGATGATGGTATCAACATCACGGCCCACATAACCCACTTCAGTGAATTTGGTGGCTTCGATCTTGATGAAAGGGGCGTCGGCCAGCTTGGCCAGGCGACGCGCGATTTCGGTTTTACCGACACCGGTCGGGCCTATCATCAGGATGTTCTTGGGGGTGATCTCATGGCGCAGCGGTTCCTCTACCTGCTGGCGACGCCAGCGGTTACGCAGGGCGATGGCAACGGCACGCTTGGCCTTGGACTGGCCGACGACATGTTTATCGAGTTCAGAGACGATCTCTTGTGGGGTCATGTTCATTGCTTATTCCAATTCATTCCAGTGTTTCTATGGTGTGCGACAAGTTGGTGTAAATGCACAACTCACCGGCGATAGTCAGCGATTTCTTGACGATGTCGACGGGCGACAGGTCGGTGTTTTCAAACAGGGCGATTGCTGCCGATTGGGCAAATGTACCGCCCGAGCCAATTGCACCTATGCCCTGATTGGGTTCCAGTACGTCGCCGTTGCCGGTGATGACCAGGGTAGTGTCTTTGTCTGCCACCAGCAGCATGGCTTCCAGGCGGCGCAGCATGCGGTCGGTACGCCAGTCTTTGGCCAGTTCTACCGAAGCACGCATCAGGTGACCCTGGTGTTTTTCCAGTTTCGATTCAAAACGCTCGATCAGGGTAAAGGCATCGGCCGTGCCGCCGGCAAATCCTGCCAGTACCTTGTTGTGATACAGCTTGCGTACCTTGCGGGCGGTGCCCTTCATGACGATATTGCCAAGGGTGACCTGACCATCGCCGCCAAGGGCAACCAGATTGCCGCGTCGCACCGTCAGGATGGTGGTGCCGTGAAATTGTTCCATATGAACCTCATTGATATTCGCTACGCCTGCTGCAAATGCTCAGGCCGGATGGGCTGAAGGCGGATGCCGGGCTGGATTGCCCGTTTTTTTGAAAATGGGGTGTTTTCGTGGAATTACAAGCGTTGTAGTCAGCGTTACAGTTAGCGTACAGTACAGGCAAAGCCGCAGCCGAATG
This sequence comes from Undibacterium sp. Di26W, assembly GCF_049340265.1. Taxonomy (NCBI): domain Bacteria; kingdom Pseudomonadati; phylum Pseudomonadota; class Betaproteobacteria; order Burkholderiales; family Oxalobacteraceae; genus Undibacterium; species Undibacterium sp. Di26W. The sequence goes on from NZ_JBMPOR010000004.1 coordinate 56,246, forward strand.
AGGCTTCCTGCAGATGCAGGTAGTTCATTCAGTCCAAGCGCTTGCTATTCTGGAAACTGCTTTAGTGTTTGCGGACGATGATGCTGGCAATATTCTTCAGGCCCATGGCGTGGAATAGCATCATGACCAGATAATTGACGTTTTCAAAGCGTATGTTCATGCCGCTTTTGCCGGCGATAGGGGCCAGGCCATTCAGCAATTGTGCCGAGGCACCAAACTCTACCCGCTCCAGTCGTGAGCAATCGAGTATCAGCGGATTTTGGCTTTCCGCCTGTTCGGCGATGCCTTGCAGCAGGAATTCGGTCTTGCCTTCCACCACTTTAGGCATCAGGAAGCTGTCAGAAGCGGTTTCGTCCTCGTTATTGATTTCCGGGAAGGAACTAGTGATATTGTTTTTCGGTGCTTCGAAAGAAGGCGGCGAGACTTCGAAAGTGATGCAGTAATCCATACTGACTTCTTCGAAGGCTTGTTCAAAATGCAGCAATTGCAAGATTTCCAGCAACAGCAGCCATGGTGCTTCAGTTTCGTCGCGACGGCCTACCAGCAAAATTGCACGGATTTTGTCCGACAGGTCTTTGGCACCAATCAGTATCAGGTCGTGGCCGGATTTCTTTAAATTCTTGAATGCACGCAATAGCAGGCCGCAACCGATAGGGTCGACTTCCTTGACGCGTATAAAATCCAGACGCAGGCTGCGGCTCTTGGCGCTGGCGTTCTGGATTTTTTCCAGTACCTTGACAATGCCGGCATCCAGTTTGGCCGGGAAGCTGATATTGGCCATGGTGTTGTCGGACCGATTATCGGTATCCTGGTCGGTATTATTCAATACCTCTGGCCACAAAGGTGGTGAGGTTTCAAATTTATTGGCGTAGTCGAGCGACAGGCTTTCGAACTTGTGCTGGTGATTACCGATGCGATACAGGTCAAACAGCATTTGCCAGCCGATTTCGGTGGCGTCACCCAATTCTTGATGGACGGCGGCCACCAGCATTTGCTCGGCGACCTCGGCCTGGCCACTGGCGAACAGGATCGCGGCTTCTTCCAGCAAGGGTACGGATTCACTGTGCGCAACGGCGGATCCCGACATTTCCGAATTCTGCCCAAGCAGATAATCGGTAGGCAGGGTCAACGGCATCGTTGTCTGGAATTCTACGGGAGGATTTTTTTTCGACGGCACTTCGGCCGGCGGGTTCATCAGATCAGTCTTGGTGACAGTTGGCGGCCTGGTCTTGACGATGTCACGCGACATTTCAAATTCAATCGCGTCAATTTTTCTTTCCGTGGCACGGGCGATATGGCGCTGAGCAATAATCGAATTGCTAAACACCTCGCTGTCCTGGAAACCGCCAATGACGGTATTACCATTCTTGGAGCGCGTCTTTCTAGAAGAAGATTTCTCGGTGGAGCGATCTTCCTGCTTGACACCTTTTTTACCGAAAAGAGAAAAAATCCCCACTTTGTTCCCGAATAAGAATAAACGCTAACCGCCCGCTAGCGAATTTGACGAGTGCTTAGTATATTCTGATTTGCGATGGAATGGTTGACTGGGCTCAATGGGTCCAAGCAGTTTTTTTTCAAATGCTCTTTTAAATGCTACGCAATATTCTCAAAAACAAACTGATTAGACCGGTTTTTTAATGAAATTGGAGGTGAATACCACCTCCAATACTTACAGGTTATGAATTGATAACTAAATGCGCAATTACATCTGCTTACATTTTTCTTGCAATTCTTAGCTGACTTTTTTTACATTAGAAGCTGATTCTTAGCCCCGCAAGAACATTCCTGCCGGGTTGCGGCACACTTTCCCGCAGTACCGAGGTAGACAGGCGGATATCCTGATTCAGCAGGTTTTTCGCCATCAGGAACCAGGTCAGCTGGCTGTTCTGATAAGGATGGGTATAGGTCAGGCTGGCATCGACCTTGGTGTAGGACGGTGTTTCGAAACTTTCAAAGCTGGCCAGCCGGTCTTGTCGCTGTGCGTGCAGGATATTCAGGCCGGCACGCCATTTACCTTCGCGATAGCCAAGGTCCAGGCCGGTGCGGGTCGCCGGTTGCAACGGCAGGCTGCCCATACTGTCGAGGCTACCGCGTGAATAGTCGGCAAATGCGCGTATTGACGGGCCTTCACCCAGCAGGTTATAGCTGATTTCGGCTTCGCCGCCACGGATGGTGGCCGAAGCCTGCGACCAGTTACGGCGGGTAAATTCCGCGTCAGTATCGGGGTTGCCCTCTTCATCTACCGTGGTGCCGTCCGTATGGCCGTAGATATAGTTGCTGACCTTGTTGAGGAAGGCATTCACCTTCCAGTGCAGGATGCCGCTGGTCTTTTGCAGGCTGAGTTCCACATTGCGCGAGACTTCTTTCTTCATGTTGACACTGCCTATGTCAAATGTGGCGGTGGATTCATGGGGGCCGTTTGAATACAGTTCTTCGGTCGCCGGTGCGCGCTGCGCCCATGACAGGCTCAGGCCAGCACTATAACCTTTCTCAAATTGCCAAAGTCCACCCGCCGAGGCGGAAAACTGATTGAATTCGCGCGAGACCAGACCGGTGCCTGCGTCCGGTTTGCGGTTGACATTTTCCATCCTGACACCAGTGCTGGCGAGGACATCACCAAATTGCTTTTGTTCGACGGCGAAAGCGGCCAATGAGGTGGATGTGGTTGGCGGAACCGTATCGGCGCGACCACTGCTGGCGGACAGGGCAGAGAATTTCACCTGTTCGGTCTGCAGGCCCCAGCTACCTTGCCAGCCAGCCCAGGACGGGTGCGACAGCACGACGCGGCCTTCCATGGATTGATTCTTGAAATAGGTGTTTGGGGAGCCATCTTCTGCTTTTTCAGTATGCTGATAATCGGTGGCGCTGAATTTGTATTTCAGGCTGTCAAAGCCATTGACGGGTGAGTTCAGCAAACCATCGAGATCGAAACGATTCTGGCGCAGGTCAATAAATGAGCGTTCCGCCGTCGGGATACCGTAATGATCATTCAGTGTCTGCACTGCTGCACCTAGGTAACCCCAGGGCTGGATCACGGATGCACCCACAGCCAGGGTGGATTCGCGGGTAAAGCTGGAATTCAGGCGGCCACTGGCCGAGGCTGGATTATTCCATTCGCTGTTGCCCGGGATTTTATAGTTGCTGGTATCGCGGCTACTGCCGTCAGCATGCAGGCCAATCACACCGCTGGAACCATCGATGGAAAAGGACAGACTCTTTTCCTGATTGGCAGTACCGACGCGGACTTCGGCTTCGCCGGTAGTTAGCTTGTTGAGTACGGTAGGGATGCGGTAATCAACCACATTCACCAGACCACCAATGGCACCGCTGCCGTACAACAGCGCGGCAGGGCCGCGCAAGACTTCAATCTGCTGGGCAGTCGAACTTTCGCTGGCAACTGCATGGTCATTCGACAGACTGGATACGTCGGCAACACCCATGCCGTTTTGCAAGATCTTGACACGCGGGCCTTCCAGGCCACGGATGATGGGGCGTGACGCGCCAGCGCCGAAGCCAGATGCCGATACACCCAGTTCGCCGCTCAGCGTATCTCCCAGGGAAGTGCCTATCTTTGCCTTGAGTTCAGGCCCTGCCAATATCTTGGCTGGTGTCAGTACTTGCAGGTTTTCATCATTGCTGATGGGATTGGATGTGACCGTGACAGTGTTGATGGGCGAGCCTTCAGCCCGGGCGCCATGGTTGAATTGGGCGAGCAGTGCCATGACTGCGGTAGTAATCAGTGTACGTTGAAAAGCCATATTGTTTCCTGTTTGCAAACGATGCAATGTCAGACTTCAGCCAAGCTGGTCTGGACGAATTGATGCCAGGCCCGTCCTTCACCGAGGCAAAGGAGGGCGGATAAAAGATTCAGGCAAACAGAACAGGTGGGGCGCGGGACGAGAAGGGGACGCGCAGCAGGGCTTGCCAGCCAGTGCTGCTGGTATTGCTGGAAGCCAGGGCATGTCCATCCAGCAGGACAATCTGCTCAGGCAGCAGGTGCAGGTATTCAGCGACGCAGGCGGCGTCGTACAGGGCGCAAGAATGCTGGGTGCTGCTGTCATCCTTGCTGTTTGGCCACAGCGCATCGATCAGGCTGTTGGTGTTGCTGGCTTGTTGGCTAAAGACGACCGGTGCGTTGCCTTCTGCCCAGCCCGCATGCGACATGCGATGCGCAAACCCCAGCCACTGGCTGAATAACAGCGCAGACAGCAGAAAGAGCAGCAAGTAGCGCTTGCTGTTGTTCTTGCTTGAGCTTAGTGACGGCAACATGGTGAGGCTGGTTTATCTGGGGCTAGTCGGTTAGTGGGCAAATGGGCAAGTAGAATAATAAGGCTTGACGCAAAAACGCAAAAGCACACAAAACGCGTAAAAAAGAATTTAAAAATTGTAGCAAAAAACCGACATTTTGGCCTGCATGTACTGCGGATGTGCGGCAATTGACGGCGTCGTTACTACCGTTTGAGTTGTTTTAGCGGCAAAAGTTCAGACGCCTGCAACATTGTTGCATTCCATTTCGTAAAAAAGCGCGCAGTGGTTAACTGCACGCTCTTTAGCCGCACGCTTTTTTAACTGCAGGCTTGTCGCACTCTGCAGTGCGGTCAGCCCGAATATTGCTCAGTCGCCGTACAGCTTTTGCTTCATTTCACGTCTTTGCTGGGCTTCCAGGGACAGGGTCGCTGTAGGTCGCGCCAGCAGGCGTGGGATGCCGATCGGTTCACCGGTTTCTTCGCACCAGCCGTAATCGCCGTCATCAATGCTATTGATGGATTGCTGTACTTTTTTCAGCAACTTGCGTTCACGATCGCGGGTGCGCAATTCCAGCGCATGTTCTTCCTCTATCGTGGCGCGGTCTGCCGGGTCTGGTACCAATACGGTTTCACGAAGATGCTCGGTGGTTTCGTCGGCGTTCTTCAATAAATCCTTCTCAAGCTGCTGCAAACGGGCCTTGAAAAATGCCAGTTGTGCAGCGTTCATATAGTCCTTCTCGCCCATCTTGAGGATTTCTTCCTCAGTGAGCAGAGCTTCCGGGGCGCTGACTGTAGCAGTCGATTTAGTTGATTTAGTTGCCACTTCGCTTACTTTCGATACGACGGGTTAATACATAGAACAAATCTGAAACATGTTTGCTCCAGATAATTATCCTCCCCTTATTGATAAAGTAAATGACATTTGCATGAACGCCACTTGCACGACAGACAACAGCTGCCTTCAATAGCCCGCTAGTTTATACCAAACAATGCTCCAAACCTTCAATAAATATGTCTTTAGGTAGATTTTTGCCAATAAACACCATCTTGCTTTCGCGCAATTCGTCTTCTCCCCATTTGGCACCAATGTCGGTGCCCATGATTTGGTGCACTCCCTGGAAAATCACCTTGCGGTCGGCACCTTCCATCAGCAAGACCCCTTTGTAACGCAGCATGCGCGGGCCAAACACCTGTACCAGCCCACCCAGAAATTCGTCCAGCTGGCCGGTATTGAAGGGCCGCGTACTCTTGAAAACAAAGGCCGCGATATCGTCGGAGTGATGGGCATGATGGTGGTTGTGCACATGATGTCCATCTTTATGTTCGTCATGATGATGGTCTTCATGCGTGCAATGGTCGTCGCAATCATCGTGCGCATGCGCATGTGCATCTTCTTCCGCACGCAAGAAGTCGGGGTCCAGGTCCAGCTTGGCATTCAGGTTGAAGCCTTTCAGGTCTAGCACTTCGCTGATCGCCACTTTACCAAAATCGACGGCCGTGATGGGTGCGCGCGGATTCATGCGCGCCAGGCGAGTCCGCAGTGTGGTTACTTGCCCGGCATCGACCAGATCGGTTTTGGACAGCAGTATCTTGTCGGCAAACCCCACCTGGCGCTGGGCTTCTTCATGTTCGTCCAGTTGTTGCATGGCATGGCGGGCATCCACCACGGTCACCACTGCATCGAGCATATAGTAGGTGCCAACTTCTTCATCAACGAAGAAAGTCTGGGCAACCGGGCCGGGGTTTGCGAGGCCCGTGGTTTCTATGATGACGCGGTCAAAATGCAGCTTGCCTTCATTTTTTTGCTGTATCAGCTTGCTCAGGGCGATGATCAGGTCACCACGCACGGTACAGCAGATGCAGCCATTATTCATTTCCACTATCTGCTCATTACTGTCCTGCACCAGGATTTCACTATCGATATTTTCCTGGCCAAATTCGTTTTCTATGACAGCGATCTTGTGGCCGTGATCTTCTTGCAGGATACGATTCAGCAGCGTGGTTTTGCCTGCACCCAGGAAGCCGGTGAGGATGGTGGTGGGAATTAATGCCATGATTTTTCTCTAAAACAGTTTGTTGATGGCCTTGCAGATAAGCTTGCAAAACCTGTAAGCCCTACTTGCCTGGCGCCATCACTTGGCACAATCGGCACACCAGCCCTTGATGGTCAGTTCCACGTCATGACTTTGAAAGCCGGGTCCCAGTGTGGATTGCAAGCTCGCCTGCAATTGCGTCCGTAACGAGGCCGGTGCCTGCGCTTCATCCAGGCAAAAGACCCTGGAGCAGCGTGTGCATTTGAAATGGCCATGCTGATGCTGGACCTGACGTTGATGCTGCCCATGTGCATGAACAGCATCATTGCCGGTGCTGTAGCGAAACACGCGGTCGTCGCCGGATATCTTGTGAGCCAGGCCGGCATCGGTCAGGCAATCCAGGGCGCGGTACAGGGTGACCCTGTCCATCGCTGGCATCGCATCCTGGATTTCCAGATGGGACAGGGCGCGCTGGCTGAGCAAGAGTTCGGACAAGACATTCAGACGTGCATCAGTGACACGCACACCTGCCTGCCGCAGCAGATTACCGGCATTACCTTCCCTGCCGGGGGCTGGCACTGTGGCTGGCGGGCGTGTTGTGGGGGATATGCGGGCGGTTTTCATAAATGATCATCAGTGACTCAGGGATTTACCGGCGACACCAGATGCGATGCCGGTCATGCGCAATATTATGCCTGAAAATGCAATTCAGTTGCAAAAGCCTTTATTTGCAAAAACCTTCGCTTGCAAAAATTTTTGTACCGCCGCCGACATCCGGTCACCCTGGCGTTTCTTTTTACATCCTGGCCGATTTCATGACAATGCCAGCGTTTCACTTGCCTGTCACATTCGCTTCTTATACTCCTGCCCGAACTTAGCCTTACTTGTAACACCGTTTTTACAGCGGAGACTGATGCAAGAAAACCACCTGCTTTCCTTGTACACGGACAGGATTGCAAGAGGATGCACATTGCAACAGACCTCACACGGCACAGGTGCAATCGGTGGCACACCGGTTTCCATGTGGCTCTTTTTGTTGATATCAACTATTGGAATGCAAATCATGTCAGATCAACCTCAACTCGGTCGCCGTCAGGCACTTAAATTCCTTGCCGGTGCGCCTTTGCTGCCTTTGGGTGCCATGTCCACGGCATCTTTGCTGTCTGCCTGTGGTGGCAGCTCTTCTGCTGCGACGCCTGCACCAGTAGTTGCGAATTTTATCGGTGCTGATTTCACTGCCATGCCTGCGCCATCGCTGGCCAACGCAGCTGCCATGGCCACCACAACGGTAGGCTCGACACTGAGCGTCAACTTCAGTGACAACAGCTCGCAGGTCTACAAACTGGCTTACCAGGCTTTCTTCCTGACCGGTGATCTGGTGCCGAATGGCAGCGGCGGCACTATCATGGCGGGTGGCTACTACGATATCAATAACAAGGCCATCATCGATAAAACGGTGCCAGGTAAAGAACGCCAGTTCTTCTCTGATTCCCCGGATGGTACGTCGCTGCTGTCAATTGCCAACCCTACCGTGACCGGTATCAAAGGCAAGGCCGTGTTTGCCGTGGTGCAGTTTGAATACACCACCTGGGCGCAAGACGGTACGACGGACATGTACGGCAAACTACCTTCTCCTATCGCTGTCCTGACGCTGGATCAAGACCAGGCCACAGGCAAGCTGAGCCTGGTGAAATACCATAATGTCGATACGTCCAAGCTCAATGGCCTGTGGATCACTTGCGGTGCCAGCCTGTCACCATGGGGTACACATCTGTCCAGCGAAGAATACGAGCCGGATGCTTTTACCATCTCCACCAACACTCAGTTCAAAGCCTATAGCACGAACCTGTTTGGCGAAGAAAACAAGGCCAATCCTTACCACTATGGCCATATGCCAGAAATTACCGTCAATCCTGATGGTACCGGTACGGCAAAAAAACACTATTGCATGGGTCGCCTGTCGCATGAGCTGGTACAAGTCATGCCCGACAACCGTACTGCATTGATGGGCGATGATGCGACGAATGGCGGCATCTTCATTTTTGTCGCTGACAAAGAAAAAGACCTGTCTTCCGGTTCTTTGTATGTTGCCAAGATCGGTGCTGGCTTCTCAATTGACCCGGCTGCTGCCGGTGCGCTGCTGACCTGGATCAAACTCGGTTCTGCCACCAGCGCTGAAATCGAAAACCTGGCCAACACCCTGAAGCCAGCCGACATCATGGAAGTGGCAACTGCTGATCCTAAAGATGCCAGCTTCACCAAGATTTATTACAGCGGCAAGATCCAATGGATCAAAATCAAGCCGGGCATGGAAAAAGCCGCCGCCTTCCTGGAAACCCATCGTTACGCCGCCTACATGGGCGCCAGCATGGCATTGACCAAGCTGGAAGGCACGACAGTCAATGCCAAGGACAAGATCGCCTATTCTGCCCTGCAAAATATGCAAAGTTCCATGGTGCGTGGCAATGCTGCCTGGAATGAAGCCTTTGGCGTAACGCTGGAAAAAGCCGTGAATGCCGGTGCCGTATTGGCGCATACACTGGCTGGTAGTCAGAAAGATACCGCCGGTGCTGCCATCAATAGTGACTGGGTACCAACCGTCACCAAAACCATGCTGATCGGTGAAGATATTACCGCCGATGCGCTAGGTAACCTGGCGAATCCGGACAAGATCGGTGCGCCGGACAATCTGAAATTTTCGGAAAAACTGCGCACCTTGTTCATCGGTGAAGACAGCGGCTATCACGTGAACAACTTCCTGTGGGCATACAACGTCGATACCAAGAAGCTGTCCCGCGTGGCTTCCATGCCTTCCGGTGCTGAATCGACCGGTCTGTCGGTGGTAGATGATCTGAACGGCTGGACCTATATCACCAGCAATTTCCAGCATGCCGGTGACTGGCTGGGCATCCACGCTATCGTCAAGCCTACACTGGACCCATTGGTACGTGCCAATTACAAAGACCGCTTTGCGTCTGCCGTTGGTTACCTGACAGCGGATGTCAGCAGCTTGAAGCTGGCAAAAGCATAACAGTACCAGCAGTAATATTTGGTGTCGCCTGGCATCGACTTGGTACCGATATGAAGAAAAAGCAGCGTATTCGCTGCTTTTTCTTTTTTAAGCAATTTTGTAAGCAGGTATTGGAATTGGGACTGTTGAAAAATCCTGTGCTACATTAGCGATGTTGTTGCAAAAAACATCATTTTTCAAGGAGTCTTGAACATCATGCACAATATGCTGAAATCATCCCTGCTCATCGTGACTTTCCTGGCCAGCCAACTGGTTCATGCTGCCAGCAATCCCGCTTATGAAAAAGTGCTGACCACCGATGCCCCGAATGCCAAGGATCATCCACTGACCGGGCGTTACCAGGGTTCCAGCATACTGTTGCAGACGCAAAAAGCCTTTGACGAAATTGCCTTTCCGGCGGGGCCGGCGACAGAGCCGGATTACAGCAGCAACAAGAAATTTTCCAAGCTGCAAAAAGCAGACGGGACGCTGACCCGTACCGTGTATATGGTGCCGAAAGGGCGCTCATCACTGGAAGTGTTTCGCAATTTTACCGACAGTTTGAACAGCAAGGGTTTCAAGCCAGTCTTTCAATGTGATAACGACAGTTGCGGCCCTTCTTTCAAAAGCCTGAAATACAACTGGAACGAGAAACGCACCCATGTCCAGGGCGAAGGCTATGACGTCAATCGCAATCGTTTTGTGCAGGCAGTGTTTGATGGCGCCAAGGATTTGCGCTATGCACTGCTGCAAAAAGGCACGGGGGCGGCCACTACCTATGTCGGCGTGTATGCCGCACTGAATTCTGGGGGCACCATGGGTGACATAACCGACAGCATGAACGACCGTGTTGCGGTACTGGTTGAAGTACTGGAACCCAAAGCCATGGAACAGAATATTGTCACCGTGGATGCCGACGCCATCAGCAAGGAATTGGCAGCCAACGGCGCAGTCAGTTTTTATGGACTGTATTTTGATACCGACAAAGCCGTCATCAAGCCCGAATCCAAACCGCAACTGGATGAAATGGCGAAATACCTGAAAGCCAATACTGCTGCCGTGTATATCGTTGGCCACACCGATACCCAGGGCGTGCTCGACTACAACATGACTTTGTCAGGCAAGCGCGCCCAGGCCGTGGCAGATGCGCTGAAAGCTTATGGCATTGCCGATGCCCGTTTGATTGCCAAGGGGGTAGGCCCGCTGGCACCACGTGCGTCGAATGCGGCTGAGGCCGGACGTGCCAAGAACCGGCGTGTAGAAATGGTGTTGCGTTAAGCTGCTGGTCGCCAGCTATTTTTTAGCTCTGGGATGTGTCTGGTCATACACCTTGGCCAGATGCTGAAAATCCAAAGACGTATACACCTGGGTCGCTGCGATGGAGCTGTGGCCCAGCATCTCTTGCACGGCGCGCAAGTCGCCGGACGATTGCAGCATGTGCGAAGCAAAGGAATGGCGCAGCATATGCGGATGCACATTGGCCGGGATATCCAGGCTTTGCGCATGCGCTTTCAGGCGCAGTTGTATCAGGCGGGTAGAAATACGGGTGCCACGTTCGCTCAGGAATAGCGGATGCGGGTCCAGCGTGACCAGGGTGGGGCGCACGGCCAGCCAATCTGCCAGTGCTGCCAGCGCAGGTTTGCCGACGGGCACGATGCGCGGCTTGCCACCCTTGCCGGTGACATGCACTTCCCCTTCGACCATATCGACATAGCCGGCTGAGCTATAGCCACTTTCATGGATGGCCGCTACATCCAGGCTGGCCAGTTCAGACACGCGCAGGCCGCTGGAATACAGCAGTTCAAACATGGCCCGATTGGCACGGGATGTGGGCTGATCACTACCTTTCTGATCAACCAGCCGGACGGCATCATCGGCCCCCAGTGCTTTCGGCAGGGGTTTGTTTTTCTTTGGTGCGCGCACCCCTTCGACCGGATTGGCGGCCAGATCCTGCTCTTCGGTCAGCCAGCGATAAAAGCCGCGCCAGCTCGACAGCTTGCGTGCAATGCTGCGGGCATTTTGTCCGCTGGCATGCATTTGCGCAGCAAAACGGCGTATATGGTGGGTGGTCAGGCTGGCCAGGTCTTGTTGCCCAGCCAGTTTGATGAGCTCGCGCAGGTCCAGCAGATAACTGTCCAGCGTATGCTGGGACAACTGCCTTTGACTACGCAAGACCTCCAGATAGCTGGCCAGATACTGATCTTGTGTCGTCATGTGGACCTCCTGCAAAGCGCTCAGTATGGGCTATGAGCACTATCTTGGTGACTGATTACAGATCCACCAGGCAGCTCAATGCGGCACTGCTGGTACTGGCAATCTTGATCAGGAAATCGGTCGCCATGTCCTTGGTATAACGTGCCGGGTCGGGCGAACCCAGTACCAGCAAGCCAAAGGTGGGTGAAGTTGCGGTCAGGCGCAGTGGCAACATGGCCAGCGATTGCACGGGCTGCTCGGCATCGATCCAGCCAGCCGCTTCAAAATCATGGTTCTTGCCACAGTAAGGTGCGGTCAGGCCCTTGGCGAACAAACGGGCATCGTCACTGGTGGTGCTGGCGAACCAGGTATGCGCATAGTCTATACCGACATTCCACAGGCGCAGGGTGGCGTGCGGCAAATTAAAAATATCCTGCAGGCCTTGCGTCAATACATGGGGCAGATCGACATCATTGCGTGCCAGCAGCAATGCCCGTGTCCAGCTTTGGAATTTTTGGCTGATGTCATGATTTTCTTCCGCGATACGCAGCAAATCTGCCATGCGCAATTCCAGTCCCCGGTATTTTTCGCGTACCACTTCCATCTGACGTTCTTGCAGCGAGATGGCGCGCCCCATAACTGGACTGGTGAGTTTGATGGTGCCCAGCAATTCTGCATGTTCTTCAAAAAAATGCGGGTGCTGTATCAAATAAGTGGCGATGTCGTTGGAATTCATGCTGTTTCTGTGAGATTAATTTCGCCTTCGAAGACGGTCACTGCCGGACCGCTGAGGAATACCGGCTTGCCTTCACCCTCCCAGGCAACCGACAGTTCACCGCCACGCATGCTGACACGTACCGGGCTATCCAGCAAGCCCCGGCGTATGCCGGTGACAACTGCCGCACACGCACCGGTACCACAGGCCAGGGTTTCACCGGCACCGCGCTCATGGACGCGCAGGCGTATGTGCTTGCGTTCCAACACCTGCATGAAACCGGCATTCACTCGTCGTGGAAAGCGTGGATGATTTTCTATCAAGGGGCCATCGACCGGTATTGGAAAATCGTCAACCGAGGCCACTACCTGCACCGCATGTGGATTGCCCATGGAAACGGCAGAAATCCATACGGTCTTGCCATTGATTTCCAGCGGCCACAAACTATCATCAGCCTGGTGCATGGGGATCAGCTCATCAGCCTGGAAGGGGACTTGTGCGGCTTCCAGTATCGGCGCACCCATGTTGACGGTGATGCTGCCATCTTCTTCCATGTGTGGCTCGATGATGCCGGACATGGTTTCCACACGTATGCTGGATTTGGTGGTCAGGCCTTTTTCAAGAACAAACTGGACAAAGGCGCGTGAGCCATTGCCGCATTGCTCCACTTCACCACCATCGTTGTTGTATATGACATACCGAAAATCCACATCCGGTTTGCTGGATCGTTCCACCACCAGTATCTGGTCGGCACCGATGCCAAAGCGACGGTCAGCAATCAGCCGCCATTGGGCTGAGCTAAGATTGATTTGCTGGTTGATGGCGTCTATGACGACGAAATCATTACCTGCACCATGCATTTTGGTGAATTTGAGTTTCATATCATGATTATATCGCGGCGCGGCATTTACCACGAGATTATGCTGCAAGCCTTACAGATTGGTGCTTTTACACCTTCAAACCGGGTTAAACCTATACCTACACCTTGTAGACGCCGCAGCCCAGGACCAGGTTGTCAGCCACGATTTCGATATACGAGGTTTTGGATTCCACCTTCTTCGACGTGGGATTGACGATGGTGTAATCGATCCAGCCCCCGGTTGCCCCTACCTTGAAGGCATCCCCGACCAGTTTTTTGCCATCCAGGCCATCAACATGGAAGAGATTGACCTTCAGCTTGGCCGCATTGCCGGCAAATGCCAGGTATTGGCCCTTGCGGTCAAAGGCAAACACATACATGTCGCGGTCAGCGTACAGCTTGTCTGCATTCGTCGTGATCATGGCCAGGGCGCGTTGGCCATGGCTGTCATACAGGGTGGCTGCTTTCTTGACCAGGGCAAAGGCTTCATCTGCCGTGCCTTGCAGTAACTTGAAGGTGGATACCGATTTGGTCAGCGCCCGCGCCCGTTCTTCCAGGCTCAGCGAAGAATGTTTGGCATGGTCTGCCATCTGTGCATTGCTTTGTGTGATTTCATCCAGATGACGCAGGGCTTCAGAGATTTGTGACAAGCCATTGCTTTGTTCGCTGGAAGCGGTAGAGATGGAGTTGATGTTGCCAGCCAGACTGCGTATGCCTCCGACGATTTCACTCAAGGTCTGGTTGACGTTGTTGATTTGCCTGACACCATCGTCAACCCGATTGACCGAATCATCAATCAGGCGGCGTATCTGGCGGGCAGAGTCGGCACTGCGCTGTGCCAGGCTGCGCACTTCTGTAGCGACGACAGCGAAACCGCGGCCATGTTCACCGGCGCGCGACGCTTCTACCGCTGCGTTCAGAGCAAGGATATCGGTCTGGAAGGAAATGCCATCGATCAGGCTGACAATTTCTTGCACCTTGCGCGCGCTTTGATGGATACCGTTCATGGAATCGACCGCCGCTCGCATGTCATCCCCTGTGGATTCGGCGATCAGCCGTAAATTGGCGGCCAGCTTATCGACGGCACGTGCACTGTCGGCATTCTTTTTGACGGTATCTGCCAGGTCGTCGACGCTGGCCGAAGTTTCTTCCAGGCTGGATGCCTGCTGTTCCGTACGGATGTTCAATTCGCTGATCCCCAGCGCCAGACCTTGCCCCAGTTGCGCCACCATGCTGGCATTACTGCGCACATTGGCGACCAGACGTGACAGGTTTTCATTCATGCCTTCCAGCAGATTACCGGTACGTGCCAGTTCATCGCGACCGGTGATTTGGATATGATTGGTCAAGTCACCTGCAGCGACCGAATGGGCAGAGCGGCCCACTTCATTCAGGGCAAACATGAAACCACGATAAAAGCCCAGTGCCAGATAACAGCTGAGCAACACGATCAGCAGCAGCACGGTCAGTATCACCTGACGGTATGTATCGAGACGGTTGATACGTTCTTGCAGCAAGGTACTCAACCTGCCATGCATGGTTTTTTGCAATACGACGGTCTTTTCTATCGCCACCGTACCCAGGGCGAAAAACTCATTGGCGTCGCCGCTGATGCTTTCCCCCAGCAGGTTTTTCTGGGCCTGCGCGGCAAAGGCGAGACTGGCATCCAGGGCTTCTTTTTCCGGTGCGGCGATATTCTCACCTGCGCGTTTCAGGGCATCATCCATGTCCGTGACTGCATTGATGGCGGTTTGCAAGGCATCCGTGCGTGAAACCATGCCTGCTTTTTCGGGAAATTCCATGCTGCCTGCCTTGATATAGGCAGCACCCACACCGCGCAGCAGTGCCAAGTTTTCTATCCAGGCTGGCATTTTTCGTATCGACACATCCATCAGCAAAAAACTGGCGTTTTCGGTATTGCTTAACAAGCCGGTTTTTTCATTGACCAGGGCAGAAAACAACAGGCCTTGCTTGATCAGGCGGCTATGCTGCGCCGTGTTTTCCTTGACGTTGGTGGCAGTCTGGCCCGCTGCCAGTTGCTGCAATTCATTGGCAGTGGCTTTCCAGCCACTTGCCAGGTCCTGTAGTTGGATGCCGGGTAAAAAGCTATCCAACTGGTCGAGACTGTCCTTCAGTTCTTTGCGGGTTTTGGTCAGGTCATCGTCCAGATTCTGTCCGGACAGCTTGAGGTTCATCTGACCACGATGTTTTTGCGTCTGGATCACGATTTTCATGATCAATTGTGTTGCTTCCGCCCCCTTCAGTTCCAGCCGGGAGTTGTCAGAATCTTCCGCAACCTGATGTAGGACTGTGCCTGTCAGCAATACCAGAGGTAGCAGCAAGGTGGCAAATATACCCAATAGCTTGACGTGCAGGCTGAGCTTGCTCATCAGGAATAAGCTGGGTTTCATGAACTTGCTAAGCAGTGTTGCCTTGGTTTGCGACATGGTTTTCCTTGCGATTTAAAGGCCGTCAAAAGTATTTTCCCAGATTCTTGCCTTGGGTACGAGAGGAAATAAATAAAAAAACAATTTATCCTGAAAGCAATCATTGTTTTGACTCCAGTACACTTTGCCAAAGTGTCAGTCATACTGTACTGGTCTTTTTGTGTGTTACTGTCCATTGGGATGGCCAGTACAGCGTGTTAATGTGCTACCGCTACTAAAAGTATATGATTCACTCACAAGGTGATTCTGTTTTGTTGCGCACACCATCGCCCAAACGATAAAAAGCACGGAGACCCCATGAATGCACCTCTAAAAGCAGAGCAAGCCGAGCAGCATGCGCTGATCGACAACCATATTTCCCTCGACGATAAATTCACGCTGGAGCGCGGTCGCGCTTTCATGACCGGCACCCAGGCTCTGATACGCCTGATGATGTTGCAGCGCCAGGCCGATGAAAAAGCAGGCTTGAATACAGCTGGTTATATTAGCGGTTATCGCGGTTCGCCATTGGGTAATGTCGATCTCACCGCTGCCAAGGCCAGAAAACACCTGGAAAAACACCATGTAAAGTTTCATCCGGGCGTGAATGAAGACCTGGCTGCCACTACAGTATGGGGCACGCAGCAGGTTAACATGTTCCCGGGTGCAAAATATGACGGCGTATTTGCCATGTGGTACGGCAAGGGTCCGGGTGTGGATCGTTGCGGCGACGTGTTCAAGCATGCCAATCTGGCCGGAACCTCCCGGCATGGTGGTGTGCTGGTGGTGGCCGGTGATGATCATGCAGCAAAATCGTCTACGGCTGCGCATCAGAGTGAACATATCTTGAAAGCCTGCGGTATTCCAGTCTTGTATCCGTCCACCGTGCAGGAATATCTGGATTATGGCCTGCATGGCATCGCCATGTCGCGCTATACCGGTCTGTGGGTATCGATGAAATGCGTAACTGATATTGTAGAATCTGGTGCCGTGGTTGATATTGATCCAGATCGTGTCAAACCGATTATTCCTGAAGATTTTGTCTTGCCTGCCGATGGCGTGAATATCCGCACACCTGACCCGGTGCTGGCGCAAGAAACCCGCATGAATAATTACAAATGGTATGCGGCACTGGCCTATGTGCGTGCCAATAAACTCAATAAAATCATCTGGGATAGCCCACATGCCAAGATCGGTATCATCACTGCCGGTAAATCCTACCTGGATACGCGCCAGGCCCTGGCTGATCTGGGTATTGATGAGCAAGTCGCCAAAGACATAGGCATACGCCTGTACAAGATAGGCCTGACCTGGCCGCTGGAATCCGAAGGTGTACGTGAATTTGCCACTGGCCTGGAAGAAATCCTGGTGGTCGAAGAAAAACGCCAGATCCTGGAATACGCCTTGAAAGAAGAGTTGTATAACTGGGAAGACAAAGTCCGTCCACGCGTAGTCGGCAAATTTGATGACACTGGTGAATGGAGTAATTTGCATGGTTCCGGCCATGGTGAATGGCTGCTGCCAGCGACGTATGAACTGAACCCGGCACAAATCGCCCGCGCGATTGCGTCCCGCATTAGCCGTTATTTTGCCGGCCATCCGGTAGAACAGCACGTGAAAGAACGTGTGGCGTATCTGGAAGCCAAAGAAGCCATGCTGAACGTGGTGTCCAAGCCTGATCCAAACAAGGACCGTGTACCGCATTTCTGTTCTGGTTGTCCGCACAATACCTCCACCAAAGTACCGGAAGGTAGCCGTGCCCTGGCCGGTATCGGCTGCCATTACATGGTGACCTGGATGGACCGCGAAACGTCCACGTTCACCCACATGGGCGCAGAAGGTGTGACCTGGGTAGGCCAGGCACCGTTCACAACCGAAAACCATGTGTTTTGTAATCTGGGTGATGGCACCTACTATCACTCTGGTTTGCTGGCGATACGCGCTGCGGTATCGGGTGAAGTGAATATCACTTACAAAATCCTGTTCAATGATGCCGTTGCCATGACTGGCGGTCAGGAATTTGATGGCCCGCTGGACCCAGGCATGATTTCACGCCAGATCGCTGCTGAAGGCGTGGGCCCGATTATCGTGGTCACTGACGAGCCAGAAAAATATGGTGCCGGTTATCCTTGGGCAGCAGGTGTCACCGTGCGCCATCGCAGTGAACTTGATGCCGTGCAGCGTGAATTGCGCGTGGCCAAGGGCGTATCAGCGATGATCTATGACCAGACCTGTGCTTCGGAAAAACGTCGCCGCAGGAAAAAAATCGACAAGGATGGCAAACCCGGTTTCCCTGACCCTGCCAAACGTGCAGTCATCAATGAAGCCGTGTGTGAAGGCTGTGGCGATTGCTCGGTACAATCAAATTGTCTGTCGGTAGAGCCGCTGGAAACCGAATTTGGTCGCAAGCGTCAGATCAACCAGTCTTCCTGCAATAAGGATTTCTCTTGCGTCACGGGGTTCTGCCCCAGCTTTGTCACGGTAGAAGGTGGCAAACTGAAAAAACCAAAAAAAACCAAGATAGAGCCAGGCAATGCACTTGATGTAAATACCTTGCCTTATCCAGCCTTGCCCGATACCAAGACACCCTTCGGTGTACTGGTCACCGGTGTCGGTGGTACTGGCGTCATTACTATCGGCCAGATCATGGCCATGGCGGCACATTTGCAGGGTAAAGCCTGTTCCGTGCTGGACATGACAGGGCTGGCGCAAAAAGGCGGCGCGGTGATGTCGCATGTACGCCTGGCTGACAAGGCAGATGACATACAGTCGACACGTGTTGGTACCGGCATGGCTGATCTGGTCATAGGCTGTGATCTGATCGTGACAGCCGGCAAGGATGCCCTGTCACGCATGGGTGAAGGCCGCACGCATGCCGCCATCAATGCGAATGGCACGCCGACTTCGACTTTCATCAAGAATCCGAACTGGCAATTCCCCGGTGAATCGGCAGAAAATGATATCCGCAAAGCCTGCGGTGCAGACCGGGTTGATCTGATTGATGCAGCATCGATAGCCACCGCTTTGATGGGTGACAATATCGCCACCAATATGTTTATCCTTGGTTATTCGTGGCAAAAAGGCTGGGTACCGCTGGAAGAAGTGGCCTTGATGCGCGCCATAGAACTGAATGGCGTATCGATTGATTTTAACAAACAGGCCTTCAACTGGGGCCGCCTGGCCGCGCATGACCTGGCAGCAGTACAGCGCCTGGTGGCACCCGCCCAGGTCATAGAGCTGAAACGCGCACCGACGCTGGATGACACCATCAGCAAGCGTGTGACTTTCCTGACAGATTACCAGGATGCCGCCTATGCCAGCCAATACAGTGAATTTGTCAACCAGGTCAAAGCCGCAGAAAGCAAACTGGTCGATGGCAACAAGCCTTTGCGTCTGACTGAAGCGGTAGCGAAATACCTGTTCAAGCTGATGGCCTATAAAGATGAATATGAAGTCGCCCGCTTGTATACCGACGGCAAATTCCAAAAGAAAATTGCCGACATGTTTGAAGGTGATTACGCCATCAATTTCCACCTGGCGCCACCATTGTTTGCCAAGCGTGACGACAAAGGCCATCTGATCAAGCAGCAGTTTGGCCCATGGATGATGAAAGCCTTTGGCGTACTGGCCAAGTTCAAATCCTTGCGTGGCGGTACGTTTGATATCTTTGGTTATACCGAAGAACGCAAGATGGAACGTAGCTTGCCGCTAGAGTACAAACAAACCCTGAACAAGTTACTGCCCTTGCTGAATGCAGACAATTTGTCCAAGGCGGTGGCGATTGCCAGTATCCCGGAAGACATACGCGGTTATGGCCACGTCAAGGAAAGGCATTTCAAGGCTGCCAAAACCAAGGAAGCAACGCTGATTGCTGAATTCAATACGGCACAGTCTGCGCAAAAAGCTGCCTGACTGGGTTTGAATTAGTTTGACTAAGGTAGTAATGGCAAGACAAAACAGGTCGCCTGCGGGCGATCTGTTTTATTTCATGTGGCCTAAATTTTTTTGAATTTGTTTCTCACGTTGCCCAGATAAAAATATGTAGGCTTGACATCAGCATATTTCATCTTGCCTTACAATTCAGTATTACTGAATTTACCGGACACATCATGCAAGCACGTTTCTTCATCGCTACTGCGGCCATTCTCATGTTCACAGGTGTCGCCGCAGGAGCTTTTGGTGCGCATGCGCTGAAACAGATACTGAGTGCCGACATGCAGGTGATCTGGCAAACCGCTGTAACCTACCAAATGGTGCATGGCCTGGGTATGCTGGCGCTGGGCATCATGTTGCAACAACAGGATAATGCCATGCTGCGTCGGGCAGCCTGGGCGATGTTGATAGGGGTAGTGATTTTTAGTGGCAGTCTGTATGCGCTGGCGCTGACGGGCATACGTGTGCTGGGGGCGATTACCCCTATTGGTGGTGTGGCATTTTTGGCGGGATGGGCGATGCTGGCGTGGGCGGCATTAAAACGTTGAGATACAAGGTCTGCTCACCATGCCCACAAATTGTTCTGTGGGCATGTGCTATTTTCTTTCTTACTCGCCGTTTTTGGCTACTGCTTTTTGATAAGCAGGACGCGCCGCTACCATATCGACAAAGCGTGTCAGGTTAGGGAAGGCTTCACGTCCACCACCGCGTACAGCGGACTGTATGGCGAAAGATAGTTGTATGTCTGCGCCTGTCAGGCTGTCACCAACGAAGTAATCACGGCCTTCCAGTTCCAGATTCAGATAGCTGAAGTGGTTTGCCACTTCGCTGCTGATACGCGGGTGCAGCGGTGCACCGGCTTCACCCAGGCGGCCTACATACAGCTTCAGCAGCAGCGGCAACATGGCGGAACCTTCGGCATAGTGCAGGAACTGCACGTAGCGGTTGTAGTCAGTCGTACCGACAGCGGGCGCCAGGCGGCCATTGCCGTAGGTGCGGATCAGGTATTCAATGATGGCACCAGACTCAATCAGGATCTGGTCTTTATCACGTACGACCGGGGCTTTACCCAGAGGGTGAATTTTTTGCAGTTCTGGCGGTGCCAAACGCGTCTTGGGATCGCGGTCGTACGAAATGACGGTGTAGTCCAGCCCCAGTTCTTCCAGCAACCAGGTGATACGACGTGAGCGTGATTCTTTTAAATGGTGGACTTCTATCATGGGAACCTCGGTTGATGGACAGTAAAAACCTATTATGCCCAGTTTTCAGAAAGCGTGTGGCAGTGGCTGAAGAAGGCTTAGAAAGGGCGCTCTAGAATTTCCTGATGGAATTTTCGCCGGCGTCACATCCCTGACATAAGGCCGTCCTACTATCTCTCATTTTCCATGGGAGTAGAGCCAAATGCAAAACGATCAGAAAAAAAGTTCACAAGCACCAGCAAATATCGCCAGACGCGGTTTTGTCATCAAGATGTCTTCAGTCGCTGCCGTCATGGCATCCGGTGGTGTCCTGACTGCTTGCGGTGGTTCTTCGACTATCCTGAACGGAGAAATGGCGGCCTTCAATTATGGTGTTGCCAGTGGTGACCCATTGTCTGATCGCGTGATCTTGTGGACGCATGCCAAGATATCGACCGATGCCAGCGTGGACCTGAGCTGGCAAATGGCTGCGGATGCGAGTTTTGCCAGCGTGCTGTTGTCAGGCAAGGTCACAACAAGTTCAGCCAGCGGTTTTACTGCCAAGGTGGATGCCATAGGCCTGGCTGCCAATACCGAATATTACTATCGCTTCGTGGCCCCGAATAATAGCGTGTCACCTGTCGGTCGTACCCGTACCCTGCCAGTCGGCAATGTTGACCAAGTCAAGCTGGCAGTGTTCTCTTGCAGTGATTATCCTGCCGGTTATTTCAATGCCTATGACAGTGCGGTATCGTCAGGTGCCCAGTTCGCCCTGCATCTGGGTGATTATATTTATGAATACAAAGATGGCGTTTATCCACCAGTCGCCTCCCAGGTGGCAGGCCGTATTTCTGCACCTGCCAGCGAGATTGTTACCGTGGCTGATTACCGCGCGCGTCATGCCCTGCACAAAGCTGATCCGTATCTGAAAGCCCTGCATGCACGCATGCCCATGATCACCATCTGGGATGATCATGAATTTGCCAATAATGCCTGGATGGATGCTGCGGAAAATCACAATCCTGCCACCCAGGGAAGCTGGGCCGCGCGCAAGGCAGCGGCCAGCCAGGTTTATCATGAGTGGATGCCGATACGTTCACCAGATACCGCCAATTTGTTGAAGATTTACCGTTCGTTTGATTTTGGCAATCTGCTGTCACTGCACATGCTCGACACCCGTATTATCGGTCGTGAGCAGGCACCGGATCGTATGCTGGATGCACAGGGTCGTGATGTTGCTGATCCCAATTTCCTGCCCTATGCCTTCAACAAGAACAAGCAATTACTGGGCACGACCCAGCAAGCCTGGCTGGATACACAGATGACGACCTCCAAAGCAAGCTGGCAGATATTGGGTAACCAGACTGTCATGGGACGTATACAATTGCCAGCTTCGGTACTGCTTACGAATTTGAGTGCGGATTCCGTGACTGCTTACCTGACCGCCAAGGCAACACCGGTAGCGGCACAGACACAGGCACAAAAAGATTTACTGGATCCGTTGAAGAATCCAAAGATATCCTACAATTTCGATAACTGGGAAGGTTATCCGAATGCCCGCGATAGCGTGTTTAATTCGGCAGCGAAACTGAAAACGACAGGCAAGAAATTCCTGGTCTTGTCGGGCGACAGCCACAACGCCTGGTTCAATAAACTGACCCTGACGGATGGCACACAAATAGGGGCAGAATTTGCCGGCATGTCGGTGACTTCATCCGGTTTTGAAGGGGTGTTCCCACCCTCAGTAGTGGCACCAGCAACGCTGGCCGGCACCATCAAAGCACTGGTGGATGACATCACTTACATCGATACCTCTCGTCGCGGCTATATGCTGATCACCGTGACACCTACCCAGGCCAAGGGGGAATATGTGTACGTTAGTACCGTCACCAGTTCCAGCTATACCACCAGTGTGGATACCTTCACGTACGCAGGGTAATATCGGGTAACACCCAATACCCGTTCACAGCCGAAGTCAGCATTGTGCTGGCTTCGCCATGACTCTTTAAACTCTGTATTCCATCGCCAAGACGTCTGCATTTGATTCTGCCTCGACCGCTACAAAACCGAGTTGGCTGTACAAATGCAAGGCCCCTGGATTATCACGGTATACGCGCAGGCTGACGACAGACAAGCCTGTCACGGCGATGGCCTGCTGCATCAACTGTTCACACAATACCCTGCCAAAGCCCAGCCCACGTGTAGCCGGAGACACGATGATGCGGCCCAGATGTACACGCTGCGCATCGCGCCGCCAGAATTGGGCAAATCCGGCTACTTCCTTGTCCGCACCGATCAATACAAATGCCTGCGCTTCTGGTTTCGCCAGCAAGGCGGGCAAGCCTGCGCTGTCGAACGGGAAGGCTAGCCGTGGCCCGGCCCAGCGGGCACAAGCTTCAGCATCGTTAATCCAATTGGCGATGACTGCATAATCAGTGAACAAGGCAGGGCGCAAGGTCGACGACATTGTTTTGTGATGGATGAATTGAGGGGTTTTTAAAAACAGATACCGCAAACGGTATTTATTTTGCAATTTAACCGTGGACTGGGTACGGCGGTGTGCAGATAATCCACACGTAGCTCAGCATGGCACGGAGGCTACGATTATATGTCTTGATAAACCCACTTGAAAATCAATTATGTCAAACGCGCTCATTGGTAATACCAGACCGACCAGGCAGGGCTATTATTCCAGCTTGAAAATTCTGGGCTGCTGGGGCCTGAGAATCTTCCTGGTGCTTACAGCTATTGTGCTGTTGCTGCTAGTGACATTCATTGCCATTAACTGGAAAGATGAAACCTTGACGCCTGAGGCGCAAGCCTTGTTGCGCACCCAGGAATTTCATGTGCCTTATGCGCAAAATGGCTTTTATATACTGGTCATGATGAACGCAGCACTGGACACCGATCTGCTAAAAAACGGTATCGATAAAATCAAGGTTCAGCAGGCGCTATATCAGAAAGATAAAGCCTATTACGAAAGCCATCCTCATCCTGAGGCTGAGGAAAACCCCCTGAGCTTCAACTGGAACAATAATCGTTGCAGGCAAACCATACAAAATTGCGTACAGATGGATTTGGCAAATCGTACCGAGCTGACGGCACAAATGGCCAGCAATCAGGTACTGGCAGAACGTTATGCACTGATGCGAAAAATGGGGGACTATGAAGAACACCTGATACCGGCTTTCAATGCAAGCCTCCCAGCATATAGTAGTTTAAGTCGTGCAATTGATTTGCTGCTGACACAGGCCAGTTTTGATATCGCCGATGGCAAACTGGATGCCGGTTTGCAGCGTATGGAAAGTAATAACCGCTATCTCAGGGTGGCATTGAAAAACAGTTCCAGCCTGATTTCCAAAATGGTGATGCAGACTGCCCTACGCAAACAGGCGCGTGCGGTCAGTGAACTGCTGGTGTTGTATCCGGCGTTGCTGGAACAATATGCAGAGCGCATCAGCCAACTGGTGCTGCCCATGACTGAGGCAGAGAGAAGCCTGGAACGGCCATTTTTATATGAAGCAGGTGTGCAGACACATTTTTCCCAAAATCTGCGTGCCAGTCTGGCGATGACACAAGACAAATCAGAAATTGCAGCGTGGCCGTTGAATGTGCTTGGTGATTTCACTTTTCAGCCGAATGCCACGACCAATATGGTTGTCAGGAACTGGACACTCATCATCGATGCGGCCAGAAACACAACTGTAGATTTCAGCACATCAAAAGATAACTTTAAAAAAATGCGTGAAGCCTTGAACACCAGCAGCATTTCTTTTTACCTTGCACATGCCTACAACCCGGTCGGAAAAATCCTCATGCAGGTAGGTATACCAGACTATGCTTTGACTTACATTGGCAAGAGCCTGGACACAGATGCCTATCTGCGCTTGGTCAGCTTGCAGGCTGACATCTTGCGTAAAAAAATGCCCGATGCGGATATACCAGCCTATCTTGCGCATGCCCCAGCGGCGTTGCGCAGCCCGTATGATGGCTCGGCCATGTTATGGGATGCCAGGTCAGCGCAATTGAAATTTATCGGTCATGAAAAAGCCAGCAGCAACCTGGGTGCGGGCAATGTTAATATCGTTGCTTTACGCTAGCAGGGTCTCGACAGAATTGAGACCGCGTATTTATGTCAACAGTCGTCGTCGCTATCGTCCTGTTCGCGGCCTTTCTGCATGCTGCATGGAATGCGGCGATCAAGGTCGGTGAAAACAAGTTTTTCAATACGGTATTGGTCACCAGCGGTGCCGGTTTTGTCTGCGCGCTGGTTTTGCCTTTTGTCAGCCAGCCCGAGAGGGCAAGCTGGGCGTATATTCTTGCCTCGGTCGTCTTGCAGGTCGTGTATTTTTGTTTGCTGGCGGCTGCTTACCGGGTCGGAGACATGAGCCAGGCTTATCCGCTCATGCGGGGAACAGCGCCCTTGCTGGTGGCGGTGGTAGTGGCAGTATTATCGGTGAAGCAGTGCCTGCCATGCGCTGGCTGGGCCTGGGCCTGCTGGTTCTGGGCATCGTCGGATTGTCGGTACTGGACAGGGCACCGAAAAAGTCGCAGGGCAACGGTTTTTCGACGCACACTTTGGCGCTATTGAATGCATGCTTTATCGCTGGCTATACCTTGGTTGATGGCATAGGCGTACGCAAGTCGGGTGCGCCGGCGGCCTATACCATGTGGATATTCTTGCTGACTGCGTTGCTGTTGTTAAGTCTGGTCTTGCTCAGAGACCGGCATTTTTTTCAATTACAGCAAGGGCAAGGTTGTGCTGGGCATAGCTGGTGGCAGTTGTTCAGTTGCCTCTTACGGCCTGGCCTTGTGGGCAATGACGCTGGCACCGGTGGCTGCCATCGCTGCTTTGCGCGAAACATCCATCCTGTTTGCCACCGCGATTGCGGCCTGGATACTGCGTGAAAAAATAACAGCAAGACGGTTGGTGGCTATCCTGCTGGCTGTGGCAGGGGCAATAGTCATCCGTTATACCTGAGCGAGTTATTCTGCTTGCTGATCATTCCTTGATGGCTTCAACACTGAATGACAAAGTCACTTCATCGCTGACAAAGGGCACGTAGCGTCCAACGCCATAATCACTGCGCAAAATCTTGGTATAACCATTCGCACCACAGGCGCGCTTCAGGTACAGGATCATGAAACGACATTCAAAGTGGGTGATGTCCACTTTTACCGGGCGTTTGATATCGCGTATGGTCAAGTCACCTTCTACCTGTACCAGCTTGTCTTCATTGAAAATCAGTTTGCTGGATTGAAAAAGTATTGTGGGATATTTTTGTACGTCAAAAAAACCTTCAGAGCGCAATATTTTATTGAACGCGTCTGAGCCTGTATTGATGGAATCGGCATCGATGTCGATTTGCAGGCTACCGCTCTTGTTGTCGGTATCGAGTTCTATGCTGCCGGTATTTTTGTCGAAGCGTCCGCGCTGCATCGACAGACCCCAATGCTTGTATTCAAAACTGCTGAAGGTATGTTCGGTATCGACCAGGTAGCGATCCAGCGCCATGGCTGGCAGGCAGCCAGCCAGCGTGATCAGGGCGAGTGCAAGGTGATGCAAAGGGATGCTGAACATAGTGGCGCATGAAATAAAAAAGGCAGTAGTGCCATGATAGGCCCTTACTGCCTTTGCTACCAGAAATCAATATCCTGCCTGCCACACTGGCACAGGCATGTGTGGCAGATATTCAGCTCAGATATTAAGATTTGACGAATTTCAAGGTCATGCGGTCGCTTTCACCTATGGCTTCATACTTTGCCTTGTCTTTTTCCTTGTTGGCAAACGTGGGTGGCAAAGCCCAGACACCGTTTTCATGGTCTGCCATGTCTTTGGGATTGGCATTCACTTCAGATTTTGCGGCCAGCTTGAAGCCTACGCTTTCTGCCAGTTTAATGACATAGCTTTCATGCACATACCCGGTGCTGGCTTTTTCATCCTGGGTTTTGCTGGCGGGCAGGCGATGTTCAACCACGCCAAACACACCACCTGTTTTCAAACTGTCATAGGCGCTCTGGAACAGGGCTTTCATGGCGGGTTCGCCATTGCCTATCCAGTTATGGATATTCCTGAAAGTCAGTACCAGGTCGACACTGCCCTTGGCTGCATAGTCGAGCTTGGTTGGTGGCGCAAAAACCCCCATTTGTACTTTGCCGTAGACGGCAGGGTTGGCATCCAGTTTTTGCTTGAAGCTGGCTGCACCCTTGCTGACTGCCGGGTCTCCCAGGGCAGCGATTATCTTGCCGTTGTCGCGCAAATAAGGTGCCAGGATTTCTGTATACCAGCCACCGCCAGGCGACAACTCAACCACCGTCATGGTCGGCTTGATGCCAAAGAAAGTCAGGGTTTCGTAGGGGTGACGTGCACTGTCACGTACCGTATTGGCTGGAGTACGTTGTGGGCCAGCGATGGCTGCTTTCAGGGCGTCATCGGCCATGGATACCTGACTGGCACCCAAGCCTGCCAACAGGCTTACAGCGAGTAAAAACTGTTTCATTCGGACTCTCCTAAGGAAAAACGATATGACTGTCAGGCCGCGTAAACGTTCCCTGACAGGTCAAACGGCTATCGTGCAGCGCATCATAAGCGGTTTTGGCAAGATGTGCTGCATGCTTAGAACTCAAACCTATCGATGAAATGAGCCCGTTAGCTGGGATTGTCGGTGTTGGCCTGGTCTTCAGATGGCTTGCCGTCATTCACCCATTCCATGATGTCGCCGGGCTGGCAATTCAGGCGTTCACAAATTTTTTCCAGGGTGGAAAAACGTATGCCTTTTACCTTGCCTGATTTGAGCAGGGACAGATTCTGTTCCGTAATGCCGACAAATTGCGCCAGTTCCTTGGATTTGACTTTGCGTCTGGCCAGCATGACATCGAGATTGATGATGATGGACATCAGATGAAGCCCTCGTTTTCTTCTGCCAGCCTGCGGCCCTCATGCATCATGCCTGTGACGAGATAAAAGGCTATGCATACCAGCAACAGTATCAATTCTTCTGAAGATACCGAGACCGAGAAACCGCCATCCTGCTGCCCAGACAGTAGCCGCATTACGCCCGTACGGGCAGGCACTTCTGCGATGGATAGCAGGGTGGACAGGGCTATGGCACCGGAAAATGTCCGCAGTCGCGCAATATTCTGCAAGGAAAACAGGTTTTTCTGCTGGATACCGGCCAGCAATCTGTCCAGCTTCCACAGTCCATACAACATGCACAGCAGTGCCGGCAAGCCCAGCAGGATACCGACGCTGTGTTCCATGGTGGGCATGGTACGCATCTGTTCAATGAGCAGGCCCTTGGCAGCAACATACATGGACCAGGGACCCAGATACAACAGGGTGTTTGTCCAGGCCAGGATAAAGAAAGCCACTTCCGTGGCAGCGCAAAGCAAGAGTAAGGGCCGGATCAGGCGGGATAGTTGGTTTATTTTCATAAATAATTGTATTGTGATCATAAATTATCGTTTAACAGTAATTAATTTCTGTTATAGTTTAATTGTAATAGACTTGTCGGCAAACCGTAAGGAGTAACGATGCGCAACTTGATGTGCAACTTGTTCAGGAGCTCTAGCCTGGTATTGATGTGTTTGGTGGCATTCTGTCTGTCTGCTTGCATGAGTGTGCAGGTCAGTGAAAACCAGTTCATTCATCCAGACAGCCGTTCCGGTTATCGCCTTGCCGAAAAACTCGATGCGGCCAGCGTCCAGCAAATGGCAGCCAATGCCGAGCTAACGGAATGGCGGCTGGACAGTAGCGACGGTGTAACTTTGCAGGGCATACGCATACAGTTGAAACAGGCGCAAGTCAGCGTGCTGTATTTCGGTGGCAATATGTTCCATCTGGATGACGGTGCAAAATACCTGTTGCCTGCCATGCAGCAATGCGGGGTGAATTTGCTCAGCTTCGATTATCGTGGCTATGGCCGCAGCAGTGGCCAGCCCAACGTCGCCAATATGCAGGCTGATGCCTTGCGCATTTATGATTATGCAAGAGCCCAGACCACGGGCAAACTGATCGTGCACGGCCAGTCATTGGGCAGTTTTATTGCCGGCTATGTGGCGCAGCATCGGCAACTCGATGGTCTGGTGCTGGAATCAACGGCAAGCAATGCCATGGACTGGGCGTTGGCGAATACACCCTGGTATGCCAAAGCTTTCGTCACTATTGAACTGAGCCCGGCTTTGCAGGGCATAGACAATACCCGTGCTGTTGCCGGTTTTCGTGGCAAGAGCCTGGTCCTGGTTGGGGATCAGGACCAGGTCACGCCACTGGCTTTGGGACGCAAGGTGTATGACGCGCTGCCCTCAGCAGACAAACGTTTTATGGTCAGCCCTGGTGGCGGCCATAATGGCCTGATGCGCCGTACCGATATGGTGGACGCGTATTGTGGTTTTGTTCGCTCCATCTGAACCACGGGAGGCAGGTCGGCTAATGGGGTGTATTTATGCTGATTAAATACACACCGGAAAAGCATGGCAAATCCAGACAGACGCACCTAATATGAATCTATAATGCGGTTCACATCTTTTTCTGATACTTGCCATGAAGAAATTAAGTTTCGTCTTGCTATTACTGGCTTTCCCTCTGACCAGTTTTGCACAGACACCGGTATTTCGTTGTGAAGTGGATGGCAAGCCGGTATGGTCAGATCAACCTTGCAAAAAGAAAGGCAAGGCAGTGACGGTCAAGCGCCTGCAATCGGGTACGCCTGGTGGCAATCCTGCATCCACACCAAAAAATCCCCCACCCAAGTAAATCAAAATAAACACGGCACTGACTGACTAAGTCAGTGCCGCTATCCTGTCTTCCCCGCTGCAATGCTGCAATGTTGCCATGGGCTTGTTTTAAAAGCGCAAGGAACTTAATCATCTGTCCATAGTCAGACTGGCATCAACAACAATCAACAATCAATACCAACCAACAACGCAGGAGATTATTTTGGATACTTTATTTTCCCGTCGCCATATCCTTGGTGCCATGCTGGTACTGGCCAGTTTGCCTGCCGCCGCAGATTGGTCGGATGGATGGTTTAGAGGCAAAGCTGTCGCCGGTTCCGGCAATATTCAAAAACAGGACCGTGCAGCAACGGGCTTTACCGAAGTTGACCTGGCCTTGCCTGCCAAAATGGAATTGCGTCAGGGTGATAAAGAAGGTATCCAGATAGAAACGGACGACAACCTGCAAAGCCTGATAGAGACCGTGGTAGAGCGCGGGCGGCTGAAGATCCGGTTGGCAGACAAAAATAAATATCCCGTTACCAAGAGCCTGAATATCGTGGTTTTTTTCAAAAACCTCGAACAATTATCCGTCGGTGGTTCTGGAAAAGTCTGGTCCGACAAGATCCTTGTCAAGGATTTGCAAGTGGCTATTGGTGGTTCCGGTGATATCCAGTTGAAGACGGCGAAGGCGGATACGATCAAAGTCAATATCGGTGGCAGCGGCAACTTTTTGGCAGCCGGTCAGGTAAGTGATTTCAGTGGCAGCATCGGTGGCTCCGGCAATATCCATACCGGCAAGCTGGAAGCGCAGACTGTCAAAATCAAAATCGGCGGATCGGGCACGGCAGAGGTCTGGGCCAAAGATAGCCTGGATGCCAGCATAGGCGGCTCAGGCGATGTGACCTATTACGGTGACCCCAAAATCAAGAAATCCATAGGCGGATCGGGCTCGGTGACACGCAAAGGCATATAGATATTCGTCAGCAATTCTGTTGGTGCCGTATCGCGCGGATTGTTCAGGTATTCTTCAAACGGCGGTGCATCATCGATTTCTTCGCCGGAAGCAGGCAGCCAGACACCAAAGAACCAGCGATACACCGGTTGCATGTCAGAATACGGGCCTTTGTATGTCAGCACCGCATACTTGCCGCCCCGCAGTTCAGTGACCGACAGAGGGGACTGCAAGGCTTGTTCTGGCAGCGGCCGGGGTGCGCTGATGCAGGCTTTGGAACGCAATTTTTCTTCCTCCACCGTCATCGCATCGTCATAATATATCCCTATCCAGCGCGTGTCCGGCCTGAACAATTGCCGCGATGCGGCGCAGCCGTTCAGAATATCAAATGTTTTACTGATACCCATATAGCTGCCAAGATTATCAATGCTGAGCAATTGCTGGGTGGCGACGCTAGTGATGTTAACCGGAAAGTGCAGGTCGGCGCTGAGTTCATCCGGCAAGGGAAATTGCTGGTGGCTGCCCTCTTTGCGATAACGCGCCGGGGGCAGGCCATACACCGCTGCAAAGATGCGGGTGAAGGATTGCAGGTTCGGGTAGCCGGAAAATTCGGCAATCTGTTCTATCGCCATGCTGCTGCGGGCCAATAAGGTGGCGGCCCTTTGCAGGCGCAAACGCTTGACGGTCGCCACCACGCTTTCGCCATGTATCGCACGGTAGATGCGGTGCCAGTGATAGGGCGACATGCAGGCAATCTCTGCCAGCCTGTTCAAATCCAGGTCTTCATCGAGATGCTCATGCAGGTAACTGGTGACGCGGCTCAGGCGTCGTTCATAACTGATCTGATGGGCTGGGTTGGCTGGCATGCGAGTCTTCAATTTTTATTGACTGAACTTATTTTATACCGATGTAGATGGCAGCTTGCTGCGGCCCCGGATATTCTTCAAAATCAGTCTGATAGCACCGTTCGTGTTCTGTATTGCTGGCGAAATAAGACCAGACCTTGCCCCAGCCTTGAATTACCGCCATGGGCATCTCACCGTCGCACGCAAATACCAGGTATTTGCCTGCCTTGACGCTTACTGTGGCAAAACCATCTGCTGGGGCCGATACGGCTGCCCCTGCCATGACATCAAATTCGCCGCTGGCATCCGATTCGTAATTGGAATAGACGCCATAGACTTTTGCACCGCTTGCTTTGTTTGGCAGTTTTTCCGCCAGTTGCCGGTTAAAAAAATCTCCCCACATGGGACCGATTCTGGCCGTGGATGGATCGGTTTCGTTGGTGTTGCGGGTACGAACCTGCAAGCCGCTGACCTGAAAGCTACTGATATTCTGTATCTTTGTTTGCATGGCAATGTCCTGTTGTATTGTTGAATTGAGTCTGTACATTAACATGACAGCATTTGACAAATCTTGCG
This sequence comes from Undibacterium sp. Di26W, assembly GCF_049340265.1. Taxonomy (NCBI): domain Bacteria; kingdom Pseudomonadati; phylum Pseudomonadota; class Betaproteobacteria; order Burkholderiales; family Oxalobacteraceae; genus Undibacterium; species Undibacterium sp. Di26W. The sequence continues at coordinate 87,931 of NZ_JBMPOR010000004.1, forward strand.
GACTTGCAGGATCTGACTGCCACATCATTGATAGAATTGAGCGTCTCGTTTTATACGCCGCTATACCTGACTTGCGCTTTTGAAGCCGTGGAAGACATCATGCTGCATTTGCCGGGTGGCACCAGGATTTGCGCTACACTCTGACAGAGCGGATTGTGAACGTCTCGATAAAATGCCGTCATTTCCTTGAAAGTGCAGCATGCGAAAACTGTTAAGCCTGCCCGTGCGGATTACCCTGATTGTCCTGGGCATCATCATGTTGCTGTTCAGTATGGTGTGCTTTGCCATCTTGCTGACCTGGGCGCCGGACAAACCGGTGGAAGAACTGTTGCCGCGCTGGGCACCTGCGCCTTCACAATTCATCGCAGTAAAAGGTTTGCCGGTCCATGTGCGTGATGAAGGCCGGCGCGATGACCCGGTGCCGCTGGTACTCATCCACGGTACGTCTGCCAGTCTGCATTCCTGGGAAGGCTGGGTAGCTGCACTGAAAAGCCAGCGACGCATCATCAGCATGGATATTCCTGCCTTTGGTTTGACCGGACCGAACTTTGAAGACGATTATCACAGCCCGACCTATGCGAAATTTATCCTGGATTTGATGGATACCATGCATGTCAGCCACTTCATCATCGGTGGCAATTCATTGGGTGGTGAAATTGCCTGGCAGGTGGCAGTGGCCGCGCCGGACAGGGTAGAACGCCTGATTCTGGTAGATGCCGGCGGCTATGCGTTTACACCGACTTCCATGCCGCTGGGTTTCCGCCTGGCGCGCATGCCAGAGGCGGCCTGGCTGATGGAACATACCCTGCCGCGTCACATGATGGAAGCCAGTGTGAAAAATGTTTACGGTGACCCGGGCAAGGTGACTGCAGAGCTGGTTGACCGGTATCAGGCCATGACGCTGCGTGCTGGCAATCGCCATGCACTCAGGCTGCGTTTCAGCCAGCTTGATCACGGTGCGCAGGCGGCCAGCATCAAGCGCATAAAGATGCCGACGCTGATTATCTGGGGAGGAAAAGATCATTTGATTCCGCCGGAAAACGCCAAAAGGTTTCAGCAGGATATCGTTGGCAGCAAACTGGTGATGTTTGAACAGCTTGGTCATGTGCCACATGAAGAAGACCCGGTCGCAACCGTGGCTGCAGTCAGGGATTTTTTGCAGCTGGTACCGTAAAAGCTGCGGGGAAAAGGAAAAAGCCCGCCTGCGGTATTGACCGTGGGGCGGGCATCTCTACATTCTGGCAACTCGTCAACAACCCATGCTATCTGCATGGTGCCATCGACTTGGCATCACCCGTGCTATCTGCGCGGTGCAATGTGGGTTTGAGTTACCTTGTCCTGTCGGCCAATGAAATGATTCATGTCACGACAGGGTTTACCACGAATGAGGTCCTTCAACACTTCACTACACCATTTTCCGGTTTGCACATAGGCGCAAATCTGGCCGGTGAGAATGAAGGCGCGACGGAGTAGACTGAAATTACTCTGCGGTGTTGTTCACAGGGGACACTGATCAACAGTGGGCCCTTTAACGACAATACCATTTTCCAACAACCCATGCTATCTGCGTGGTGCCACTGGCCGGTAAGTATCATTCTGCGCATCAATCATTCGTGCGGGACGAAGACTGACAGATGAAGGGTTTGTCGTTTTCGCTTCCTGTAGACTGTGCCAGCAACCCATGCTATCTGCATGGTGGCACTGGCTGGTAAAAATTTCAGACTTCAGAAAGCGTTACAACTGAACAAACTTGGAGACTGTTACACCATCAGGATGGCGGGGCAAATTTACACCGCTGCTCACCGCTAACCTGACAGGCAAAGACTCTTGTTTTTTCCTGGGTCTGTAAAGACCCGTCATTCAATTCTGATTAAGACAGAACTTGAATGTTACTTGCCTTGTCGCCCTTAGGGCTGGCAGTACGTTCGAACGAAACGCGTTGGTTTTCGCTCAGGCTTTTGAAGCCGCTGGATTGTATGTCCTGGAAGTGGGCGAACAAATCTGCACCGCCTGCATCAGGAGCAATAAAGCCGAAACCTTTAGCGTCGTTGAACCATTTAACTATACCTGTTTGAGTACTCATGTTTTTTTCCTTTTGATAAGACCATAGGCAACATTGCCCGAGGGGGCACTTGTAAGCAAGTGATAAAACCGGTGGAAATAAGACAGAACAGCCAGAGAGATAAAGCTATGCGGAATTGGGACCAACAAATTAAGGACTTGATGCAAGTACAAGACGGAATATACACCTTAAATTGGAAATCACCTAATCTTCTTTTCAATTATGTTGAAAGAAGATGATTTGACGGCATCCAAGCCACCTGCTGCGACTGCTCAAAATGACGACCACTTTCCTACGTTTTACATAGGAGAATAAGCTAGCGAAACTGTACTGTGTAACAATTGATTTTCTTGCTTGACAAGGGGTGGTCAGCAGGTACCATGTGGCTTTAAAGGCAAGATATTTATCTGCAGACGTTCAAATTGAACTCTGCGGCCTACTCAAGCCAACTCAGCTCCATCAACACCCGTCAATTTTAAGGCGCTATTCGATGAAACATTACTTTGAATACCAGGATTCCAAATCATACAAATTTTGGCAAGTGGAAATGGAAGCCAGCACGCTGACTGTGAAGTACGGAAAAATCGGTACCGCCGGTCAGGAAAAGATCAGCAATTTTGAGTCCGTAGAAAAAGCACAAAAAGAAATGGACAAGCTGATCGCCGAAAAAACCAAAAAAGGTTATGTGCAAAAGACCGATGCCAGTGCAAAAAAAGTCGCACGACGCTTGGGTGTAGGCTATGACGAGGCAGAAGAGGGCAAGACCTTGGCAGAAAAAGTATTGGCTTTCCTGGAGACGACGCAGGCTGCAGAGGTGGAATCGCTGGTCATCGCTGCCTGGGAAGATGCGTATGAAAACGGACCGCAAGATGCCCTGGGTTTGCTGGTGGCAAACCACGGCAAACTGGCTAATTTGAAAGAATTGTTTGTCGGCGACATGGATTCCGAGGAATGCGAAATTTCCTGGATTAACCAGGGCGACTACACCTCTGTTTTTACGGCCTTCCCAGCGCTGGAACGTCTGCATATCAAGGGTTCTACAGGTTTGGAATTGTCGTCCCTACCATTGAAGCATGACAAGCTGAAAGCACTGACCATAGAATGTGGCGGCTTGCCGAAAAAAATCATTGAAACCATTGCCGCTGCACATTTGCCGAATCTTGAATACCTGCTGCTTTACCTGGGTGTGGATGACTATGGCTTCGACGCCAAGATAGATGATCTGCGCCCCCTGATGCAAAAGGGCTTGTTTCCCAAGTTGACTTATCTTGGTCTGGCTGACAGCGGTATCGCCAATGAAGTCGCAATGGCGATTGCGCAAGCTTCAGTGCTGGAGCAACTGGAAACACTGGACTTGTCCATGGGTACGCTGACAGATGAAGGTGGACGTGCCTTGTTGGACAGTAAAAAAATCAGCGGTCTGAAAAAGCTGGATTTGCATTACCACTACCTGTCCAATGCCATGATGAAAGAATTCAAGCAATTGCCTATCTTGGTAGATGTATCGGATCAGCAAACCAGCGATGACGACGATTGGCGCTACCCGGCAGTGACGGAATAGCTGCTGGATGCGCAAGTTTTCTTCATTTGTGCTGATAGGCAATCCTGAAAACAGACGTGTGCGTTTTTTTCAGGAAGCATTGCAGGACGCAGGGCTGGAGCCGGCCCTGGTCATTCCTTATCTGGATGTATTGAATGATATTTGCATGCTGGACGAGGTATTGGCGAAAGCATGCACCGTCAGGATAGAGTCACCCGGTGAAAACTTTGAAGTGGAAAAAAGAATACTCGCTTTGGGTGGTCTGGAAAATGCGCTGGCGCTGGAAGACGAGCGCGGCAGAATCTATCATCCGCGATTATGGTTTCAGGGTTTTTCTCAATTGATGACATCGATTGCCCAGCGTGCAGGAAAAGTGGACTGGTTTAATCACCCGGCAGATATCGTCAGCATGTTCAACAAACCGCTATGCAAGCAATTGTTGCAAGCGTATACCTTGCCAGCCTGTCCGGTGTTTTCCTGCTATGACGAATTTTTTGCATTCGTGGAAAAGCAACAAGCCAGCCGTTTCTTCATCAAGCTGAATTCAAGTTCGTCAGCGTCTGGTGTGGTGGCTTATGAATACAATAAAAGCAATGGCCGCGAACAGGCTTATTCTACGGTGGAAGTCGTGCATGGGATGAATGGCATGAGTGGCATGAGTGGCACGCATGGCGAGCGGTTTTACAATTCCCTGAAAGTTAAAAAATATACTGCGCGCGACACTATACGGACCGTGCTGGATTTTCTGTTTGCGCAAGGTGCTTTGACAGAGCGCTGGATACCCAAGGCCAGTCATGAAGGTAGTTCTTACGATTTGCGGGTCATGGGTATAGCCGGCAAGCGGCGTCACGCTATTGCCAGATTGAGCCGTGGCCCCATGACCAATTTGCACCTTGGTAATCAGCGCTGTGCAGTGGATGAACTGGAATTGTCATCAGTAACCTGGAAAGACATCGATACGCTGGTAGAAAACACCATGCAGGCTTTTCCACTATCCCTGTATGCAGGACTGGACATATTGCTGCCCAGGGATGGACAGCCACCGGTGCTGCTGGAGGCCAATGCCTTTGGCGATTTATTGCCGAATCTGTTGCACGATGCAGAAAACACCTATCTTGCGGAAATCAATGCTGTCCTCAGACGGCAGGCAGGTGAGCATGGCGAACACTGAAAAAGCCAGCCTGCTGTTTGATATCGACAATACCCTGATAGACAGGGATGCTGCGTTCACCCTCTATTTGCAGGACTTCATGGAAAGGAACCAGGGCGCGTTTGCAGACGAAGATGCAGCACGTGCAAGGGAGGATATCCTGGCCCTTGATTGCCATGGAAGAAAAGATCGCAAGCTGTTTTGCCAGGCTTTGTTGCACCGCTTTCCCGGTCTTTCTTATACGGCGGATACTTTGTGGGCAGACCACATGACACTGCCGGATTTTGTGCAAGCAGATAAGTTGCTGGGTAATATGCTGGAACGACTCTCGGCACAATATCAGCTCATGATTATTTCCAATGGTTCTGCCAGCATGCAAGGCCGCAAGCTGCATAGTGCAGGGCTTACGCATTTTTTTGAACATATCTTTATTTCTGCCGAAGTCGGCTATGACAAGCCTGACCTGAGACTGTACTCGCATGCACTAGTCTATTGCAGACAGGCCGGGGTTGTCATGATAGGGGATGATTACCTCAACGATATGCAGCCCGCCATGGCTTTGCAGTTGAAAACCGTTTTCGTCAATCCTGGCAAGATACAGGTACCCGCACGGCCTGACCGGGAAATCACCGGCATCCACGAACTGGAGGAGGCGCTGACATGTCTGATATGAAAAACAGTTTGGCTAGGACGAATATGCCGGATATGCTGGATATGAATGCGCTGGTTGGCAAGGCCAACTTCCTTTTCATCACTTTTGATACCCTGCGTTACGATGTCGCGCAGGCCGAACATGCGGCAGGGCACCTGCCTTTTCTGGCCAGCATATTGCCCAACGGCTGGGAAGAGCGCCATGCGCCGGGGTCCTTCACCTATGCATCGCACTGTGCTTTTTTTGCTGGCTTTCTGCCGACACCGGCGCGTCCAGGGGTGCATGAAAGATTGTTTTCTCTGCAGTTTGCCGGCAGTGAAACCACCGGTGAGCACAGCTATGCTTTCGATACACCGGACATCGTCGCAGGTTTTGCCGGATTGGGGTATCGCACCATTTGTATTGGTGGTGTCGGCTTTTTTAAAAAACAAAATCCACTGTCCTGTGTCTTGCCCAATCTTTTCCAGGAAAGTTACTGGCAGCCTGAATTTGGTGTCACTGATCCTGAATCAACCAGGCATCAGGTTGAGTTTGCTATCCATCTATTGCAACAAAAACCCCGGGAAAAAGTTTTTTTATTTATGAATTTATCCGCGCTGCATCAACCCAACTGTCATTACCTGCCGGGCTCTGCTGGCGATAGCCTGGCAAGCCATGCTGCTGCGTTGCGCTATATTGATAGCCAGTTGCCACCCTTGTTCCAGGCACTCAATCAACGTGGCGACAGCTTTGTGATACTCAGTTCCGATCATGGCACGACCTATGGTGAAGACGGTTATACAGGACACCGTCTGGGACATGAAAAAGTCTGGACCATTCCCTATGCCGATTTCTTGTTGCCACAAGGGAGCTTGCCATGACTGATGTTGGCGCGAGCTTTCGTCGTTATCTGGAAGAAAGCAATCGCTTTCAAAGCTATCTGTATTCGTATCCGCACAAGACGGCCTACCGGCCATTCGAGCAAAAGCTGGATTTGAAAACCCTGTGGGCACCGGAAAAAAAGAGTTCGCTATATTTGTACACGCATATTCCTTTTTGCCGCATGAAATGCGCGTTCTGTAATTTGTTTACGGTTTCCAATCCGCAAGAAGATCTGGTCAGCCTGTATCTAAAAAAAGTGCAACTGGAAGCCGAAGTGGCGCGAGACACTCTGGGCGAGTTCGCCTTTGCCGGGTATGCGATTGGTGGCGGCACGCCCAGCCACCTGGAAGTAGGGCAGTTGGAGAAATTATTTTCAGTCTATACCAACACCCTGGGGCTGGATTTGAAAAATACGCCAGGCTCGTTTGAGATTTCTCCTGACACCATCAACGATGAGAAACTCTCTTGCCTGTCACAGCATGGTGTGCAGCGCATCAGCATAGGTATACAAAGCTTTATCGATGCCGAAGCGCGTTCAGTCGGTCGTGTACAGCCAGAAGCGGTGATGGAACCGCTGCTGGAAAAAATCAACAGTTACCAGTTCCCGATTTTCAATCTGGATCTGATTTATGGCATCCCGGGGCAAACGCCGGAAACCTGGCTGGCATCGCTGGAAAAGGCCGTGCAATTCCAGCCAACGGAAATATTTCTGTACCCCCTCTACGTGCGCCCTTTGACGACACTGTTCAAAAAGCACGGCAATACCCAGGCCGAAGATCTGCGCAGCACACTGTATCGCATAGGGCGAGAATTTTTGCAGGCACATGGCTATGTCCAGGATTCGATGCGCCTGTTTCGGCGGCCAGTTGCCGGCTTGCGTGAAAGCTCAGAATATTCATGCCAGGAAGATGGCATGATAGGGCTGGGTACCAATGCCCGTTCCTACACCACAGACGTGCATTATTCGACAGAATATGCGGTATCCAAACCGAATGTGGCAGCCATCATCAATGATTATGTGGCCAAGGAACGTGCCGACTTCATGACGGCGGGCTATGGTATTCGCCTGTCTGAAGATGACAGAAAGCGGCGTTACCTGATCAAGTCACTATTGAAGATCGAAGGATTGGATGAGGCACATTATCAGTCCCTGTTTGGGAAGACGGTGCATGCCGATTTCCCTGAATTGGCTACTCTTATGGAAATTGGATTGGCGCAAGAACAGGCGGGTCGCATGCAATTGCATGGGGATGGCATGGCGTACTCTGACCTCATCGGTCACTGGTTTATTTCACCAGAGGTCAAGCACAAAATGCAGGAGTATGTACCAAGATGAGCCTGAAAGTGATTTATCGCGGGCACCTGACTGATTGCAACTACAGTTGTGAATACTGCCCCTTCGCCAAAGAAAAGAACAGCAGGGAAATGCAGGCGCTGGATAAAAAAGATCTGGACAGATTTGTCACCTGGGTAGAGCACAACAGCAGTGCCGACTATCCCATGGAAATTTTTATTACGCCCTATGGTGAAGCCCTGGTGCGTAAATGGTATCAGGAAGCAGTGATACGTTTGTCGCATTTACCGTATGTGCGCAAAGTGGTGGCACAGACCAATCTGGCCTGGAACCCGCAATGGTTATCACGTTGCAATCCGCAGACCACAGCTTTGTGGACGACCTATCATCCGGATTTTGTCAGCGAAAATAAATTCGTCGAGAAATCGAATGCCCTCAGTGCCATGCATATTCGTCACAGTGTCGGTGTGGTGGGACTGAAGCAGCATTTCCCGCACATCACCGCCTTGCGCCAGCGCCTGCCACAAGATATCTATATGTGGATCAACGCCTACAAGCGTGAAGCTGATTACTATAGTGAGGCAGAAATCGCCTTTCTGGAAAATATCGATCACTTGTTCAGGCTGAACCTGCCCTGGTATGACAGCATGGGCAAAGCCTGCAAGGCGGGGGATGAGGTGGTGTCCATAGAAGGCAATGGTGACCTGTTTCGCTGCCACTTCATCAAGACCAGGAAGGGCAATATTTTTACCGACCCGCTGGCCAGCATGCTGAAGAAGGAAGCCTGCACCAAAGCGACTTGCCACTGTCACATAGGTTATATCCATCTTGATAGCATGAAATCCGATGAAGTGTATGGCAGCGGTTTGCTGGAAAGAATCCCTGTACGGTTTGCTGGATAAGCGGAAAACCAAGCGGCAACTTAGTAACAACTAAAGTAGCAAACCAGATAAACAGTTTTTGCCTTATATGATTTTTTCATGCTTTTAACTGAAAACAATCGTTTGTCGTCTATGCCCAAGGAAGTAATATCGGTTCAACTTAAAGCTCATTAGCATAGAAAGAGATCCCGTATGAACATAGCTACAAACCTGTTTTTACCCAAGCGACGTAATGCAGTATTGGTGGCAGCAATCGTTTCTACCTTTTCAGCTTTTTCTGTCGAGGCACAAGAAATCATCCCGCCTCAGTCAGATACCGTTATTGTGACCGGTACACGTAGCATCAAGCGCACTGTGTCGGATTCTGAAGCACCGATCGATATCCTGACATCCAAGGATTTGCAATCTACTGGCTCTGGCGAGCTGGCGGCGGTATTGAGCCGTTTGCTACCTTCACTGAACTTCCCGCGTCCGGCAGTGGCCGACGGTACGTCGGCCAGTCGCCCTGCACAATTGCGCGGCCTGTCGCCGGACCAGACACTGGTACTGGTGAATGGCAAGCGCTGGCATACCTCGGCGGTGGTGAATGTGAATGGCACCGCAGGGCGTGGTTCTTCGCCTGCCGATCTGAATACCATCCCCATCAGTTCCATCGACAAGATAGAAGTTTTGCGTGATGGTGCGGCAGCACAATATGGCTCGGATGCGATTGCTGGCGTCATCAACATCATCCTGAAAAAAGGGGCAGATGGTGGCGAAGTCCAGGTCGGCGGCGGTCAATACAGCAAGCGCGACGGTACGCAAGGCAGCCTGAGCGCCAACTTTGGTGCGGCTTTAGGTGACAAGGGCTGGGCACGTTTTACTGCAGAGCAGCGCAATCAAAATGAAACCAATCGCGCCGGTGCCGATTTCCGTAATCCACTCGAACCTTTATACGGCAGAGTCACCCAGGTGCAGGGCGATCCCAAATTGCAACAAACCAATCTGGGTGTGAATGCTGCGCTGGCACTGGCGGCAGATCTTGAGCTGTATGGCTTTGCCAACTACAGCCGTCGCAATACCGATGCTGCGGCGACCTGGCGCACCGCTTACACCACCACCACCGGCACGACTTTGCGCACAACGCTGTATCCAAATGGTTTCTTGCCGAATGAAGCCGCGACGAATACCGATGTATCGGTGGTGGGCGGCATCAAGGGGCGCACCGATGGCTGGCGCTGGGATGCCAGCGTCAATTATGGCTCCAGCGAATTCAGCCTGGATGTCACCAATACCGTGAACCTGAGTTTGGGAGCCACCAGCCCAACGCGTTTTTACGCCGGCAAACTGAAAAATACCCAGACGCTGGCAAATTTTGATGTGGCGAGAGAGATAGAGTTTGCCGGCCTGGCGAATCCGCTGACACTGGCGCTTGGTGCTGAATACCGGCGTGACCAGTATGAAATCGGTGCTGGTGAAGCGAATTCTTATTTCGGTAGCGGCGCGCAGGGCTTCTCTGGTTTCCAGCCTTCGAATGCGGGCAGTTTCAGCCGTCACAGCGCATCGATTTATGCCAATATCGAAGCGGAACTGACCAAGCAACTGAGTGCTTCGGTCGCTTTGCGACATGAAAACTACAGCGATTTTGGCAGCGTGACTTCGGGCAAGCTGTCTGGCCGGTTTGAATTCACCAAGGAATTTGCATTACGCGCAGCCGTATCGAATGGTTTTCGCGCACCTTCACTGGCACAGCAAAATTATACGATTTCCACCACTAATCTGATCAACATCAATGGCACATCGCAACTGGTGGATACCGGAACCTTTGGCGTTGCCACTGCTGCCGCCAAGGCTTTGGGGGCGATACCGCTGGAAGCAGAAAAATCACGCAACTACAGTCTGGGTGCGGTATTGCAGCCTGTGAAAAATGCCTCACTGAGTATTGATGCCTATCAGATCGATATTGATAAGCGCATCCTGTATTCCGGCAACCTGATTTTGCCTGCAGCCTTGCAAAGTGTGCTGGCCAAGCAAGGGGTGCTGGTCGGTGCGGCGCGTTATTTCACCAATGCACTAGATACACAGACCCGTGGTGTGGATGTCGTCGGTTCGTATCAAATTCCTTTGTCGGGTTCAGACAAACTGGGTTTTACCGTCGCCTATAATCACAATGACACATCAGTGAAGCGGGTGGCAGATAATCCGGCGATATTGACGCAAAACAATCTCTTGCTGATAGACAGGCAAACCGTCAACCGCGCGACTTTGGCGACACCGAAAGACAAATTCAGTATTGCGGCTGACTATGGCTTCAACAACTGGACCATCCATGGCCTGGCAACACGCTATGGCAGTTTTGTCTCACCACAAAATAACGTGACCCTGGATCAGACTTATAGTGCCAACCTGGTGCTGGATGTCGCCGCCAGCCTGAAGCTGGGCAAATGGACTATCAGTGCCGGCGTGGATAACCTGACGGACAAATATCCAGATCAGGTGACTTCGGCAGGCAATCTGAATTCTGGTGGTACCCTGGCGTACAGTACCTTCTCGCCGTATGGCTTTAATGGTCGTTACTACTATGCGAAGGCGGCATACGCCTGGTAACCTGAGTGCTGTTTTTTTGAGAATGGGCTGCGTTATGCAGCCCTTTTTGCGTCCGCTGCTTAAAAGTCTATGAAATTATTATCGATATTTATTTATCGATAATCGATAAATAACTATTGCATTTCGAAATTCATGGCTTTAGAATTGAGTCACTTTAATTCAACCAGGGGCTACAAATGCAAGTTCAGAAACATGCCAGGATTGCCAATATCCGTAAGCTGAGCAGGTATTTTTTATTTCTTGTGGTTGCCATGATGTTTATGACTGGCGGTGGCGGATTTGTTTTATCTTTGATGATTGCATTCGGGCCTATAGGAGATTTAACGCTGACAGGATTTCTGGTGAAATCCACGGTACAAGACGGAGGATATTTCGCATTGCTGTTGAGTGGCATGACAGTGGAATTGAAAGTGATATCTGTCATTGCTGTTGTCAGCTTTTTTGCCATGATCGAATTTATACTTATCCATACTAATCAGCTCTTGACTTGTTTTTACGAAGGAGAGATTTTTAACAAAAAGGCGGTTTTTCATGCAAAAAAGGTGTTTAACTTCAATCTGATTCTTGTTGGCGGAGGCATTTGTATAGATTTTCTGTCTATCATTTTGAGTTGCCTCAACCCGGATCTAGGTGGCTCACGTGAAGTAGGTCGTTTTATTGGTGGCACCATAGATCAGCTGGTTTGGATAGGATTTTTCCTGTTACTGCTGTGGTCGCTGGAAATAGGTGTAGACCTCAATGAAGAAGCTGAACTGACCATCTGAGGACGCATATGCCGATTACTGTCAATCTGGATGTGGTACTGGCCCAGCGCAAGATGCGTTTGAATACGCTGGCTGAGCTGGTGGATATCACGCCACAAAATTTATCTGTATTGAAGACGGGCAAAGCCAAGGCCATACGTTTTGATACGCTGGAAAGAATTTGCCAGGTGCTGGAATGCCAGCCCGGCGATATTCTGGCTTATACGCCAGATACCGAAACTTAATACCGAAGCCTGATTTAAACTGATTTTGTATCGGGAAATTTGCCCACATACCTGGCACGTGGGCGTATCAACTGGCCTTCTGCCACCTGTTCCATGGCATGGGCTATCCAGCCTGCCGTGCGGCCCAGGGCAAACAGGATCTGGGCCGCACCTTTTGGCAGCCTGCAGGCAATTTCGACTGCGACCAGCGCATAGTCGATATTCAGTGCCTGGCCGGTCAGGTCTTGTGCCGCATCGGCCAGATCAAACAAGCTGGCATGTGTTTTTTTGTCGAGCATGCTCATCAACAAGGCTCCACGCGGGTCACCATCCGGATAAAGCGGATGACCAAAGCCTGGCAGCCGTGGTGAAAAATGATGGCTGGCATCATGCTTATGCAGACGCTGTTGCAGGAACTCCGGCATGCCCTGCGGCCCAATTGCCAGCCCAGCCCTTACCATGCTGCCGACACGCAGGCTTTCGCCGCCATGCTTGGGGCCAGATAGTGCCGCCAGCCCGGCAACCAGGGCCATACCCAGATGGACACCGGCAGAAGCGACACAGCGCACGGTAAAGGTGGATACATTCAATTCATGATCAGCGCTGACCACCAGGGCAGCACGCAGCAGGTCTGCCTGGCTTGCATCCAGTTGCCAGGCTGTCGCCAGCTTGTGGTGAAATGGCTGATAGTCGGGTTTCACACCCAGCAATGCAGCGGCCGTCAGGTGCATCCACAACAACGCGTGCTGGTGGGGGTGGATGTCTGTGGTCTGATTGACTGTTGCAGCCAGCAGAGGGAGCACGCTGATGGCTCTTTCATAGGGCGACAGGGTTGCGCCCAAGTCCATCAATTGGGGCCACAGCGTATCCAGTCCGGTTAAATGGATATCCTGCAATTCAGTTGTAGCATGGCTGTCCCACAAAATCAGCGCTGTTTGTTCCAGCGTATGTGTGCGTGCCAGATCATCTACGGGCAGGCCACGGTAATACAGCTTGCCATGGCTTACCTGGGTTATCTTTGATTCCAGTATGGGTACACCCCAGTCTATGGCAGATTCGGCAGCACTACCCGCCCGCTTGCTGTCGGTATTGCGGACCAGCAGGCGCAACACTTCTTCCTTCAGATAACGCCTGGCTCTTTGCCCTTCATGCAGATGCGATTGCAGCAAGCCACGGCTGACATAGGAATACAGCGTGGGCAGGCTGATGCCCAGCAACTGTGCAGCTTCTCTGGCAGAGATAAGATTTTCCACTATAAATTTTTATATTGATTGGCAGAATCAAGATTGACCATAGTGTGATACAGATCCTAGACTGGATGCATACCTATGAGCACATGCATCAGATTATCGGGCAGATTATCGCATGGTCTACTAAATAGGACTTACGCAAAATCGTCCCAGCAAGGCTAACGCTTTTAGGAAACCTCCCTTACAGGGAAGGTTCGTTACGTCGGCAGACAATATATTGTCTGAAACCCCGACTACACCGCAGCGACGAAGACAGTACGAATAGTACCGAATCTTGCTAAATGCGGGAGCTGCAACGCAGCTGGGGCGGTTTTGCGTAAGTCCTACTAATTTGATTTCCTATTGGGAGAACATCATGTCTGCAGAAGCATTACTGGCATCCTTATGGCAAATGGGCGGCGGCGCGCCTGAGGCTTTGCCACAACTGACATTTGGTGGCGATACAGCGCAATTGCCATCGACGTTTCAGGTGGGGGAGGTGGCGTCGGCCACGATTGCCGTGCAAGCCTTGATGGCGGCGCAGCTTTGGCAGGCACGCGGTGGTGAAGCCCAGAGCATCACTGTTGACCGGCGTCATGCGCTGGCCATGTTCAAGAGTGACCGCTATCTCAGCGTCAATGGACAAGCACCTGAAGACCCCTGGAGCAAGATTGCCGGTTATTACCAGGCTGGAGATGGGCGCTGGATACAGTTGCATACCAATTTTCCGCATCACAGGGATGGGGTGCTGACGATCTTGCAATGTGTTGAAGAGCGCGCCGCAGTTGTCCGGGCAATTTTAGGCTGGCAAGCGGCAGAGCTGGAGCAGGTATTGGCCCAAGCCAACATGTGTGCCGCCATGATACGCACAGAACAGGAATGGCTGGCCCATCCACAGGCGCAAGCCATCACAGATTTGCCCCTGTTTGAAGTCAGAAGAGTGGCCGATGGCCCCGTCATTCCCCTGCGGCCTGATGGGCAGCGTCCCCTGAGTGGTGTGCGCGTACTGGATTTATCCAGAGTGATTGCGGCCCCGGTCGGTGCCCGTACACTGGCACAGCATGGGGCTGAGGTGCTGGCCATCAGCGCTGCTCATCTACCTAACATCATGCCGCTGGTGATGGATACCGGCCGTGGCAAACGTTCTGCACAAATTGATTTTCGCCAGGCAGAAGGACGGCAGCAAATGCATCAGTTGATCAATGGTGCCGATGTTTTCATACAGGCATATCGTCCGAATTCTCTGGCACAACTTGGGTATTCGGTTGAGGAATTGTGTGCCATGCGACCCGGCCTGATTCATGTCAGTCTGTCGGCCTACGGGCATGTCGGCCCGTGGGCAAACAGGCGCGGTTTTGATAGCCTGGTACAGTCAGCCAGTGGCATTGCCGATGCCGAAGGACGGTCAGCAGGTGGTACTGCACCCGGCAAGTTGCCGTTCCAGGCACTGGATCATGCCACTGGTTATTTATTGGCTTATGCGACCATGCTGGCGCTGCAAAAACGTGCTATCGAAGGAGGTAGCTGGCAAGTCAGGGTTTCGCTGGCGCAGACCGGACGCTGGCTGCAACAGATGCCCAGACGCGGTTTGCATGATCATGCCGCTGAATTGCGTGCGGAAGAAATTGCTCGCTTTTTGCAGGCATCGACTTCAGGATACGGACAGATACAGGCCATCGCACCGGTGGAAAAAATGCCTGCCACGCCTGCACGTTTTGAGCTGCCGGCACCGGTTCTGGGTGAGCATGCGCCAGTCTGGCAGTAGTTGGTTTACAGCGTATTCCTGCTTAGCCATTTATCCAGTAAGACGATCAGTTCTGATGCCTTTTCCAGTGGTGACATGTGGCCGCAGTCTTCGATGATTTGCAGTTCGGTATGCGGCAGGCCGTGTGCCAGTTTTTCAGATTCTTCCAGGCTGCGCATCTGGTCGTTCCTGCTGGCGACCACCAGGGTGGGGCAGCGTATCAGCGGCAGTTCATGATGTCCATCCAGTCTTTGTATGCCCAACTGGCGCAGGAAAACTTCTTTTCCCAGCGCCACCGACATGGCCTGTAAATGCGCCAGCATGGCGGCATCGTCCTGGCGTAGCGGGTGCAGGGCGCGGCGCAGTGCCGTCATGGTCTGGCCCTTGTAGGGGTAAGTGGCCAGCATGTGGATTTGCTGCTGGTTTCTGCGTATTTCATCTTCGGTACTGGCACGTGCCGAGGTATTCAGCAACACCAGACCCGTCGGCCCCGGACCGACAGTCTGCGTGCTCAAGCGCCAGGCCAGGTGACGTGCCACATAACCACCCAGCGAAAAGCCGATGACGATCGCATGTTCAGGTGTCGTTGCCTGTATGCGTTGCGCCATGCTTTCTATGCTGTCACCCTGGTTCAGGTCTGCCAGTTGCACATGCCCGCGTTGCTGTAGTGCTGGTAACAGCAATTGCCACAAACTGGCATCGCACATGAAGCCGGGGATCAGCAGGAAGTGTCTGTCCTTATGCATGGGCGCTTGACGTGTGGCTGCAAGGATTCATCATGCTTATTTTTTCTTCAGGTTTTGCAGCAGGTTGTTGACCTGATCGCTCAGGGGGATGCCGTGCTGGCGCAGCAGTTGTATATGCAGTACCAGGTTTTCCAGCACCAGCTTGGCGGCGACAGCCAGCAGAGTGACCTGGCGGTCTTCCTGGCTGAAGCTTTCCATGGCATCGGCCATCTCGCATAAATGGGTGGCGGTGATGGCGCGTAATTCATCTTCTTCGAAAGGCAGATCGGCAAAATCGATGGGATCTTCCTGTTCGACTTCTTTCATCAATTCCTGTAGTTGCTCTGGAGTGATGGACATGCATAGGCTCCTGAAAAAGTAAGATCGTTAACAGGTTCGAAGACCAGAACTCACTCCTGTCTATGGAATGAGTACAGTCATTTTATGCTGAATTTTTCTTGAAGGTAAGATGGTTAGATCAGCCTGCTTTATCAGGCTGCATTATCAGGCTGCATAGCGGCCAAACGGAAAACGCGCAGATAGTTGAAAATCTGCACCCGGCCGAGGTTCGGTGAACAGAGCAATGCTGTTGATGTCGAGTGGTGTATCCAGATCAAAATACGCCTGTGCTGCAGCGTGGAAGTGGTCTGCCAGTGGGCCTTGCTCCAGCCTGTCGGTCAGCGTCATGTGGAAGCGGAATTCCTCTTGTGTATAAGGGTAACCCCATTGCATCAGCAAGGCTTGCTGCCTGGCGTTTAACGGGTGTTGCTGGCGACGGGCCAGGTCTGCCGCGCTCATGGGGGCGCGAAAGCGGTCAAATTGCTGGACGCAGGCAAAGGCCAGTTCATTGATCGCGGTTTGATTTTTTGTTGGTCGCAGGGCCAGGAAATTGCCCATCCATTGCACGCTTGGAGCCAGCCCTGTGACGGGAGCCAGTTGCTGGCAAAATTCTTCCAGGGCCAGGTGTAGTGCTGCTTCGGTGTAGCCGGATGCCAGATGGAAAGGGGCTTTCAGTGTTGCATGAAAACCATAGCGGCGGGCATCTTGCGTCAGTTGGTGCTGCACATCTGGCTGGATGCCATCGAGTGGTGGTTGCGGCAGATCGCGCGCGGCGTCGGCGTCGCGTCCCAGCCATTGGTTGCCGGCATGCCACCAGGCGTTGTCGCTCTCTGGCGCAAAATACAGGGCATAGCGTGTCATGCCTTCACGACCCTTGCCAGCATCAGTCACCCACCTGATCCGTCGGGAAACGCAGTGAATCCCTGAGCAGGAAGCCCATGGACATATTCATGTTGATATTTTTTGGAGGAATAGCTTTCATGAACCATTTTTCATAAATACGGTAAATCTCACCTTCGTGGATGAGTCTCAGCATCTCATTATCAACGATTTTCTTGAAGCCGGGATCATCCTTGCGCATCATGATGGAATACGGCTCTATCGACAGGGGCTCACCAATGATGGCAAAGCTTGCCGGGGCTTTGGACTCTGCCCTCAGGCTGTACAGCAAGACATCATCCATGGGAAAGGCATCGGCCTTGCTATCTTCCACCATCTTGAAGGATTCCTGATCGCTATTGCCTTCTACCAGTTTGATGTTGAGGGAAATCGTGTCGCTCCTGTCATTCAGCAGCTTGACGGTGGTGGTGCTTTTGGTGGTGACGACGGTGCGGTTGCGCAATTGTGACCAGTTCTTGATGCCGCTATCGGTCTTGACCAGGGCGCGCACGCTAGAGAAAAAGTGCGGTATCGTGAAGGCGACCTTTTTGCGTCTTTCTGCATTATTGGTGGTGCTGCCACATTCCAGGTCTATCTTGTCTTCCAGCAGGGCGCTGAAACGGGTAGCAGAATCAACGGGATAAAATTGCAGCTGCATGGCAGGCATCTTTAATTCTTTTTTGATGGCGTCTGCCACTTTCAGGCAAAGATCAACCGAATAACCGAGTGGCTGTTTGTCTGCATCGGTATAGGAAAAAGGCGCTGTTTCGCGTATGCCTATCACCAGGGTCTGGGTCTTGCGTATTTTCGCCAGCGTGTCGGCGGCCTGGGCGTAAAGCGGTAAGGACAGGCACAGCAATATAGTAAAACCAGTCAGCATTTGACGCATCATATTTTCCGCCTGTTGTTAGGTGAGCGACATCGTGAGGTGTTCTAGGTCAACACGTCCTAGTCAATCGACTCTAACAGTCAGGGGGCAAGACAAAGTATGAATTTCCGGTGGCATGGCAAAACAAGATTTCGTTAAAAAATCAAAACAATATTGCTCAATTTCAATAAATGGCATGGGATTTTTTATCGCCCTGCTATGAGCCGCAAGGCGATTATTACTTGGAGGACACGCATTTTTTCGGTTTACCTGGGTCCACAGCGAGATGATGGATTTGATAGTCGCCCGGCAAATCATGATAAGGTAACGTATGTAATTAATTGCTTTTTATTATCATGAATTTTTCAGAAACCGGATTGGCAATTCGTAATGCCCGCATCGTCACTGCGGATGCTGTTTTCAGCGGATCGATGGCAGTCAGCGCGGGCCTGATCAGTGATGTTGCTAGCAATGGTCTGCATGGTGAAGACTGGCAGGGCGATTTCCTGTTGCCGGGACTGGTCGAGCTGCATACCGATAATCTGGAAAAACACCTGATGCCGCGTCCAAAAGTCGCCTGGCCAGTCATGCCAGCGATTTTGGCGCATGATGCCCAGATTGCCGCCGCCGGTATTACTACCGTGCTGGATGCCATATCCGTCGGTGATATTGACCCCGACAGCATACGCATGCAAAGCCTGCTGCCCTGTGTAGAAGGCTTGCGGGTAGCAGCAAAGGGTGGTTTTTTGCTTGCTGAACATCTTCTGCACATGCGTCTGGAACTGGCGGAACCCAATTTGCTGTCCATGTTCACGCCTTTCATACGGGATGAACGGTTGAAACTGGTGTCGCTGATGGACCATACGCCAGGTCAGCGGCAATGGACAGACCTGAGCCATTACCGTGTCTATGTGACCGGCAAGCGTGGCTGGAGTGAACAGAAAGTGGATCAGATGCTGGGCCTGTTGCGCGAACGCCAGGAACGCCATGTGGCAGAAAACCGTCAGCAGGTGGTGCAGTTGTGCCAGCAGCAGACCCACCCCATACCGCTGGCATCGCACGACGATACCACGGCGGAACATGTGCACGAAGGGGTGGCAGAGGGTATCAGTATTTCCGAATTTCCGACCAGTCTGCTGGCGGCGCAAACGGCGCGGCAGCAGGGTCTGTCTATCGTCATGGGTGCGCCTAACCGCGTGCGTGGCGGCTCGCATTCAGGCAATGTATCTGCATCTGAACTGGCCAGGCATGATTTGCTGGACATCCTCTCGTCTGACTATGTGCCAGCCAGCCTGTTGCAGGCAGCATTCATGTTGCAGCAGGATGGATACAGCCTGCCCAGGGCCGTTGCCACCATCAGCCGTGCGCCGGCACAGGCGCTGGATTTGCATGACAGGGGCGCGATCACTCCAGGCTTGCGGGCTGATTTTATCCGGGTGCGCATGTTGCAGGATATTCCTGTCGTCATGGGTGTCTGGCGGGCTGGTCAGCAGATTGCCTGAAGCTAAAGCGCTGCGTCCATCAGTGCCTGAATGGCGGTCAATGCCTCCAGTGCTCCCATCGCCAGACCTACATCCTGGGCGAAGGCAACTTGTGGCTCACGCAGATTGATGCGCAACAGGCGGCCACCGTGTTGCAAAAGCACGCGATGGCTGAAGTTGCGCACCGAGGGGATGGTCGTGCCAGCGCCCAGCTCTATCACCAGCGGGCGGGATACCTGGTCCAGCCACCGTTGTTGCTGCGCGAGTTGCTGCTGCTGGCGCTGGTCATTCCAGTCCCAGTCATCAAACATCAGAATATTCGGCCTGGCCATGCCGCCACAATGGGGGCAGGTCGGTGCCTTATTCATCAACTGGCACTGGACGGTATCCACCTCTGGCTGGAAATCATCTGCTGGCCATATGCTGTCACGACAGGGTAACAGGCACTGCAGATAATGGATGGAACCGTGGCATTCATAGACCTTGTCTGCCTCTACGCCCGCCGACTGGAAATGTCCGTCGACATTGCTGGTGAATACAGATAGCCCATGAGGCATGCCTTGCGCCCACTGCTGCATAATCTGGAAGCCGCTATGAGGCCGGGTTTGCCGGTACAGTGCCAGCCTGTGGCCATAAAACCCCCAGGCCTGGCCAGGGCGGCGCCGGAAAGCAGACGGGCTGGCAATTTCATGAAAAGGAATGGCTTGCTGCCCAAGCGCCGGATAAGCTTTCCAGAAACCCTCGGTACCACGGAAATCCGGCAGGCCGGAATCAACGCCCATGCCAGCCCCGGCAGCAATCACCAGCGCATCTGCCTGCGCGATAAGGTCAACGGCCTGATGAAGGAGGTGAACAGGGTGCATGGGCTACTTGTACGATGACTCTTGCAACTGCTTTGCCATATCCATTCCGGTTGAGCTAGCACAGTTAAATTGTAAGCAAGAGTGAAATTTATCCAATTGACAGTATATCCTGAGGCAAACTACCTTTTACGTACTCATTTTGTAACCATGCGTGAAATGTGTATGTGCGCTGTCATACGTTCCGGACGGCCGTGCTTGTATCCGGTCCTCTCTGTATCAAATTTTACGTATTAAATCTTAAGTATCAAATCTTATGTAACAAACGAGTACAAGATTGGACTTACGCAAAATTGCAATTGGCGCAGTTCTGCGTGGGCCTGCAAGAATATAACATTCTGGAGACATCATGCGACTTAGCTCTTCCCTTCTGGCTGGAATACTGGTTTTGCTTTCGTTGTCTGCGCAGGCGCAAGAACCGCCGATACGCATAGGTATCATTGGTCCGTTCACCGGTAAATCGTCCACCGACATGGGGGAAAGCATACGCGGTGGTGCACAGGTGTTTCTGGCCGATATCAACCAGATAGGCGGCGTCATGGGGCGGCGTATAGAACTGGTGGAACGTGATGACCAGGCCAAGCCGGATATCGGCGTGGCACTGGCCAAGGAGTTGATAGAAAAAGAAAAGGTCGTGGCCGTAGTCGGTTTTGCCAATACCGGGGTGGCGCTGCCTTCGGCCAAGATATTCCAGGAAGCGAAAATCCCGCTGATTATCAGTGCCGCGACAGGTGCGGCAGTGACCAAGCAATACATGCCGCCTGCCATTCAGAATAGTTTTATTTTTCGCCTGGCGGCCAGTGACAATCTGCAACCGGCGGTGATACTCAATGACGTCATCGACAAACGCAAGCTGACCCAGGTCGCGGTATTGCATGACGAAACGCCTTACGGCCAGTTTGGCAAGGACAGTCTGCTGGCGGAAATGCAGCGTCGCAAAATGACACCGGTAGCCATAGAAAGCTTCAAGATCGGCGATCAGGACATGACGGCGCAATTGACACGCGCCAAACAGGCCGGTGCCCAGATCGTCATCCTATATTGCCTCAGTACAGAAGCAGCGATGGTGGCCAACAGTGTCAGCAAGGCTAAGCTGAATCTGCCGCTGGTCGGTTCCTGGACGCTGTCACAGCGCAGCTTTGTGGAGCTGGCCGGCAATAATGCCGAAGGGGCACGTATGCCAGTCACCTTCATCGAAAATGAAGCCAGCAACCGCAGCAGCAGTTTTGTGGCCAGCTATCTGCGCCTCAATAATGTCAAATCCATCCCTTCGGCTGTGGCTGCAGCACAAACCTATGATGCCCTGAGAATATTGACCCTGGCGCTGATGCAGGCGAATGCCACCGAAGGTGAAAAAATAAAGGCTGCGCTGGAAGACATGAAATACGATGCCACGTCGACCGTGATTTCGCGCTACAAGAAACCGTTCTCCAAAAATGACCATGAAGCGATTGCCCAGAACATGGTTTTCATCGGCGAAATTCGTAAAGGCCATGTCGGCTATGCGTATCGCGAAGATGCCAGCAGCAGCTTGATTGTACGCACCAAATAAATCCTGAATAAATCCTAAATAAATCTTTTTTTAAAACCTGATTGCAGTTACTGATTTGCCCATGCAGATCAGTGCTGCAAGCGCTATTTTGCACTTTGCTGCGTCTGTAATCGCCTCAATATTGCCTTGGCGCACGATAAGAAAAACTTAACTAAATTTAACTTCGTCCTGACGGGCATTCGGCTATGCTGTTAATTTTCAGGCATGCATGATCATGCACGTCCTGCCTGTTATTGATCGCTGTTTGGAAGTGTGAACAGGCATGTCAGGACGAGGTACATCTTTAGAACAAGGAAGCTTGCTTATGAGTAAGGAAAAAATCCGTCAGGTATTGCAAGACCATGGCAAATTTGCCGTCAATATGGATACCCTGAACGACGATGCTGACCTGTACGAAGCCGGAATGACGTCGCATGCGAGTGTGAATGTCATGCTGGCGCTGGAAGATGCATTTGATCTCGAATTTCCGGACCGTATGCTGAAGCGCAGTGTGTTTGAAAGCATCAATGCGATACACACCGCCGTACAAGAATTGACTGCCTGACATGGATACCTCATCCCCGCTGCGGCAGGCTGCCAGGCTGGTGGCAAAAGAATTTACAGCACCCTATGCCGATGCTGTGGACAAGGAAGCCCGTTTTCCCATTGAAGCCGTGAATGCCCTGAAACGTGAAAAATTGTTGAGTGCCTATGTACCAGTGGAACTCGGTGGCGGTGGCGCTGGCCTGACAGAACTGGTCGATATTGTCGAAATTCTGGCGCGTGAGTGTGCAGCGACGGCAATGATTTTTGCCATGCATCAGATACAGGTCATCAGTATCGTGCGCCATGCCATGCATAGTGACTGGTACAGGAATTATCTGCGTGAACTGGTCGCGCATCAATACCTGATCGCATCGGTGACTTCGGAAGTTGGTGTCGGTGGTGAAATGCGTCGTAGCAATTGCGCGGTAGAAGTGACTGGCGAACGCTTCAGGCTGATCAAGGATGCCACCACCATTTCTTATGGCGCGCAGGCCGATGATTTGCTGGTGACCGCCAGACGCAATCCTGAAGCGGCAAACAGTGACCAGTCATTGATACTGGTACGTAAGGCTGATTACACGCTGGAACAAAAAGCTGGCTGGGATACCATGGGCATGCGTGGCACCTGCAGCCCGCCTTTCCTGATGACATCCAGTGGCGATGCGGCGCAGATCATAGATGCACCCTTTGGTGATATGTCGGCACAGACCGTAGTGCCGGTATCGCATTTATTGTGGGGCGGTTGCTGGATGGGTTGTGCCGCAGCGGCGGTCAACAAGGCCAGGGCTTTTGTCCGTGGCCAGGCCCGCGCCAATCCCGGTACTGTGCCACCGACAGCTTTGCGTCTGGCAGAACTGGTCAGCATGATGCAGAGCCTGCGTACATCGGTACAAGCCTGCCTGACTGAATATGAACAATTGTCGGTTGCCGACGATGCAGCAGTAGGAACCCTGACGTCGATCGCGTATTCACTGAAGATGAATAATCTGAAGATAGATGCGACCCAGGCCTTGCCACAGATCGTCACCAAGGCATTGTCCATCTGCGGCATACTTGGCTATAAAAACGACAGCAAGTTCAGCATGAGCCGGCACTTGCGTGATGCGCATTCGGCTGCCATCATGGTTGGTAACGACCGCATTCTGGCGACCAATGCCAACCTGCTGCTGGTGCTGAAAGACGATTAGGAAAGGCGCACGATGTCTATCGATTTTTCTCCCGAAGGGCTGACAGAGGATCTGGTTGCTGCTGGCCATATCATTCCTGTTGGCGTGCAGGGTATTTTTGGCCGGGGCCCGGTGTTTGAAGATGTACTGCGCCGCTTCGATGATTATGTCAGTCGTGTGGCCGTCAATGATGGCGCGACCAGGATGTCTTTCCCACCCTGCCTGGATCGCAAGGTACTGGAACGCAGTGAATATCTGGATTCTTTTCCGCAACTGGCCGGTACCATATTCAGCTTTACCGGCACCGAAGCGCAGCACAAGGAATTGATAGAAAACGTGCATGAAGGCCGCCCCTGGACGCATTTGCAAACCATGACGGCAGTTTGCCTGACGCCGGCTGCCTGTTATCCGGTCTACCCCAGTTTTACCGGCACCATCCCTGCTGAAGGGCGTTTGGTGGATATGCAAAACTGGGTATTCAGGAATGAGCCTTCGCCAGAGCCGACCCGCATGCAGTCTTTCCGCGTGCGCGAGTTTGTGCGCGTAGGTACGCCAGAGATGGTGGTTGCCTGGCGTGATACCTGGTTGCAGCGCGGCCTGGATATTTTAAAGTCTTTGGGTTTGCCTGCGCATCCGGATGTGGCTTCCGACCCCTTCTTTGGTCGTGGCGGCCGCATGCTGGCCGCTAATCAGCGTGAACAGCAATTGAAGTTTGAAGTGCTGGTGCCGGTGATATCCGAAGCCAGGCCAACTGCAGTCTGCTCCTTCAATTATCACCAGGACCATTTCGGCAAGCTGTTTGAAATTTATCAGCAAAACGGTGAACTGGCGCACACCGCCTGCCTGGGTTTTGGCCTGGAGCGCATCGTCATGGCCTTGTTCAAGACCCATGGCATGCAACCGGAGCACTGGCCGCAGGCTACCCGTGACGTATTGTGGTCATGATGTGCTCATGAGCCTGCACGCTTTACCAAAATTTCTCGCCAGTGAATACCGGCCACATGCCTTGCATGGTGCGGATCGTGCTTGGGCCGAAACCAATTGTTATATCGATGTATGGGTAGAAGTCTTGCATGCGCAAGGCTTGAATCCGCTGGCCTGCCTGCCCATGGTGTTCGCCAATGATTTTGATGGCGACCAGTGGACCTTCTACAAACCGCCGCACGAAGACCTGTACGCCCTGTACGGTATCGATGTGCAGGAACTGAATGTCTGGCGTGGCTTGCTTAGCAATGCAGGCACCCAGTTGGAGCTTGGCCGTCTGGTGCTGACAGAAACGGATTCTTTTTACCTGCCAGATACTGCCGGTACTGATTATCGAAGCAATCACGTCAAGACCACCATAGCGATACAAGAGATCGATCTGGAAAACCACAAGCTCGGCTATTTCCATAACAGCGGTTATCATGAGTTACAGGGTGAAGACTTTGTCGAAATCTTCCGGGTGGACAAACCGCATGACCCGGCCTTCATGCCACTGTTTGCCGAATTTGTGCGACTGGATCATGTGCAGCACAGGACAGACGCAGAGCTGGCGGCCATTTCTTTGCCGCTCTTGCGCAAATACCTGGCCAGACGCCCCTGCAATAATCCTGTCAGCCGCTTCCAGCCTGTGTTTTTACGCGACGTAGAACAGTTGAAGGAAGAAGGCATGGCGGCCTATCATGCTTATGCCTTTGCCTGTCTGCGCCAACTGGGGGCGGGCTTTAGCCTGGGTGCCCATTATCTGCGCTGGCTACAACAACATCAGCCCTTGCAGTTTGACGCGGCAGCGACAGAATTTGAAGCGATATCCGATCTCACCAAAACCCTGTTGCTGAAAACCGCGCGCGCCGTCATGAGCAAAAAAGCCGTGGACCTGGCACCGCTGCTGGAACAACTGGCGCTGCACTGGCAGCAAGGCATGGATGCCCTGGACCGTAGTCTGGTGAACGGATGATAGTGCGGATATGACCCAGCAGACGCTTATGCCCCTGACAGAAAACTGGCACGCCATACAGCTTGCCAGTGGCAGCCAGGTGTTACCTTCGGCATTGCAGGTGGCTGGCTTGGTCTGTTTGCCAGCGCAAGTGCCCGGCACCATCGCCGGCGCATTGCGGGCAACGGGACAGTTTGTGTATGGTAAAGACAATTTCGATGAAGTCGATGTCTGGTATTTTTGTGATCTGGATTTGCCCGATAACGCTGCCTGTCTGCATTTTGCAGGCCTGGCGACTCATGCTGAAGTGTACTGGAATGACAGCCTGGTCTTGCGCAGCGAGAATATGTTCATCGCGCACCGTCTTGATCTGGCCGCGCACAGGATCAGTGGTAAAGGCCGTTTGAGTATGCGCTTTCTGGCCTTGAATGCCCAACTGGCGCAGCGTCGTCCGCGTCCGCGCTGGAAAACCAGGCTAGTCGAACAGCAGCAATTGCGCTGGTTGCGCACCAGTCTGCTGGGGCGCATGCCGGGTTGGTCACCATCCGTTGCACCGGTCGGCCCCTATCGTCCGGTTGTCCTGGAATTGCAAAGCCCAGTACGGATTATCGACCAACAACTGACCAGCCGGCTGGACGGTGAAGATGGTATGCTGGAAATCGAATTGACGGTGCACAGCCTGCAAGCGATTTCGTCCTGCTTCATCAAGATAGGTGAACAGACAGCAGCCTTGAAGTGGCAAAGCCTGGGTGAAAACTGTTATCGCATTCTTGGCCTGTGTCGCCTGCCGAAAGTCAAAAAATGGTGGCCGCATACCCATGGTGAGGTGACCTTGTATGCGCTGGAATTGCAGATTCAAACTGCTGATCACAGCCAGGTACTGAAACTTGGACGTACCGGTTTCAGGCAGATCAGGGTCGATCAGCGTGATGGCGATTTCCATCTGTATGTGAATGATGTCTCCGTTTTTTGCCGTGGTGCCTGCTGGACACCGGTGGATGTGATCTCGCTGCAAAACGAAACCAGCGACCTACGCCACATGCTGAGTCTGGCGCGTGACGCCGGCATGAATATGCTGCGCGTGGTCGGCACCATGGTGTATGAGACAGCGGAGTTTTACCAGTTCTGTGATGAACTGGGTATCCTGGTCTGGCAAGACTGCATGTTCGCGAATATGGATTATCCGGTGAACGATGCGGAATTTGCTGCCAGTATCACTCTGGAAGTACAACAGTTCCTGCAACGCACTCAGGTGTCGCCGTGTATTGCCGTCGTCTGCGGCAATAGCGAGGTGGAACAACAGGCTGCCATGCTGGGGCAGCCAGCAGAATGGTGGCGCAATGATTTCTTTGCGCAGACTTTGCCGGCGCTATGCCTGCAAATGCGGCCTGATGTGCAGTATTGGCCATCCAGCCCCAGCGGTGGTGTCATGCCTTTCCAGCTGGATAGCGGTGTTGCCCATTATTTTGGTGTCGGTGCCTATTTACGTCCGCTGGAAGATGCCCGTCGTAGCGACGTACGCTTCACTTCGGAATGCCTGGGTTTTTCCAATATGCCTGATGATGATTTGCTGGACAGCATGCTGGAAAATGGTGAGACAGTGGGACCGCATCCTGCCTGGAAGTTGGGCATACCGCGTGACAATGGCAGCAACTGGGATTTTGAAGACGTGCGCGATCATTATATGGCGGGCTTGTATCAGGTCGATCCTGCAGGCTTGCGCTGTGCAGATCAGCAGCGTTATCTGGCATTGGCGCGCACGACCAGCGGCGAAGTCATGGCCAGCACCATGGCCGAATGGCGGCGTGCCGGTTCAAGCTGTCATGGTGCGCTGATCTGGTTTTGGCGCGACCTCAGGCCAGGTGCAGGCTGGGGCGTGTTAGATGCGCATGGCAAACCCAAGGCTGCTTATTATTACTTGAAACGCGCCATGGCACCGCTGACTGTATTCACGACTGATGAAGGCTTGAACGGTCTGGCCTTGCATGTAGTGAATGACACTGCGCAGGCATTGGAAGCTGAACTGGAACTCAGCCTGTACCGCCATGGGACAAATCGCATTGCACACGGCCGCATCAGCGTGCAGGTCGCTGCCCATGCCGCGATCAGCGTACGGGATTATGCACTGTTGCCGCACTTCATGGATACCACCTATGCCTATCGCTTTGGTCCGGCTGGACATGATGTGGCGGTGGCGCAGCTTTACCGTGCCGGCAGTGCACAGGTGCTTGCCAGCGATTTTCATTTTCCTGGCGGGCAGCAGTTTGCCCAGGTGGCCGACCTGGGTTTGCAAGCGCATTGCGTCATGTCAGAAGAGGGCAATCTGGTGCTGCATCTGAGTACCCAGAAAATGGCGCAGGCGGTGGCAATACAAATTCCAGGCTGGCTGCCTGACGACAATTATTTTCATCTGGCCCCTGCGAGTGAAAAGCAGGTCATCCTGCGCGCCACGGGTGGCACACAAATCCAGACCGGGCAAGTGCAGGCATTGAATGCACAGGGCTATGTCCAGGTGCGGATTCCTCATTAGCGGGCGGCAGATTTGGCAACACAACTGTATCCTAGCAAAGATATCCTGTATTCACCACAAGCAAGCTGGTTTGGTGATGAGGCCAGCCCCATGTTGGGCTGGTATCACCCGGCAAAATTGCGCGACGCCGGTGGCAGCCGTCAGTGCGGTGTGGTTTTATGTCCGCCTTTTGGTCATGAATACATGGTCTCTTACCTCGCCTACAGGCACCTGGCCAACCAGCTTGCCAGGGCCGGGTTTGATGTCTTCTTTTTTGATTACAGCAATACCGGTGATGCGGCCGATGTCGATGTGCTCACCGACAGAATCGGCCTGTGGCAAGAAAATATTCGTCAGGCTGCAGCGCAATTGCGGAAAATGGCAGGTGTGCAGCATATCGCCCTGTTTGGCCTGCGCCTGGGTGGCTTGCTGGCTGCCAGTGTGGCGCATGAGATTGATGCCAGGGCCATGCTGTTGATGGCACCGGTGATTTCTGGTCGTGCGTATGCGCGTGAAATGCTGGTCTTGCGTAACATGAGCAGCATAAGTGACATGAATGGCCTGCAGGCAGATGTTGATCTGGATCAGGCACGTGACCCGGCGCATACAGTCACCGACGATGAACTGACCGGCTATGAATTCAGCGCCGCCACCCGCAGCAGCCTGGGCAAGCTGGATCTGCTGAAGATGCCGGCACCGGCCATGCCCGTGTTTATCCAGGCCCGTGACGACGTCAGTGGCCAGGAAGCCAAACTGGTGAATGCCTGGTATCACCATGACCACGCCCTGCATGTATCCGATTTGCCCGGCTATGCCGCCATGATGACTGAAGACGCACACGATACCGTGGTGCCGATGGCTGTATGGGCCGCCATGCAAGACTGGCTGAGCCGTTACTTCCCGCTTGCCAGCATTGACAGCCGGCCCTATGCGGTGACCCGCGATGTTGCCAGCATCGCGTTTAACAGCCAGGTCATCGAAGAAGAATTGCTTGAATTTGAGGGCATGTTTGGCATCGTCAGCCATCAGGCCGGGGCCGACCCCAAGGCTTTGCCTGCCGTGGTGTTGTGCAATATCGGTGCCAATCATCATGTTGGCAATCATCGTTTATATGTGACGCTGGCACGTACCCTGGCCAGCTACGGTTTTCATGTTCTGCGTTTTGACAAGTCCGGCATAGGCTATAGCAAGGCGACGCCGGATGACAGGGAAAACGATGTCCATGCAGCCGCAGGTGTGGATGATGTCAGCAGTGCCATGTATTTCATGCAGGGCAAATACCATAGTCCTTCATTTGTGCTGGCCGGTCTCTGTTCGGGGGCCTACCTGTCGTATATGGCCGGGCTGGATGATGAGCGGGTCAGCGGTCTGGTCTTGATGAATCAGCTTACCTACCGCTGGCAGGAAGGCGATACCATCGATGCCCGCCGTAAAAACACCATCAAGTCCAGCCACTATTATCTGCAAGCGCTGGCCAAAGCCGATACCTGGAAACGGGTGTGCAAAGGGCAGGTGGATTTTCCTCAGATCGCTGGCAATATGTTGCGCCGCATAGGCAAGCGTTTGCGCACCCAATGGCAATTGCTGGTCACAAGCCTGACGCATAATAATTTATTGCTGGGACGGGTCGCACGCAATTTCCGTAACATGGAAGCACGCGGCACAGAACTCTTGTTGATCTATGACGCCAGTGACACTGCGGTGGATGTCATGACAGAACAGCTAGGCCGGCACGC
Source organism: Undibacterium sp. Di26W (assembly GCF_049340265.1). NCBI lineage: Bacteria > Pseudomonadati > Pseudomonadota > Betaproteobacteria > Burkholderiales > Oxalobacteraceae > Undibacterium > Undibacterium sp. Di26W. The sequence goes on from NZ_JBMPOR010000004.1 coordinate 117,455, forward strand.
CAGCCTGCTGGGCCACAGTGAACGCATACGACTGGAAATTTTCAATGGGGCAGATCATACCTTTACCCCGCGCTGGGCCCAGAGCGCACTGGCAGATTTAATCAGCAAGCATTTGCACAAGCGGTTTAACGCTGCCTCTGCAAACGCGGCAAAATAAAACGCCAGACCACCACCAGTTCAAAAATCTCGACCACGATCAGGGCCAGGATGGCACCGGGCGCGCCCATTCTGGGAATGCTGAATGCAGTGATCAGCAATACCAGGAATAGGGTGACACTGCCGAGGAAAAACATTTCCTTGTAAGCGCCACCGCTGGATAGCCATGAAGTCCCGACCCAGCGGGCGGCATTGATAGCGAAATAGCCGCCCCACAGCATGACCATCGGGTCAAGTCCGCTGTATTTGGCGCTGATGACATGTCCCTCCAGCCATGGCAGTGCCGTCAACAGCAAAGCGACATAGGCGACTACCACCAGTTCTATGCCGGCGATGGAAAACAGGGTCAGCCTGCGCAAGCCGCGCCAGTTACTCTCTGCCATCAGGCGGCTGGCTTCTGGTCGTGCCACCCGTGACCAGGCCGCGACTGCCAGTGGAATAGGCATTAGCATCAGCCGCGATGCATTCAGGTCCGCAATCGCAGCGACACCCAGCCAGGCACCCGACAAATACACATAACTGTAATTCGATAACCAGCCGACGATACCGCCCGATACCGCCCAGCGTCCATGGCCACGTATGGTTTCATGGTGGGCAGCCATGGCCTGCTGGATTTCTTCTTTGGCGTGTGCCTCGGCATCGCTGGATGTATGCGCCAGGAAATGCTGACGACTGGCCAGCGTGCACAGAAATGATGAACCCGCCAGCAGTGCAAATACCGTGATCAGATCAAAATGATGGCTGAAATACAGGGCAGTAAGGCCACCGGCCACCAGGCTCACATACAACACATCCTGCCGCAGTACAGAGATGATGTCTGACTGGATAAAGCCGACCGTGCGTCCATATTCACGTATGCCATTACCGAACAGATAGGCGGCAAAAGCGAGGCCCAGTATCCAGCTCTTGTCGCTGTAGTGTGTCGCCACCGGAAAAAATTCCACGATGACAAAGGCAATCACCCCCATCATCAGCGTCCAGCTGACCTGCCGGTACCAGTAATGGCGCAACAGGGATTTGCGGGTGTCACCGTGCACCGAAGAAGCCACCGTGGTCAGTGGCCCGGCGATCCAGGAATCGACAATCAAGCCTACCAGCAAACCACCAGCGTACAATTGACCGTACAGGCCATAGTCATCTTTTGTCACCAGATTCATGAGCAAAATGCCAATGACAAAATTCAGGGCACTGAGCATGCCCTGATCGATGACCGATAAAATGGAAGAAGACAGAAATTTTTTATAAAAGCTCATGGGCTTGCACGAGAGGCACGTTGGCTTATTATGCCGGGGGAACTCATAAAATGAGTTTTGGAATTCACGATAAGCCTACTATATTTTTCAATAGAACCTTACCATCAAGGTCTGTTGTTATACAAAGTGTTTCATTCTTTTACAATGGCTTTACCTTATTTTTCGATGAACTATGAACAAAATAACCACCAATGACCGTGCCCTGGTTCTGTTTAGCGGCGGGCAGGATTCTGCCACCTGTCTGGCCTGGGCCTTATCGCATTATGCGCATGTGGAAACCATAGGCTTTGATTATGGCCAGCGGCATGCGATAGAACTGACAGTGCGTCCCACCTTGATAGAAAAAATGCGGGCATTCTCACCCGAATGGCAGCAGCGCCTGGGTGACGACCACATGATAGACCTGGGCCTGATTGCGCAACTGTCACATACCGCCATGACAGAAGACATCGCCATAGAAATGCAGGACAACGGTTTGCCAAACACTTTTGTGCCGGGCCGTAACCTGATGTTCATGCTGACTGCGGCCACTCTGGCATATCGGCGTGGCCTGAACGTGCTGGTCGGTGGCATGTGCGAGACTGATTTTTCGGGCTACCCGGATTGTCGCGACGACACCATGAAGGCGCTGCAGGTCGCGCTGAACCTGGGCATGAATACCCGCCTGAAACTGGAAACTCCGCTGATGTGGATCAACAAGGCCCAGACCTGGCAACTGGCAGAACAACTGGGTGGCAGCGCCCTGGTCGATCTGATACGTGAAGATACGCATACTTGCTACCTGGGCCAGCGTGGTGACATGCATCCCTGGGGCCATGGTTGTGGCACCTGCCCGGCCTGTACTTTGCGCGCGCGCGGTTATGAAAAGTACCGTGCCGGTGAGTTTGCCATGAGCGAAAATTGATTTGTAAGCGTGAAGTTAGTTAGTGGGTCTACAATGAAGACTTGAACCACTGAATGATCTCCCATGCTGATAGCTATCCTGACAGACCTGCACGCCAATCGCGAAGCCGTAGAGGCTTGCCTGGCGCATGCCCAACAGCAAAAGGCAACGCGCTATGCCTTCCTGGGGGATCTGGTCGGTTATGGCGCTGACCCAGGCTGGGTGCTGGATACCGTCATGGACTATGTACGCCAGGGTGCGTGGGCGCTGATAGGTAATCATGATGCAGGTTTGTTGCCTGGCGACAAGCAGGGTATGAATCCGACAGCGCGCAAGGTGGTGGACTGGACCAAGGAACAATTGCGTCCCGATCAACTGGAATTCATCGCACAGTTGCCGTATCGCATCGAATGGGAAGACATCCTGTTCGTGCATGCCAATGCCTGGGCACCGGAAAAATGGGAATATATCGATGGCGTCATGGAGGCCACCCGCAGCATGCATGCGACCAAGGCCAGCATCACCTTTTGCGGACATGTCCACATGCCCACGCTGTTTCACCTGAGCCTGACTGGCAAGACCGGTGAATTCCTGCCGACGCCGGAAGAAGGCATACCTTTGAGCAAGCAGCGCCGCTGGTTGGTGATACCTGGTTCTGCCGGACAACCACGCGATGGCAACCCGGCCGCCTGTTATGCCACTTTTGATACCGATAGCCAGGAGCTGACGTATTACCGCATCCCCTATGACACCGAAACCGCCTGCCAGAAAATTATCAGTGCCGGTTTGCCACCCACGCTGGGCCACAGGCTGATCAACGGCAACTAGGATGGACAGCACCACCATGCAAAACATCCGCAGACCAGAGCAGGCACGATGAGCCAGGGCAGTCCGCACACCCTGCAAGCCGGCATGGAATTCGATGGTTATCGCCTCGAAGAAAAGCTGCACACCGGTGGCATGGCAGCGTTATGGCGCGTCAGCGATCTGCGTGAACGGCATCCGGCAACGCAGGATACTGGCCAGCCGTTTCCGCTGATCATGAAAGTGCCCTTGCTGTATTCCAGTGAAGACCCGACTGCGATAGTTGCTTTTGAAGTCGAGCAGATGATCATGCCCAAGCTCAAGGGCCAGCATGTGCCACGCTATTTTGCTGCGGGTGATTTTGATGCCCAGCCGTATATCGTCATGGAACAGATTGCCGGTACCTCTTTGCGCAGCCGTTTCGAGCAGGCACCTTTGCCGGTCGACGAAGTGGTGGCGGTCGGTATCAAGGTTGCGCATGCCTTGCAAGACCTGCATAAACAGCATGTGATTCATCTTGATATCAAACCCAGCAATATCATGTTCCGCCCGGACGGAACAGCGGTGCTGATCGACTTTGGCCTGTCGCGACATGACCGCCTGCCGGATTTGCTGGATGAAGAATTCCGCCTGCCCATGGGTACCGGTCCATATATTTCGCCCGAGCAAGTCATGGGTATACGCAATGAACCGCGCAGTGACTTGTTTTCGCTGGGGGTATTGCTGTATCACCTGGCAACCGGCGAAAGACCTTTTGGTCATCCAACCTCGGTCTCTGGTTTGAAAAAACGCTTGTATCGTGACCCTGTTCCTCCACGCAGCCACCGGCCTGAGCTGCCTCTGTGGCTACAGGAAGTGATCTTGCGCTGCCTGGAAGTAGAACCGCAGGCACGCTTTGATACCGCAGCCCAACTGGCTTTTTTATTGCAGCATCCGGACCAGATACAATTGACGGGCAGGGCAGAAAAACAAAACCAGGATGGTTATCTGTCAGTGTTGAAACGACGTTTTCAGGTCGCTGGTGCCGAGCCTTTACCCACCCACAGCGTGTCGGAACAATTGGCCAAGGCCCCGATTATTGTGGTGGCGCTGGACTTGAATCGCGGTTCGGAAGCATTGGCAGAAAGCCTGCGCAATATCACGCGGCGCATGTTGCAGACCGAACCGGGTGCGCGCCTGGCGTGCCTGACGATACGCAAGATCAGCCGCATAGGCATGGACGACAGCCTGATACAGCAGGGTGAAAACATCCATGTGAAACAGCTGGTGGACCTGAAGCACTGGGCGCGTCCGCTGAACATGAACCCCGATAAAATCACCTTCCATGTACTGGAAGCACCAGACCCGGCCACCGCCATTGTGGATTATGCGCACAGCAACCGGGTTGACCATGTCATCATCGGTTCACGTGGCAGTTCTGCCTTGCGCCGCTACCTGGGTAGCGTATCGGCACAGGTGGTGGCGGAAGCTGAATGCACGGTCACCGTCGTCAAGGCGCAAGATAAATAAGCATACAATCAATGCTTAATTTTTCTTAACGCTTTCCAGAACCTGATCGACAAAATCACCATCGGCATCGCTGAACTTTAAACGTACCGGATACCATTCCATGCCAGGTGCCAGCCATAATTCCAGTTGCTGGTCTTTGGAGTCTGGCGGCGGGGCTTTGCTGACATGGATCACCGCCAGTTCACCCATGGGGGTCTTGATGGTGGCTGGGCCGATGACCTTGAAGGTCCAGGGGTCGGCATCACGTCGGCCTGCAACAAACATTTTCCATTCTGTGCCCGCCTTGAAATTGTCGCCGGCCGCGCGGGCGATGGAAATCAGTTGCCAGCTGGCGCTGGTGCGGTCCTGTTCGCCACCTTTCAGGTTATAGGTTTCACCCGACGCCGTAAAACGCAGGGTTTTGCTATCGCGCTCAAAGCTGGTCGTGGTGGCGGGTTTGCCAAAGCGTTTCTCGACAAATTTATCCGGTGCCAGGCCATAGTCGTCGATCGCGCCCTGGCTGCTGGCATCCAGTATTTTGCCGACCAGCATGGCGCGGGTTTCAGTCTGGATACTGTATTTCTGATCGGCATACTGCCACTTGACCGATGCCGAACCACTGAGTGACAAGCCACTCTGGCGCGCCTTGATACTGTATTGCAGTTCTGCCGGCGGCGGCAGTTTATAGGCATGTTTTATCGCCGCTTCATTGCCTGGATTACTTTGGGCCGCACTGCTGAGACTGGCGCTTGCCAGCAACAGAGTGGCCATCATGATGGGGATTGCACGCATAGTCATCTTTCTGTGTTGTTACAGTTGCTTATTTACAGCTGCTTATTTACTGCTGATTATTTTGTCGGCAGTCTGGGTGGTGATGGCACCATTGCTTTCTGTATTGCGTATCTGTACCGGATACCAGTAGTAATCCGGTGCCAGCCAGATTTCCAGCCTGGAATTGTATGAGCCTGGCCGGGGTGGGCGGTTCACATGCCAGGTCATGATTTTTCCCATGGGGGTATCGATTTCTTCCTGACCAATGACGACAAAGACGAAGTTGCTGACATCCCTGTCTTCTGCAACCTGCAGCCTGATTTCACGTCCGGCCTGGAATTTTTCAGGATCAGCGTAAGCAATACCAGCCAATTGCATCATGACACTGGCCTTGTCTTGTACGCCTTGGTTGACGCTACTGGTTTTATTCGATGAAGAAAAACTGACGGTGCGCTCATCCTGATTGAAATGCGTCGCCGTTTCACTACGGCTGCGTCTGGTTTCGGTGCTGAGTGCAGGCGCGATGCCATAGCTGTCCTGCTTGCCTTCACTGCGCAGGGTATACAGATTCAGTGAGGTAATAAGCAGATTCAGTGACGCTTCGACGCGCATCTTGTATTGCCCGTTTTCGAAATCCCAGTGTATTTCGCCCTGGCCATTGACGGGATGGCGATTGTTTTCTGTACGCACGATACGCATCATGATGGCACCAGTTGGCGGCGGCCGTACCGCATAGGCTGGCTCACCTTCGGCGGCTGGCTTTGCCGGTGCTGGCAGTGTCTCCCTGGCGACCTCTATAGGCGGCGTGTTGTCTGTCAGTAGCGCTGTTGTATCCGGCACGGGCAGGCTGGTTTTTTCCATTACCTCAGAAACGGGGAGGGGCGGTTTGTCCTGCGCTTGCACGAATGGTGTGGTGTGCGTGCGGGTGGCTGCGGATACCGGTCTGAGCCTGGCCGTTGTGGGGGTGGGGTTTGTATGGGCTGCTTCCGGTGCTGGTGCCACACTTTCACGCAAATGTACCCGCACTATTTGTTCAGTATGCAGAGGTTTGCCGACCACCGGTGTGTTGTTTAAATTGAACAGCACAAGCAGGTGCAACAGCAGGGCCAAGGCACAAAATGCCAGGCCCTGACGGTTGAGCAGGCTATAGTCTGCAGGTTTGAAAGTTGGGTTCATCACAAAATGGTAAACGCAGCAGTCACCATAAGGATGACCGGGCCACGCCAGCAAGAGGGTAGAATGCTATCTTTATTGCAAGAAACAGTTAATAGTGTTGTGCAGGATGCGCCGCATTTTCTCATGCTTAGCCCCACAAGCGTGTTCTGGAGGAAAATTTGAATGACCGTACTAAAGAAATCATATTTAAGGGCTGCCATGTTTGCTGCCCTGCTTTTAATAAGCAGTCTGGCAGCAGCGCAATCACTGCAGGCCAATACTAACACCAGCACCGGCGCCAAAATTTTACCGCCAGTGCGCATAGGCATGATCGATGGCCTTAGTGGTGCATTTGGCAATGCTGGCGAAGCGGTGCAAAGAAACCTGCAGATTGCCATCGATCGCGTGAATGCCCGTGGTGGCGTGCGCCTGCCCGATGGCCTACACCAACTGACATTAAGCAGTTTCGACAATAAACAGGGCGTGGAAGAATCCCTGACTGCACTCAAACACCTGACTGATCAGCATATTCCCTTTGTAGTGCAGGGAAATAGTTCTGCCGTTGCGCTGGCGCTGGTGGATGCCATCAACAAGCATAACCAGCGCACGCCGGATAACCGGGTGTTGTTTTTTAACTATTCAGCGGTTGACCCGGTACTGACCAATGAAAAATGCAGCTACTGGCATTTCCGTTTTGATGCCAATGCCGACATGCGCATGCATGTCCTGACCGAGGTCATCAAGGATGACAGCAGGGCCAAAAAAATCTATCTGATCGGCCAGGATTACAGTTTTGGCCGCCAGGTTGCGAGGTCGGCACGCAGCATGCTGGCTCAAAAACGCCCGGATATCACTATCGTTGGTGATGACTTGCACCCCATAGGCAAGATCAAGGATTTTGCTCCCTATGTCGCCAAGATCAAAGCCAGCGGTGCCGATGCTGTGATCACCGGCAACTGGGGTAATGATCTGAGCTTGCTGGTGAAAGCCGCCAAAGATGCTGGCATGGTGCTGAAGTTTTATACTTTTTACGGCAATGGCCTGGGTGCACCCGCCGCCATTGCCGACGCCGGTATAGGCCGGGTCAGGGCGGTTGCTGAATGGCATCCGAATGCCGGTGGCACAGACAGCGATGCGTTTTACCGCCAGTTCCGCCAGCGTTATCCTGATCCCCGTGATGATTATGTGCACCTGCGCATGCAAGTCATGATAGAGATGCTGGCCAGTGCCATAGAAAAAGCCAAATCCACCGAGGCGACTGCCGTTGCCCGTACCATGGAAGGTGCTCAGTACAAAAATGCCTTTCATAACGCCCTTATGCGTGCGGAAGACCATCAACTGATACAGCCTTTGTATGTATCCGTCATGCAAAAAAAGGGGGAAAATGGTGTGCGCTTCGATAATGAAGGTAGTGGTTATGGCTTCAAGACTGAACGTTATTTCGATGCGCGATTGACTGCCTTGCCGAGCTCATGCAAGATGACTAAGATGTAAGAACGTGTTTACGATCTTACTGCGCGGGCGCAATCGGAGTCCACGCGGGGCTCATGCGCTGCTCAAAATGCTCATGTACTTAAGTACATTCTGCTTTTTGCGCTGCGTTTTTGTTACCGTTACCCCGCTGATGCACGAACGCTCGCTCGCTACAGATCGTAAACACGTTCTAAGAGCCCCTATTTATATCTGCTGGAAAAATCTAAGGAAGAAACTCATGAGTAATCCATTTTCTGGTACAGAAATCCCCGGCATGAATGCCATGGGCGATACGCTTTCTTTTGTCAAAAAACTCTGGGGCAGCATGCAGGTGCCGGGCATGGTGGCGCCACCGATGTCGCTCGATGAGCTGGATAAAAAAATCCAGGACTTGAAGACCGTGGAATCCTGGCTGACCGTCAACATGAATATGCTGCGTGGGACAATACAGGCGCTGGAAGTGCAGCGCGCTACCATCGCTGCTCTGCAGTCGCTGGGCGAAAGTTTTGCCCAGCACGCACAGCAGGCTGGTGCCATGGCTGAGCAGGCTGCGGCAAATTTTGGTGCCGCCGGCAATACCCATGCTGACGGCAGCAGCGCTACCACAAGTAATACGAAAGCCAGCACCAGCCATGCTGACTGGCCCATGCACCCAGCCACTACCAAAGAACCGGAACCAGACCCGGATGAAGAAGTGGACGAGCTGGCGGATGACATGCCGCCAGAAACGCTGGCGTCTGCGACCAGTCAGGAAGAAGAAAAACCTGAAGCGCAACCCGCAGAAAACCCCGTGCAATCCGACGCCAGTGCCCAGTTCGTCAATCCCGCTGCATGGTGGGGACTATTGCAGGAACAATTCAAGCAAGCCGTCAGCAAAGCCATGGAAGGCGAACCGCCAGGCATCAAAGCAGATGACAGCGCCGCCCCTGTAGCCGCACCCACACCTAAATCCAGACCGGTAGCCAAAACGAGCAAAACAAAAGCGGCGACCTCGACCAGAACAGCCAAGCCAACTACTGCCAGCAAGGCAAAAGCCACGACCACAAGCAAGCCGCTGGCCAAATCCGGCAAACCTGCTGCAACAGCGGGTGCAAAAGCGACCGGCAAAGCAACCAACAAAGCGACCAGCAAAGCGACCAGCAAAACAACCGGGACAGCATCCGGCAAGTAGTCATCCGGTCGACATGGGTGATGGCGCGCTTGCTACAGAAGCCAGGTACAGATACAAGCTGTCCCACGGTCGTTGACAGGATGGGGGCAAAAAAATGGCACCCGCAGGTGCCATTCTCAATTTGTTGCGCTCACTTCCAGGTTTGCGTATTTCAATACCCGGCAGCGACGCGCGGACACTTGGCTTTGCTGGCCGGTTTTATCTCTACTGCCTGCAAGTTGTTATCCACCATCCAGGCACTGGTACGTTTGCGTACCACGGGTTTTCCTTTTGCCTGGCTGGCGACATTGATTGCAATCACTTTGTCAGATTTGCCAAAGACACAGTCAGTCTCGAATTCCAGTCCTTCCTTGGCGCTGGTCGCTGGCAGGGGAATGGTGATCAACTGTAGCGGTGACTTGGCTTTTTCAGCAGCAGAAAGCGCCTGATAGTCACTGGTCGTGTCTATGACAAAAGCAGCAATCGAAAATGCCTCCAGCGTGGTGTCTGGCGCTATGTTGCCGTTGGACTTGGCCATGAACAGCACACTTTTTCCGGCAATTGTATCGCCCCCAATAGACGACCATTTTTCCAATAGCTCCTTGCGGGATGGCAACGGACCGTTTGCAGGAGGCGGCGTAGTTGTGGGTGCTGGCGCTGCAAGAACCGGCACCGTGGCTTTTGGCGCTGGTGCGACGACAGCCGCGGGCGTCGCCTTTGCAGGTGCGGCTACTTCTTCACCCTGATATTTGTATTTGCCATCAAATGGCACATCGCCCCAGGCGCTGGCACAGGTTTCTACATGTAATTGCATGCCGCCGGCAGCGCGTTTCAAGGTCATCGTGCAACGGCCTTCGCTAAAATTCCAGCCGCCTGGTGCATCAGCCAGTTTTCCTTCGCCTGTGCCACTACGTAAATTACCAGGCTTGCCTTTTTCAGCAACTTCCAGTGTGAATTTGCCGTCGGGCTTTACCGTCAGCAAACGCTCAAAACCGCTATCGCTGGCGTCATAAATACCGGCCTTGGGGTAAGGATTGTAATCTGCCGCCAGCACGGGTGCTGCCAGGCAGGACAGTGCCAGACTTGCTGACAACAAACGAAGAGCGCCAGAGGTAGTAGGTTTTTTCATGTAAGCCAATGAGTTGAATATCGTGGATGAACAAAGCTGCAGGCCAACACGCCCAGAGCATAAAGCCAGAGCACAATTGCTGCATCAAGCCAGATGATGGTGCATGACGTCAAAAACCACGTCAATCAATTAATTGTGTGTTTTATATTAATACGCAACAAAGTGTAAGTGGGCTTGTGCTGGCTGTTTGACTTTGATAGTTGCGGCCTTTGTTTTGGCTTTGGCTTGCTTTGCTCAAGAGACAGGCATGCATGATTTGCTGGCGAGAAAACTGAAAGTTGGAAGAACTAGTTCTTTTGGATAAAAGCCCTCTCCTTATGCATCTTGAATAATCACCGTCAGAGGAATTTCTAAATAAGCCAGCAGTCCTTAAGCTGATAGCACCTATAAAAACAAAAGGAGCTGTCATGGCTAGTCAGGGCAAAGCCTATTCGGTGCTGGGTTCCAGCACGCTGGCGTTCACTGTATGTTTCACCATCTGGATGATGTTTGGCGTGATCGGCATTCCGATCAAGGCGGCATTGCATCTCAACGAAACGGAATTTGGCCTGCTGACGGCGATGCCGGTGCTGACCGGTTCGCTGATACGCGTGCCGCTTGGTATCTGGACGGATCGCTTTGGTGGTCGCATCGTCCTGTTCTTGCTGATGTTGTTTACGGTCGTGCCGATTTACCTGATCAGCTATGCAACGGCTTACTGGCATTTCCTGGTATTGGGCTTGTTTGTTGGCCTGGCCGGTGGTTCTTTTTCTGTTGGTACCCCATACGTCGCACGCTGGTTCAAGAAAGAGCGGCAAGGCCTGGCCATGGGTATATTTGGGGCTGGTAACTCGGGCGCGGCAGTAAATAAATTCATTGCACCGGCATTGATCGCAGCAGCAGGCTGGACGCTGGTGCCCAAGGTGTACGCCGTCATGATGCTGGCTGCTGCCTTGATATTCTGGGTGTCCTCTGCCACCGATCCCAGTCATAACGTCAAATCAAATATCAGCTTTCTGGCCCAGCTGAAAATGCTGAAAGACCCCAAAGTCTGGCGTTATTGCCAGTACTATTCCGTCGTATTTGGCGGCTATGTCGGGCTGAGTTTGTGGATGGTCAAATACTACGTGACCGAATATGGCTTTGACATCAAGAGCGCGGCCTTGCTGGCTGCCTGTTTCTCTTTGCCTGGCGGTGTCCTGCGTGCCTTTGGCGGCTGGTTGTCCGACAAATTTGGCGCCTATAAAGTGACATGGTGGGTCATGTGGGCGTGCTGGGTTGCCTTCTTTTTGCTGTCTTATCCACAAACTGACTTCACGATCAAAACCATCAACGGCATGCAGACATTTCATATAGGTCTTACACCGTTGATGTTCACTGCCATCCTGTTTGTCGTTGGTATTGCGATGGCGGTGGGTAAGGCATCTGTCTTCAAATTTATATCGGATGACTACAGCAGCAATATTGGTGCCGTATCTGGCGTGGTTGGATTGGCGGGCGGTCTGGGCGGCTTTATCTTGCCGGTCTTGTTCGGTGCCATTGTCGACATAACCGGTGTGCGCAGTTCCTGTTTCATGCTGTTGTACGGCACGGTCTGTGTATCCCTGGTATGGATGCATTTCCAATTTCGCAGGGAGGGCATGTTGGCTGCCCAGGCGGCGATGCCCGCCTGAAGGACTTACGAAAAATCGCCCCAGCTGCGTTGCAACTCCTCGCCGTACTATTCGTACTGTCTTCGTCGCTGCGGTGAAGTCGGGGTTTCAGGCAACACGTTGCCTGCCGACATAACGAACCTTCCCTGCAAGGAAGGTTTCCTAAGGCGATAGCCTTGCTGGGACAATTTTGCGTAAGTCCTAAACATAAAATTGTTTTAAAAGTTTTTTTAAAAATCAGGAGCATATGATGAGCCATGTATTAAACCGTTGGGAGCCAGAGAATCTTGAGTTCTGGCGCAAGGAAGGCAGTTCGATTGCGAATAGAAATTTATGGATTTCCATTCCCAGTCTGATGCTGGCATTTACAGTATGGATGCTATGGAGCGTGGTAGCGGCTAATCTGGACAAGGCCGGGTTTCATTTCGGCAAGGATCAACTATTCTTTCTGACGGCCTTGCCTGCTTTGTCAGGCGCGACCTTGCGAATTTTCTATTCTTTCCTGGTGCCCGTATTTGGCGGCCGTAAATGGACCGCAATTTCCACTGCAAGTTTGTTGATTCCTGCTATCGGTATGGGCTTTGCCTTGCAAGATCCGACGACCAGTTATTCGACCTTGCTGATCCTGGCCCTGCTGTGCGGTTTGGGTGGTGGAAATTTCAGTTCCAGCATGGCGAATATCAGTTTCTTTTTTCCGAAATCACGCAAAGGTTATGCAACCGGCATGAACGCCGGTATCGGTAATCTTGGCGTCTCTGTGGTGCAGTTTGCCACCCCACTGGTGATTTCTTCTGCCATGTTTGGCGTTAGTGTATCTGGTGATGGTTTCTTGTTTCATAACGCCAAAACTGGTGCAGACACTATGTTCTGGCTGGCGAATGCCGGATTTATCTGGGTACCGTTTATTGTGGTGGCAACGCTGATGGCCTGGTTTGGCATGAATGATATCGCTTCGGCCAAAGCCTCGTTTGCTGATCAGGCGGTGATCTTCAAGCGTAAGCACAATTGGCTGATGTGCTGGTTGTATATCGGTACCTTTGGTTCTTTCATTGGTTTTTCTGCCGGTTTTGCGATGTTGATCAAGGCGCAGTTCCCAGAAATTGATGTCGTGAAATTTGCCTTCCTTGGTCCTTTGGCTGGCGCACTGGCCAGGCCAATTGGCGGCATGATTTCTGACAAGGTCGGTGGTGCCAGATTGACATTCTGGGTATTCGTCGCCATGGCCATCACGATAGTCGCAGGTATTTTGCCAGCCTTGCATGAGCATCAGTTCATGCCATTTCTTGTGTCCTTTATCGTCATGTTCATTTTGACCGGCTTGGGAAACGGTTCAACCTTTTGCATGATACCGGTCATTTTCCAGCTGGATCGTGAACGTGCAGCGAAAGGCAAGGGCGAGCCTGCCTTGAAACAAGCCCGGCTGGATGCCGCCAAAGAATCTGCCGCCGTGCTGGGTTTTTCTGGTGCCATCGGTGCCTACGGTGGTTTCTTTATTCCACAAAGCTTTGGCACCTCCATCAAAATGACGGGCGCACCTGATATGGCACTGTATGTTTTCATTGCCTTCTACATCAGTTGCATGGCCATCACCTGGTGGTATTACTCACGCAAAGGCGCAGAGATGCCTTGCTAGATTTCTAATAGACAGAAATATCCTGAAAACAGCCTGTGTATATACAGGCTGTTTTGTTTTGCAAGTCTGCTTGCAGGAATGCCTGAGTAAGCGTCGCGCAGTAGCTTAATCAGGGATTCCGTAGTTCTAAAGGACTAGATGGACTAGTGCGAATGCGCAAGGAGTTACACCGCACCGAAGAATGGGCGGGACAGCTTTGATTCTCTACACTCTCAGTATGCATTAAAGAAAATGTGGGTACGTCACCCACCTGATATGGAGTTTACGATGAGTCATTTTCTGGATAGATTGAAGTTCATGTCGCGGGTGAAGTCTACCTTCTCCGATGGTCATGGTGCCGTGGTAGAAGAAGACCGTAAGTGGGAAAATGGTTATCGCAGTCGCTGGCAGCATGACAAGATTGTGCGCTCTACCCATGGTGTCAATTGCACTGGTTCCTGTTCCTGGAAGGTATATGTCAAGAACGGTTTGATCACCTGGGAAACCCAGCAGACGGATTATCCGCGTACCCGCCCTGATTTGCCCAATCACGAACCACGTGGTTGCCCGCGCGGTGCATCATATAGCTGGTATGTGTATTCAGCACAGCGCGTCAAGTATCCGATGATACGCGGTCGCCTGATGGAAATGTGGCAGGAAGCCCGCAAGACCATGGGACCGATCGATGCATGGGAAGCCATCAGCCAAAATCCTGAAAAGGCAAAGCGCTACAAGTCCGTGCGCGGCCTGGGTGGCTTTGTCCGCGCTGACTGGGATACGGCACAGGAAATCATCGCCGCATCAAATGCCTACACCATCAAAAAATTCGGCCCGGATCGCGTGGTTGGTTTTTCACCTATCCCGGCAATGTCCATGGTGTCGTATGCAGCCGGTTCACGCTACCTGAGCCTGATAGGTGGCGTACCGCTGTCATTCTATGACTGGTATTGCGATCTGCCACCAGCCAGCCCACAAATCTGGGGCGAGCAAACTGACGTGCCGGAATCTGCTGACTGGTATAACTCGACTTACCTCATGGTGTGGGGATCGAACGTACCGCAGACGCGTACTCCGGATGCCCACTTTTATACTGAAGTACGCTACAAAGGTACTAAAACCGTGGCCGTGTCATCTGATTTTGGTGAGATGGTCAAGTTTGGTGATATCTGGATGGCACCGAAACAGGGTACCGATGCCGCGCTGGCCATGGCCATGGGCCATGTGATATTGAAGGAATTCCATCTCGGTAATAAATCCGCCTATTTCCGCAGCTATGTAAAACAATACACCGACATGCCGATGCTGGTACGCCTGGTGGAGCGCAACGGCTGCTATGTGCCAGATCAAATGCTGCGTGCTTCACAAATGCCGGGCAATCTGAACGAAGCCAATAATCCAGACTGGAAAACGCTGGCTATCGATGAAATCACGGGTGATATTGTATCGCCCAATGGTTCCATCGGTTATCGCTGGGGTGAAGGGAAGTTCGACGACGGTGCCAAGGTCGGTCGCTGGAACCTGGAAGCCAAAGACGGCAATTCAGGTCGTGCCATTGACCCGCAACTGAGCCTGATAGGCAAGCATGACGAAGTAGTCACTGTCGGTTTCAACTATTTTGGCGGCACAGACGCCAATGATATGTTGTTGCGTCATTTGCCGGCAAAACGTGTGACCCTGGCCGATGGCAGTACTGCTCTGGTGGCGACTGTGTATGACTTGTCGATGGCGAATTATGGCGTTGACCAGGGGCTGGGTGGTGCGGTTGCCGCATCGTATGACGATGATGTTCCCTACACACCAGCCTGGCAAGAAAAACATACCAGCGTCAAGCGTGATCTGGTGATACAGGTAGCGCGTGAATTTGCACAAAATGCCCATGACACCGAAGGCAAGAGCATGGTCATCGTCGGTGCTGCCTTGAATCACTGGTACCACAATGACATGATTTATCGCGGCATCATCAATATGCTGATGATGTGCGGTTGTATCGGTAAATCTGGTGGTGGCTGGGCCCACTATGTTGGGCAAGAAAAACTGCGTCCACAGTTTGGCTGGGCACCGCTGGCATTTGCCAGCGACTGGGTACGCCCCGCTCGCCAGATGAATGGTACCAGTTTCTTCTACGCACATACCAGTCAATGGCGTCATGAAAAGCTGGCGATGGATGAGATCCTGGCACCGACGGCAGACAAGTCCAAAATCAGCCACATGAGCATGATAGACATGAATGCCAAATCCGAGCGTTTGGGCTGGTTGCCATCCGCACCGCAATTGGAAACCAATCCGCTGGATGTTTGTGATGCAGCAGAAAAAGCAGGCCTGACACCGCAGGATTATCTGAAAAATAGCCTGAAATCAGGCACGGTCAACATGAGTTGCGATGACCCGGATAATCCTAAAAACTTCCCGCGCAATATGTTTGTCTGGCGCTCGAATATCCTGGGTAGCTCAGGCAAAGGACATGAGTACTTCCTAAAATATTTGCTGGGTACACAAAATGCCTTGTTTGATGACCCGGATGAAGCGGTCAAACCATCGGAAGTCAAATACCGCCCAGTGGCGGCAGAAGGTAAGCTGGATTTGCTGGTAGTGCTGGATTTCCGCATGAGCACCACTTGTCTGTATGGTGACATCGTCCTGCCGACTGCAACATGGTATGAAAAAGATGACCTCAATACCTCTGACATGCATCCCTTCATTCATCCATTGAGTGAAGCTGTGCAACCGCTGTGGGAAAGCAAGACCGATTGGGAAATCTATAAAGGCATTGCCAAGAAATTTACCGAAATTGGTGGTGACTATCTCGGTACCCGCAAGGACATTGTCTTGCAACCCTTGATGCACGATACTCCGGGTGAACTTGGCCAGGCTTTTGAACCCAAGGACTGGAAAAAAGGTGAATGCGATCTGATTCCGGGCAAGACTGCACCTAATTTCTTCGTCGTAGAACGCAACTATAAAGATATCTACAAAAAATTTACATCGATAGGACCTTTGCTCGACAAACTGGGCAATGGTGGTAAAGGGATCAACTGGAACACCGAACATGAAGTCAAGGAAATCGGTGGCATTACCAAGCTTGTGACGGAAGAAGGTATCAGCAAAGGTCGCCCACGTCTGGAAAGTGCCATCGACGCTTGCGAAATGATACTCACCTTCGCACCGGAAACCAATGGCCATGTTTCAGTCAAGGCATGGGAAGCGCTGGGCAAGATTACCGGCCGTGATCATACGCACCTGGCAGTTGGTCGTGAACATGACAAGATCCGTTTCCGCGATGTGCAGGCACAACCACGCAAGATCATTTCTGCACCAACCTGGTCTGGTCTGGAATCTGAAGAAGTCAGCTACAGCGCCGGTTACACGAATGTGCATGAATACATTCCATGGCGCACGCTGACTGGCCGCCAGCAGTTTTATCAGGATCACCGCTGGATGCTGGATTTCGGCGAAGGTTTGTGCGTCTACAAACCGGCTATCGATACCAAAACCGTGGCACCAATGCTGAATAAGTCACCAAACGGTGAAAAAGAGATCGTTCTCAATTTCATTACGCCGCATCAGAAATGGGGTATCCATTCCACCTATTCAGACAATCTGCGCATGCTGACACTGAGTCGTGGCGGCCCCCATGTGTGGATATCCGAAGGTGAAGCGAAAGAAGCCGGTCTGGTGGATAACGACTGGGTTGAAGTCTTTAATAGCAACGGTACCCTGACCGCCCGTGTCGTGGTCAGCCAGCGTGTGCCGAAAGGTATGTGCCTGATGTATCACGCCCAGGAAAAGATCATCAATACCCCGGGAGCGGAACTCAGCGGCAAACGCGGTGGTATCCATAACTCGGTCACGCGCGCAGTCCTGAAGCCCACCCACATGATAGGTGGCTATGCACAACTCGCTTATGGTTTCAATTATTACGGTACCGTCGGTAGCAATAGGGATGAGTTCATTGTCATGAGAAAAATGAAAAAGGTCGATTGGCTGGAAGGCAAACTGGAAGAGGAGTCAGCATCATGAAAATTCGTGCACAAGTCGGCATGGTACTGAATCTGGATAAGTGTATTGGTTGTCATACCTGCTCAGTCACTTGCAAGAATGTCTGGACCAGTCGTGATGGTGTGGAATACGCATGGTTCAATAACGTCGAAACCAAGCCTGGTATTGGTTATCCGAAAGAATGGGAAAACCAGAAGAAATGGAAAGGTGGCTGGCACCGCAATGAGGCTGGCAAGCTGGAGCCGAAGCAGGGCGGCAAGCTGCGCATACTCGCCAATATCTTCGCCAACCCGAATTTGCCTTCGATTGATGATTATTACGAGCCTTTTACATTTGACTATGAACATCTGCAAAATGCACCCCTGATGCAGACACCGCCGACAGCACGTCCCATATCGGTGCTGACCGGCAAGAAAATGGATAAGATAGTCTGGGGCCCGAACTGGGAAGACGATCTTGGTGGCGAGTTCAGTGCGCGCAGCAAAGATGCCTTGTTTGAAGGCGTGCAAAAAGAGATGTACAGCACCTTTGAATCCACCTTCATGATGTATTTGCCGCGTCTGTGCGAACACTGCCTGAACCCGGCCTGTGTGGCATCTTGCCCGTCAGGTTCCATCTACAAACGCGAAGATGATGGCATCGTACTGGTGGACCAGGATAAATGCCGGGGCTGGCGCATGTGTATTTCCGGCTGTCCCTATAAAAAGATTTATTACAACTGGAGTTCGGGCAAGGCTGAAAAATGCACCTTCTGCTACCCACGCATTGAGGCTGGTCAGCCTACTGTTTGTTCAGAAACCTGCGTAGGTCGCATCCGTTACCTGGGCGTCTTGCTGTATGACGCGGACAAGATCGAAGCTGCTGCTTCGGTGTCGGATGAAAAGGATTTATATGAAGCGCAACTCGGCTGCTTCTTGGACCCGCACGATCCAGAAGTGATTGCCGAAGCACGCAAGCATGGGATACCTGAAAGCTGGATACAGTCAGCACAAAAATCCCCGGTCTACAAAATGGCA
This sequence comes from Undibacterium sp. Di26W, assembly GCF_049340265.1. NCBI lineage: Bacteria > Pseudomonadati > Pseudomonadota > Betaproteobacteria > Burkholderiales > Oxalobacteraceae > Undibacterium > Undibacterium sp. Di26W. The sequence continues at coordinate 135,972 of NZ_JBMPOR010000004.1, forward strand.
ATGGAATGGAAGATAGCTTTCCCCCTGCATCCGGAATACCGCACTTTGCCTATGGTCTGGTATGTACCACCCCTGTCACCGATACAAAAGGCGGCAGAAGCAGGCCATATGGGCATGAATGGCATTATTCCTGATGTGAAGTCTTTGCGCATTCCTGTACGCTACCTGGCCAATTTGCTGACCGCAGGCAAAGAGGAACCGATACTCAGCGCCCTGGAACGCATGCTGGCCATGCGTGCCTACAAGCGTTCTGAAACCGTGCATGGGCAGCTTGATCATGAAGTATTGAAACAGGTGGGGCTGAGTGCTGCGCAAGTGGAAGACATGTACCAGACCCTGGCGATTGCCAACTACGAAGACCGCTTCGTGATTCCATCTTCACATAAGGAAATGGTGGAAGACAGCTTCAATGAAAAAGGCAGTTGCGGATTCACTTTTGGTAACGGTTGTTCGGGTGGTACATCAGATGGTGCCTTGTTTGGCAAGAAACCACAAGGCAGCGTGATTTTTGTGGAAATGCCCAAGTCGCGTAAAAAAATGTCGACCACCGAATAATTTGTCCGGGCGCAGAAAATGCGCCCTGTATTGACACAAAAAAGGAAATTGTATGCAAATTTATCGCATCTTGTCGGCATTGATGAGCTACCCGCAGCCTGATCTTATTGCCGCCCTGCCTGAGATTGAGCAAGCGCTGCAAGACGAACCAGAATTTCTGAACGCACTGCAAGCCATATTGAGCTATCTGAAATCAAACAGCCTGATTGCACTGCAAGAAAACTACGTGGGTACGTTTGACCGCACGCATTCTTTGTCCCTGCACCTGTTTGAACATATTCATGGTGAAAGTCGTGATCGCGGGCAGGCCATGGTTGATTTGATAGAAGAATATCGCACTCATGGTTTTGAGCCAGAGGCCAGTGAATTGCCGGATTTTGTTCCACTGTTCCTGGAATTCCTGAGCCTGATGGACCAAGCTACTTCAGAGAAATTGCTTGGTGAAGCCATTCATGTGCTGGCGGCAATCGGGATGCGCCTGCAACGCAAGGACAGCCCTTACGCCAATCTGTTTTTGTTGCTGACAACATTGACTGATGTGGTACCGCATGAACAGGGGGAGCCTCCAGTACGTGATATGGATGATGCAATGGAAACTTTTGGCCCTGGTGCGGACGGTGTGGAACCTTTACTGAAGCCCAATTTATCGGGCACGCATCCGGTGAATTTTTATCCCAGACAGCCTAAACAAGGTGCTGTTGCAGCCCAATAAACAGGGAGACCATCATGACTTACCTGCATCAATTTATTTACGGGATTTATCCCTACATCGCGCTGGCTATTTTTCTGCTCGGCAGCCTGGCGCGTTTTGAGCGTGAACAATATACCTGGAAAAGTGATTCATCGCAGATGCTGCATGCCGGTAATCTTCGGTTAGGCAATATCCTGTTTCATGTGGGGATACTGGGCCTGTTCTTTGGCCATCTGGTGGGTTTGCTGACCCCGGTTGTCGTCTGGGACACGGTGGGTATCAGCCATAGCTTCAAGCAAATGATCGCCATCGTCGCCGGTGGCATCTTTGGCACCCTGTGCATGCTGGGCTTGCTGATCTTGTTGCATCGCCGTCTTACTGATGCCCGTATCTCTGCGGTGACAAAAACAGGAGACAAGGTCTTGCTGTTATGGATATTCGTGACACTGGGTTTGGGTTTGTCGACGATTTTTGAATCGGCGAATCATAGCGATGGCCATATGATGGTCTTGCTGATGACCTGGGCTCAACACATTGTCACTTTCAAGGGTGATGCTGCAGAATTCATTGTTGCCGCACCTTTGCTGTTCAAGCTGCATTTATTCATGGGTTTGAGTCTGTTCGTGATCTTCCCATTTACTCGCTTGGTGCATGTCTGGAGTGGTTTTGCTTCGGTGACATATATCAGCCGGGCGTGGCAGTTGGTCAGACCACGCTGATTGTCCATAGATTCAATAAGTTTAGTAAGGGGGAATAACATGCCAGTCATTGTCAACGATTACGAACTCACAGACGCCGATATGGAGCGGGAGCTGCCTGCGCATCAGGATGCCGCAGACGCGATGAAAAGTGCCATGACCGCACTGGTGCTGCGCCGTGTCTTGCTGGATGAAGCCCAGCATCTGGGTTTGCAGCATGAAGACGACGATGCCAGGGTCGATGCCTTGCTGCAGCAGGAAGTCAAAGTGCCGACACCTGGGCGTGATGAATGCCTGCGCCAGTATCAGGCCTATCCAGATCGCTTCAAAGTTGGTGAGCTGGCCGAAGCCAGCCATATCCTGTTTCAGGTGACACCGGGGGTAGACCTGGATGCCTTGCGCAAGCATGCTTCCGTAGTATTGGCAGATTTGCTGGAAAATCCATCCCTGTTTGCCGAATGTGCGAAAGCAAATTCAAATTGCCCATCCAGCGAAGTGGGCGGCAGCCTGGGGCAGATAACACGCGGTGCGACCGTGCCAGAGTTTGAGCAAGCCGTATTTGCGGCAGAACCTGGACGTATTATTCCCAAGCTGGTGGAAACCCGCTTTGGCCTGCACATCATATTGGTGGGCCGCAAGATGGATGGAAATTTACTGCCTTTCGACGATATAGAAAGCAATATCGCCAAGGCCATGCACCAGGCCAGCCACGATCACGCCTTGCGCCAGTATCTGCAATTGCTGGTGGGGCGTGCAAAGATTTCTGGCATTGACATACAGGGCGTAGATACACCGCTAGCCCAATAATTAAGAAAGTAAATCATGTCGCAGGCAATGAAAAAACTCGTGCTTCAGCATACGGAATGTGATGAACAATTGAATCGCTGTGAAGCGGCTTTGCATAAAGGGGATGTGGCAGTTGCCGCGCGAAATTTCCGTTTATTTAGTCAGCAACTGGAGAGTCATTTTGCTTTGGAAGAAGATAAGCTTTTTCCCGCTTTGGAAAAAGCGACCGGCATGCTGCAAGGCCCTACGGTGGTCATGCGTGCCGAACACGCAGAAATCCGCAACTTGCGCGATGAAGCAAACGCTGCCATGGCAGCCGGACAAGCCGACCAGGCACTGGCCGTGCTGGATACGTTGAATGTCCTGATACAGCAACACAATATAAAGGAAGAGAATATTCTGTATCCCATGTGTGGCGGCAGTATTCCTGATCTGGAAGCGGTTCTGGGTATGGGTAGCACTTGTTGTGGTGCCTGTTCTTGCGGTTAGAGAGTTCACTCCGTTCACGCTAAAGCAATACACAGATCGCCATCTATGGCTGGTGTAAAAATACTTAACTACGAGCTGTCTCCTGCGCCAGCCACTATCTTTGGCTGTTTATTGCCTGCGCCCTGGATGGGCGTGTTGACAGGCCTGCTGCTGGCATTCGGACCGCAGCAGGGTTTGCCGGACAGGTTTTCGCCTTTGACTTTGGCGCTCACTCACTGCCTGGCGTTGGGAATGTTGGCACCCATCATGATAGGTGCCCTGTTTCAATTAATGCCTGTGGTAGCGGGGCAAGCAGTGACAGGCGCGCGCAAGATAGCCCCTTTTGTGGCACTTGGTTCGGCCCTTATTGCGGTTGGACTTAGTCTGGGTTTTTTGCAGGCTAGCAACGCAGGATTTGTTTTTGCCGGCGTGCTGGCCTTGTTACTGTATGGCGCCATTACCTTGGCTTTGCTGACAGCGGCGTGTGAGGTTGCGGTGGTCGATGCCACCACCCGTACCTTGCGGTGGATAGTGCTGGCGCTGTTGCTGGTGGTAGCGCTGGGTATCAGCCTGGCTGGCAATTTTGCCGGCTGGTGGCAATTGGATGTCATTTACTTGCTGGACCTGCACGTGGGCTGGGGATTGACAGGCTGGATAGCGACGCTGGTAGTTGGCATCGCATCAACAACGGTGCCTATGTTCTGGCAAACAAAACGTCCATCAGCATCTTGGCAAAGAGCATTGCCGGGTGTGTTGTGGCTGCCCTTGTTGCTGGCATTCTGGCCTGCGCTGCAGCCATTTGCTTTGTTACTCACTTGCCTGGTGATTTTTCTGTTGGCGTCAATCTCGTTCGTGACTATCTGGCGTGCCAAACGTCGCTTTGATCCGGCCTGGAGTTTATGGCTGGTGTGTGCAGCCAGCTATATGTGTGCGGCTTTGCTTGCCGTGTTCAAACATATTGGCGGGTCTATTTTGCCGGACTTTATCTTGCCGGACTTTATCTTGCCGGACTTTATTTCGCCGGACTTTATCTTGCAGACACTACCCTGGTGGATCGGTGTGCTGGTACTAGTTGGTGGTGCGGTATTACCGGTCAATGCGATGCTGGGTAAGATTATTCCATTTCTGGTGTTTATGCATTTGAGAAGACAGACACCCATGGGGCAACGCGTACCTACCATGCAAGCAGTTTTGCCACCACAGCGCTTGCGGTGGCAAGCGCATAGTGTATTACTGGCGTTTGGCTTATTACTATTACTGCCATTGGCACCGGGCTGGCTTGCTGTTGCGGCTGGAATTGCCTTTTCCCTATCCCAGGCTTATCTGGGCAGCCTGCTGATCACGTGCTTGTTGCGTTACCGGCACGAGTTAAAAGCCGTATTTCTGGCCGAATGAGTCGTTTATATACGTCGAAAGAACTATCTTCCTTTAGCTTGGCGGCGAATTGTACTGTTGCCAGTCTGCGACCACAATGCAGGTATGGAAACTCCTGCCCTCACTTCATCCGGACCTGCACTGACAGACCGTTTTGGTCGTCAGGTAAGTTATTTGCGTCTGTCTGTCACTGACCGTTGTGATCTTCGTTGCAGTTATTGCATGCCCAAAGGTTTTTCCGGTTTTGAGGAGCCTGAGAACTGGCTACGTTTTGATGAAATTACCCGGGTGGTCGCCGCCTTTTCACGCATGGGTGTAGGACGGGTGCGCCTGACGGGGGGCGAGCCCTTGTTACGCCGTGGTTTGCCACAACTGGTGGCGCAGTTGTCCGGCTTGCCGGGATTGAAAGACATTTCGCTTTCCACCAATGCGACGCAATTACACAAGCATGCACAAGTCTTGCACGATGCCGGCGTGCGTCGCATCAATGTCAGCCTGGATAGTCTGGACCGGGCCTGCACAGAAAAAATCACAGGGCGCGACAGTTTCGCCAGCATCATGGCCGGGCTGCAAGCTGGCAAGCAAGCAGGTTTTGATCCTATCAAGCTGAATATGGTCGTGATGCGTGGCATCAACGACCATGAAATCATGCGTATGGCACAATTCTGCTTTGAAGAAGGCTTTATCTTGCGCCTGATCGAGGCCATGCCCATGGGTGAGACAGGACGCAACAGCCAGTATATGGATATAGGTCCGATCCGCGATCAATTGGTCAAGCGGTTTAATTTAATCCCCGCAGCGGCAGAACTGGGTGGTGGCCCTGCCCGTTACTGGACCACGGGCGACAGCAAAGGCACGATAGGCTTCATCTCCCCCATCAGCCAGCATTTTTGCGCCACTTGCAACCGTGTGCGGCTGTCGGTCGATGGCACCTTATACATGTGTCTGGGGCAGGAAGAAAAGTTTGAACTGCGCCCCTTGCTGCGCGCCGGTATCAGTGACCAGGAACTGGATGCCGCCATACGGACAGCGATAGAATTAAAGCCGGAGCGCCATGAATTCAAGGAACAGCCGCATAAAATTATTCGTTTCATGTCGCAAACAGGTGGTTAGCTGCATAATGGAATAGTGGATGGAGTAGAGAATGGAAGTCAGAAATATTCAGCAATTCATAGAGGGGTTCCAGCGTTTCCAAAGCAAATATTTCACAGGTGAAGACAAGCTGTTTGAAAAGCTGAACCACGGTCAGAACCCCACCACTTTATTGATAGGTTGTTGCGATTCACGGGTAGACCCGGCCTTGTTGCTCGATTGTGATCCCGGGGATATCTTTGTGGTTCGCAATGTCGCTAACCTGGTGCCACCCTGCAATGAATCAGCACAACAACATGGCGTGAGTGCCGCCATACAGTTCGCCGTCGAGGCACTGAATGTAAAACGCATCATCGTCATGGGCCATGAAAAATGCGGTGGCATACGGGCGCTGATGCAGGGTTACCGACCTAGCCGCAAGATAGATTTCATAGGCCGCTGGATGAAGATCGTTGAACCAGTCAAGCAGCAAGTGCTGCAACAACTGGCGAACTGTTCAGAATCGGAACAGATACGCGCCTGCGAATTGGGGGCAGTCATCAATTCATTGAATAATCTGCGCAGTTTTCCCTGGATATCCGAGCGTGAAGCCAGAGGTGACATTGCTTTGCATGGCTGGTATTTTGATATGAGCAATGGTGCCTTGCTAGCTTATTCAGAACGGTCTGATACTTTTTTACCGATGGTCTGCCCGTTAAACATTGCTACCAAGGCCATCATCAAGGAAGTCTCTTATAGCGAACCGTGAAAAAAGGTCCGTATTGCGCATATACTATCTCTGACTACTGCTGACTACCTCTGACCCATACTAGCTAAAATGCCTATCATGAACCCAATCTCAGGCTCCCCCCTTACCTTGCCCGTAGGCAAGCGCCTGACTTTCAGGATACTGCTGACGACATTGATAGGCCTGGGTCTTACGCTGGCGGCAGTCGGCTATACTTTATTGCTGTCATGGCAATTGGAAGGCGGTGGTGCCGCGATCAATGAGGCAGGCAGTCTGCGCATGCGTTCTTACAGATTGGCGATGGAACTTGAACATGATCAGACCGCCACGAAAATAGAGGCTGAACTTGAGGACTTCAATCGTACTTTGAACGACCTGCAAACGGGCGACGCCAAACGACCTCTGTTCTTGCCTGCCTCCAAGTCCATTCACGAGCAAATGCTCTTGGTTCAAAATGAATGGCTGCAACATATACAGGTTAATGCCCGAAAAGTACTGATTGAAAAAAACCCACAAAATAAACAGTCAGCGCTAGCCTTGTATACAAAAGATCTACCTGTTTTTGTGGAAAGCATCAATAAGCTGGTGTCTCTGGTCGAAGTCGAACTGGCGGAAAAAACCACCTGGTTGCGCTTATGTCAGACCACGCTGATCTTTATGTCACTTGCGGCCAGTATCGCATTGCTGTATTTGTTATACCTGTGGATAGTTGGCCCGGTCACGCGCATGCAGGCAGGTATCGCCCGCATGTCCAAAGACGATTTGAGCGTGCGCTTACCAATTGAAACGGAAGATGAGTTCGGCGTTCTTGCACAAGCCTTCAATCAAATGGCCGATCATGTACAAACTGTACATCGCACACTGGAGGAACGTGTCGCAGAAAAAACCGCCAAGCTGCAAGACCAGAATCATGAGGTCAGTACCCTGTATGAAATCGCTGGTTTTCTGGCCGGGCCACATGCGATAGAAGAATTATGTCGTGGGTTCTTGCACAGGATAATGCAGAGAATAGAAGCCGATGGCGGCACGGTACGCATCCTCGATAATCAAAGTGATAACCTGCATATTACTGTGCATGAAGGTATCTCGGAAAAAATGATAGAGGAGGAGCATTGCATCAAAACTGATGATTGCCTATGCGGGACCGCAACCCACCAGGGCATCATTATTGTCCGGGATTTTCGCAAGATGGACCAGCAGCGCCGTTATCGTTGCCAGGAGGAAGGTTTCTTCTCTCTGGCAGTTTTCCAGATACTGGCGCGTGAACAGGTCATCGGCAGTTTCTCATTGCATTTTTCCAAGGAACGCAATATCACCAGCGAAGAACGACGCCTGCTGGAAACTCTGGGAAAAAACCTGGGCATTGCAATTGAAAACCAGCGACTGATCGCCAGAGAAAAAGAATTTGCGGTATCGAATGAACGCAATCTGCTGGCGCAGGGTCTGCACGACAGCATTGCGCAAGGCTTGAACTTCTTGAATTTGCAAGTACAGATGCTGGAAGATTCCTTGAGTCGTAATGATATAGAAGAAATCAAAGATATCACTCCCATGTTGCGTGCCGGAGTACAAGAGAGCTATGAAGATGTACGGGAGCTGTTATTGAATTTCCGCACGCGCCTGCAAGACAGTAATCTGGAATCAGAAATGCGCAATGTCGTCAGCAAATTCCAGCGTCAGACTGGTGTGCATGGTGAGATTGAATTTGTCGGCAATGGTGCACCGCTTGCGCCGGAACAGCAATTGCAGGTACTGTTCATTTTACAAGAGGCTTTGTCAAATGTGCGCAAGCATGCGCAGGCCAGTGAAGTAAAAGTCATGGTGCACAATGAGCGCGATTTTTCCCTTACGGTGACTGATGATGGCGATGGTTTCAATATGGACAGAGTCCGCGAAAAAGACGAAACACACGTTGGCCTGCGCATCATGCAAGAACGGGCAGAGCGCCTGGCTGCCAAATTTGACATCAAGAGCCAGGTCGGTGAAGGTACCACGATCGCACTGGAGTTATTGCGGCAAGAACGTCTGGTAGCATGACATCATCGTATAAAAAGATCAGAAAGCACGGGAAATAAATGCCAATCAAGATTTTATTAGTGGATGACCACACACTCTTTCGTAGTGGCATACGTTTGCTGCTACAGCGCAATCCAGAGTTTGAAGTGGTAGGCGAAGCCGTGGATGGTCTGGATGGTGTTAAACGCGCAAAGCAATTACGCCCCGACGTGGTCTTGATGGATTTAAATATGCCAGGCCTATCAGGGCTGGAAGCGATGCAGCTTATTGTTGAAGATTTACCCGATACGGCGGTTTTAATGTTGACCGTATCGGAAGAAGCAGAGGATTTAACCACGGCATTGAAGAACGGTGCGCGCGGATATTTATTAAAAAATATAGAAGCAGAATATCTGACACAGGCAATCAAGCGTGCCGCCGCCGGCGAACCGGTGATTGCCGAATCCATGACAGCCAAACTTGTCATGCAATTTCGTTCTGGCCATAACCAGAGCAACATTCCTAAAAAAGAAAAGCTGACACCCAGAGAACGTGAAACCATGGTATGTCTGGCGCGAGGTGAAAGCAATAAAGAAATTGCCCGCAATCTGGATGTTGCAGAAAGTACGGTCAAAATTCATGTGCAAAATATTCTTAAAAAACTGAATCTGACCAGCCGTGTGCAGATTGCCGTGTATGCGGTTGAACATGGTTTGGATAAAAACTAGAAACCTTATCCATTTGCAGCATCTGCCTAGTCCTCCCGGCGTATAGGCGTAGCAGCCGATCACTTCTACACTTGATCTCTATCAGTGTGTCGGGGATCTGTGATGACAAAATTAAATTTTTTGGGTTTGCTGCAAAATCATGCGCTGTTTCGCCACGTTTCGATAGAGGATTTCAGCGGACTGAAAAAAGAAGTCGTCAAGATAGAGTTGCACAAGGGCGCGATGTTGTTTCGCAAAGGCGACCTCGCGGAAGGAAGCTACATTGTCGTATTTGGCTTGATGAAGCTGTGCATTCCCTCGGCGCAAGGCAATGACAAGGTTCTGGAATTAATTCGTGCAGGGCAAAGCCTGGGGGAAGCCATGATGTTTCTGGATGAACCCTATCCCTTCTATGCAGAAGCCCTCGAAAATACTTTGCTGCTTAAAATTCCCCGGCATGCTTTGTTGCAATTACTTGAGCGTTCCCCGCTGATATCACGGCAAATGATGGCAGGCCTGTCTTATCGCTTATTGGGATTTATTCGCAATGTCGAACGTTGTTCCCTGCAAAATTCTACCCAAAGAGTGATCGATTATTTACTGCAGCTATCTGCCTTGCAGGGGCGCAAGGATATTCGTCTCGAACTCAAAAAACACCTGGTTGCATCCCTGTTGAACGTATCACCCGAGACCTTGTCACGGGTCTTGCACCAATTGATGAACAAGCAATTGATCAAAGTATGTGGTGCCACCATTCATATAGATTCGGCAGAAGCACTGAAATCCTATCAGGAAAATGTTCCGGTTTTTGGCTAGCAACAGATAAAGCCATAGGATTGTGCTTGCGTTTTATTGACCCACGACAATGAGCAAGCAAATTAATTTTGTTACCATTTCAAGTCATGAAACCTATTGATCTGGTGGCCCCTGCCGGTAGTCTGGTTGCCTTAAAAGCAGCCGTGGACAAAGGGGCAAATGCGGTGTACCTCGGTCTGCGCAATGCAACCAATGCACGCAATTTTGGTGGGCTTAACTTTGGCGACCATGATATACGGCAAGGTGTTGCTTATGCCCATGCACGTGGCCGACAAATCCTTTTTGCCATCAATACCTATCCCCAGGCGCGGGCCGTAGCCGAATGGCGGGCCGCTATTGACACTGCAGTACAGATGGGGGCAGATGCGGTGATACTGGCAGACCCCGGCCTGATGGCTTATGCGCGTGACCGCTACCCGGATTTACGCTTGCATCTGTCAGTGCAAGGGTCAGCGACCACGCTGGATGCCATAGAACTCATGCGTGAGCAATTTGCGATCAGGCGCGCAGTGTTGCCACGTGTTCTTACCTTGTCAGAAATTGAAAAAATCATCCGTCAGACCAGTGTGGAAATTGAAGTCTTCGGCTTTGGAAGCTTGTGCGTGATGGCGGAAGGTCGTTGTCTTTTGTCCAGCTATGTGACCGGCGATTCACCGAATAACAAAGGCGTCTGTTCACCCGCCCATGCGGTAAGCTGGGAAGAGAAAGATCAAACCATGTACGCCCGTCTGGGTGGAACCCTGATTGATCGCTATGCGCCAGACGAAGCTGCCGGCTACCCGACATTGTGTAAAGGACGTTTCGATGTCGAAGGCGAGATCGGCTATGCACTGGAAGAACCAACTAGTTTGAACGCGATAGGCTTGCTGCCCAAGCTCATCAATATGGGTGTTGCTGCCATCAAAATCGAAGGCCGGCAACGCAGTCCCAGCTATGTGAGCCAGGTGGTCGGCACCTTACGTGCTGCCCTGGATGCAGCGCAGCGCGACCCCGAACGTTATTCGCCGCGTACCGACTGGCAGGCCAGCCTGGCCCGTCATGCCGAAGGTTCGCAGGTGACGCAGGGCGCTTTTGAACGTCCATGGAAATGAATATGTCTGACAACTTACCATCGACAACGCCTTTACTGTCTCTCGCACCTTTGGCTTATTACTGGTCAAAAGAAGACACTTTGCGGTTTTATGTCGATGCCATGCAATGGCCGGTCGACATTGTTTATCTGGGTGAAGTCATTTGCTCACGCCGGCATCTGATGAAGCTGGATGACTGGCTGGCACTGGGACGGGAATTGCGTGCCGCTGGCAAGCAAGTGGTGTTATCGAGCCTGACCTTGATTGACAGCGAAGCAGACCGGCGCAATATGCATAGAATGATAGAGCGCGCCTGTGCTGAAGATTTTCTGGTGGAAACCAATGATTTCAGTGCCGTGCGTGCCATGCAGGGTAAGCCCTTCGTCGCTGGCCCGCATTTGAATATCTACCATGCAGACTCGCTGTTATGGCTCGCCAGCCTGGGGGCCAAGCGCTTTTTACCACCGATAGAAATGGGTCGTGATGATCTGGCCGCGTTGCAGCATCAGCGTGCAGAGCATATGCCACAGATGCAGACCGAAGTGCAGGTGTGGGGGCGTCTTGCCCTGGCGTTTTCATCGCGCTGCTTTACCGCGCGGCATCATCGCTTGCACAAGGATAGTTGCGAATTTCGCTGTGAACAATATCCCGATGGCCTGGCGCTGGCGACGCGTGAAGGCAAGGACTTCTTGACGATCAACGGTATTCAAACCCAAAGTGCCAGCTGTCTGGATCTGGGTGCGCAATTGCCCGAGCTGGCTGCCATGCAGGTGGATATTTTACGCCTGCAACCACAGGCACAAGATATGGCAGAGGTGATTGCAGCGTTTGACCGCGCCCGGACAATGTGCACCGGCGCCAATGTCAGTGAAGCTTTTTTGCCACCCCATGCACGGCGCAGCAATGGGTACTGGGTGGACAAACCCGGCATGCAATGGTTGGCTAACGAACAGACAGGCTAACAAGAGATAAATATTATGGAACTGAGCAATTTTCGTTTCCCCAAAAGCATACAGACTGTAGGCAGGTATTTGCCAGCACCCTTGGCGAATGCACCTTTAATGCTGATGCTGGAATTGGCCAGGCGACGCGCCCTATTGGTGGCACCGGTGAGCTTGTATGGCAAGAGCTTTCGTATCAAGGTGGAAGATCTTGGCCTTTCGCTGTGTTTTTATTGCGACAAAGGTAAGTTCAGATCCCGTTCTTCCCGGACTCAAACAGATGTCAGCCTGTCTGCCAGTGCCATGGATTTTTTTAAATTGGCTTCTGGTCAGGAAGATGCAGATACGCTTTTCTTCCGTCGTCGTTTAAAGATGGAAGGTGACACTGAACTGGGGGTCGCCGTGAAATACTGGTTAGATGCAAGCGAACGCCCTGCCTGGCTGAGCCAGTTTGCCCAGCGGTTTACCCATACCGGTGAGACTATGTAATGAAAATCGATGAGTTGCCCCTGGTCTATGCGTGTTCAGGCTGTTCCAGCGTGGCGCAGTTGGCCAACGATTGCGCGGTCAGGCTGGACCGCGAGCAAAAGGCGCAGATGTCATGCATCAGCGGCGTCGGGGGTGGCGTAAGCAGTCTGGTGAAGCTCGCCCAATCTGGCAGGGCGATACTGGCGCTGGATGGCTGTGCATTGGCTTGCGCCAAAGCCTGCTTGCAACAAGCCGGGGTGGAACCTGGTGTTCACCTGGTACTGAACCAGCAGGGAGCACGCAAGCGTTTTCATGTTGACGCAACGGAAACGGAGGCACAGCAGGTGTGGCAGACTATCGAAATGGCATTACAGCAATTGAATGCCAAAACGCAGACGATTGATTTCGACGACGGATATTACCGACTGATTGCAACGACTAATGTCAACACCTAATGCCAACCATAACGTAGCTTGAATTTTTCCTGAGCTTTATTTACTTACCGGATCAACCATCATGAAACGCCTTGCAAGCGCTCCTCACAGGCTGTATTTTTTTCTCGGTGCAGTGGCTGTCTTCGTCCTGTTTTTCTGGTGGTGGTTGCAGGTTCAACATCCGCAGACAATGGCAATACCTTTGCATGCTTTACTGATGCCATTGGGTGTTTTCCCTTTATTCATCTTAGGCTTTACTTTTACCGCTGGCCCTAAATGGCTGGCGGTTACAACAGTAGATGATTATTTCTTACTGCATGGCGCGACCTATTTCTGTGGACTGATACTGGCAATGCTGGCGGCCAGCCTGGACCTGTATCCCTTGCGTAGTTCGGGCTTCGCCCTGATGTTGTGCGCCTGGCTTGCTGTGACCTGGCGCTGGGGAAGTTTGATACGGCGCAGCACCGCGCCGGATAAAAAACATGCCGTGGCGATTTTCCTGGCCATGTGCGGTGGTGCATGTGCGATTGCTGCAAGCCTGGCGTGGAGCGGTGGCTGGAACGATGCGTGGATAATCGCCAGGCAGTGTGCTTTTTTCGGATTTTTACTGCCTGTGTTTTTGACAGTGTGTCATCGCATGTTGCCATTTTTTAGCAGCAACGTAATAAAACCCTATGCGATCTGGCGTCCCTATTGGCTGTTGGGCCTGTGGCTGGGCGGATGCCTGATACTGGTGGTCGCTGGCATCATGCAATGGCGCTTGCTTGAGGCTGTCACCGCAACAGCATTGAGTCTGAGTTTCATCTATACATCATGGCGCTGGGGTGTCATGCGCTGTATGGCGAATCGTCTGTTGGCGATGCTGCATTTTTCCTTTGCGTGGCTGGCCATCGTATTTGCGCTACAGGCAGCGGCTGCGTTTGGTGTCGCAGTGGGATCAGCACCGATACATGCCCTGGGATTGGGGTTCATGGGAACCATGCTGGTCGGGTTTGTGAGCCGCGTATCCTTTGGGCACAGTGGCCGGCCTTTACAGGTATCGAATTTATTATGGGGCATCTATCTTGGATTGCATCTGGCTGCCTTGCTACGCATTGCGGCAAGCTTATTCTCGCTTCCCCTGTTAATTACCCTATCCGCAACGGCCTGGTTGCTGTTACTGGCAGCTTGGATAGGGATGATGTTGCCGATCTACCTTAGAGCACGCGCCGATGGTCAGTCGGGCTAGATAATGATGTGGTTAGTATCTCTATTTATCTCTATTTATTTCTGTCTGGAGAAGATAATTTTCAGTAACAACTATGAATTTCCTATCTTCGTTTCAATGAAGTTTGCTGCAGCAAAATCCCAGTTCACCAGACTCCAGTAAGCTTCCATATAGGCGGGACGTTGATTACGGTAATCAATATAGTAGGCATGTTCCCAGACATCGCATGTCAGCAATGGCTTGTCGACGCCGATTAATGGTGTGGCCGCGTTTGAGGTATTCGCAATTGCCAGTGAATCGTCAAAGCGCTTCAGCAGCCATGTCCAGCCAGAGCCAAAATTGCTGATACAAGACTGCGTAAATTCTTGCTTGAATTTCTCAAATGAACCCCATTGGGTAGTGATGGCATCTCCCAGCGCACCGGTGGCGACGCCACCACCGCTGGGTGTCAGGCTTTGCCAATAAAAATTGTGGTTCCACACCTGTGCAGCATTATTGAATATGCTGCCGCTTGATTTCTTGATGATATTTTCCAAAGACTCATCGGCAAATTCTGTATCCTTGATCAGGGCATTCAGATTCGTCACATAGGTTTGATGATGTTTGCCGTAGTGATACTCCAGCGTTTCCCTTGAAATATGCGGTTGCAATGCATCCATTGCGTAGGGCAGTTCGGGTAAAGTATGTAGCATGATAGTTTCTTCCGGTTTTCGCCTGACGGCTTTTGCTTTGCAGTTGTCATTATTTACGGATGGTTTTACGGAGTGCTATCCACCCGCAGTGTCGCCTGTAGTGTTATCTCAGGAACACTGGCAAGCGCCTTCGACAGAGGGCAATCACGTTTTGCGATTGCCGCAATTTCCTGGAATTGCTCATCATTGATACCTGCGACGGAGGCTTCCATTGTCAGTTGAATGCGGTCGATGGCGAAGCCCTCACCCTGTTTGGATAATCTGATGCTGGCGCTGGTATCCACATTGGTGGTTTTCCAGCCGGCTTTTTCACAGGCAAAAGAAAACGCCATGGTGAAGCAGGCAGCATGGGCCGCGCCCAGTAATTCTTCTGGGTTGCTGCCACGCCTGTCATCTTCAAACCTGCTGGCGAAGCCGTAGGGATAGTCTTTCAGTGCCCCGGTTTCGGTGCTGATATTGCCTATGGCAGTTTTGCCTGAACCTTCCCAATGTACACTGGCAGTTTTTTCGGTCATGGTGAATCCTTTTCTGTGGGTGTAGCTAAAGAAACCAGCTTAATCATCTGCGCCAGAAATCCAGCCTGCGCATCAATTTTCCTGATCATGAATTTAGAATCTGACAACAGGCTATGCCTCTACCTGCAAGGCATCTGTTCGCTAACACACGGAAGAATTTTTTTGCGCTTTTCTACTGCTTTTCTACTGTTACTGGCATTATTTTTTTGGTTTTATTGGCTAGCCATATGTGAGCCAACGCACAGATCGGCCACCGTCATTTCCCTAAGCTGTATCAAGTATGCTCACCTGCCGGGACTCGAAGCTCATGATACAGATACGCATAGGACAGGCAAAAACCCAACTCGGTCGTGATGAATTTGGTGTGCGTTATCGCGCCAATTTTATGGATCCGGCGTTTGGTGCCGAAGAGTTGGCCATAGCCAGACTGGAACAAATCGCCTGGATAGCGTATGAAGAAGGGCGCAAAGCGCCAATCACGCAAAAAGCTGGTCCTGACTATGCAGATCCGGACTATGATTTATCAAGTGAATGGCAAGCCACCAAAGACCGCCTGGATGCAGCGCAACTGTGCTGGGGGCAGGCATCCACACCATCCCGCGTCTTGCTAATCTGTGGTTCGGCGCGTAATGACAACACTTGTCCAGGTGAAATGTCCAAGAGTTTTCGCCTGCTGCAAATCGCCAAAGATACATTGGAGCAAGCGCATATCCAGCCGGATGTACTGGACTTGAGTTTGCTGACCTCGGAATACGGTAAACATATTTTCCCCTGTAAAGGCTGTGCGTCGACAGCCATGCCCTTGTGCCATTGGCCCTGCAGTTGCTACCCCAATCATGCATTGAATCAGACCAATGACTGGATGGCAGAAATCTATGAGCGCTGGACCGCCGCCCATGCCGTGATCATCGTCACTCCGGTTTATTGGTATCAAAGCCCCAGTCCCTTGAAACTGATGATAGACCGCCTGGTCTGTGCTGACGGTGGCAATCCTGATCCGACTTCCACCTCTGGAAAGAAAGCAGCCAAAGCCAAGGAACTGGAAATGGCTGGATGGAATTATCCGCAGCATCTGGCGGGACGCGCGTATGGCCTGATTGTGCATGGCGATGTGGCCGGGGTAGATGACTCTTGCCGCGCATTGTCAGACTGGCTGGACTGGATGGGTTTTATTGATGCCGGTACGCAGGCGCGGCTGGGACGGTATATAGGTTATTACGAACCCTATGCCAGCAGCCATGAAACACTGGATGCAGATCTGGCTGTTCAACAAGAAGCACGCAATGTGGCAAGCGCAGTGGCCAAGGCAGTCAGCGAATTGCGTGCAGGTCGTTTGCAGGCCGTGCAGGCAGATGTGCAGCGACCGCGGCCGAAGTAAATTTTTTTTAATTCAGGCTGTCGTCGTTAATTTGAAAGAAATAAAATGAATGTCTATCTCCACCATGTATCTGGTTTTTTCGCTCAACGCGATGCGGCCGAAAGGTCCATGAGCACCTTGCTTTCAAGAGGTATCCCTTCAGAACGCATGCAGATTTTTGACAGCGAGCTTGCGACACCGCCGGCAGCAGCATTGCCACATCAGCCTGGCCCTGTGGCTGGCAGCGACAGGGCATTGAAAGATATACTGATCAGTGGCGCGATTGGTACTGTGATCGGTACCGGATTGGGCGCGCTGGCTGAAGTGGCATTGGTCGCTGCCAATGTCCATCTTTTTATTGCCAGTCCACTGATTGCACCTTTGGTGATGATGGGGTGGGGAGCCAGTATCGGTGGTTTGTTAGGCGCTACTTACGGTGCCTTCAGGAAAAATGCTGGTAGCACATCATCCGGCGACGCAGTGGAAACTGACAAATCGGGCGCAGACAAGCAAGGCTGGTTATCCAGCTTGATAGACGATGCCATTCACAGCGGGCAGTTTGTGCTGGTCATGCAAACCAACACAGAACAAGAGACAGCCATTGCCCAGGAGGTGATAGAGGCATCAGTCGGTACGTACAAGGATGACAGCATTGCTTGATGCCTGTCAGAGCTTACGCAAAACCGCGCTGGCTGTGTTGCTGACGCCTTGCCGGGACGATTTTGCGTAAGTCTGATTGATGATGGTTAAGACAGCATCAGCTTAAAAAGTATTGCGTAAAACTTGTAGAGCTTCTTTGGTCCACTGCACCCGACTCTCTTCAAAAGCGATGCCCGCTTTCAGGATCAGGTAATGCAGTTGGGCTTCGCGTGGCAGATGCGGCGCGCTGAAGTCGCGTTGCTCTATGGCCCGGTAGTTCTGCAATTCCTGTTCATGCATTTGCAGGCGGCGTTCAAATTCTTCTGCCAGGCCGAGTGGGCCTATGGCGGCATCGGCGCGCAATTTAACCATCATGTCGTCACGCAATTTCATCGGCGCACTGCTTTCTATGGCCCAACGATGTAATTCTTCCCGCCCGGTTGGCAGGATGTCGAATAGTTTCTTGCCGGCACGCCCACCTTCCACTTCTGTGGAGATGACCCAGCCCTGGGTTTCCATACGTGCTAATTCCCTGTAGATTTGCTGATGGGTCGCGTGCCAGAAATAACCTATGGATTTGTCAAAACGCCTGGCCAGGTCATAGCCAGAGCAGGGTTTTTCGGCGATCGACGTCAGCAAAGCATGCGGCAAGGACATATTTAGAGTGGGTATACGGTGTGGTTTTCAGACATTTTATATGCAACTGGTTGCATAAATAAAGTTGTTTCGCTATTCTCTTATGCAATCAGTTGCATAAAAACAGAGTTGATCAACAAGATCGACCATTGAAGTAGTTAGCAAGCACTCACCTATAAGGAATGCACCATGTCATTTTATCCTCACCTGACGAAGCCACTCGATCTGGGCTTTACCACTTTGCCTAATCGCCTGCTAATGGGGTCCATGCACGTGGGGCTGGAAGAGGTGGACAATGGTTTTGAACGCATGGCGGCATTTTATGCAGAACGTGCACGCGGTGGAGTAGCCCTGATCGTTACCGGCGGCATCGCTCCGAATGAAAGAGCGCGCCCCATGCATGGCGGTGCCATGCTGACCACAGAGGCAGAAGCAGAACACCATAAAATCGTCACCAGGGCTGTCCATGAAGCAGGTGGCAAGATTGCCATGCAGATTTTGCATTTTGGCCGTTATTCTTACCAGCCTACGCTGGTTGCACCCAGTGCGATCAAGGCACCCATCAATCCCTTCAAGCCCCACGCGTTGACGACGGAAGAAGTGGAAGAGACCATTTCTGACTTTGTACGCTGTGCCACACTGGCCAAATCGGCCGGTTATGACGGCGTTGAAGTCATGGGTTCGGAAGGGTATCTGATCAATGAATTTATTGCCGCCCGCACCAACCAGCGCGAAGACGAATGGGGTGGCGCGTATGAGAACCGCATCCGTTTCCCGATTGAAATCGTGCGTCGCATACGTGAAAAGGTAGGCAGTAATTTCATCATCATTTATCGCCTGTCCATGCTGGACCTGGTCGAAGGCGGTTCGACGCTGGATGAGGTGATACAACTGGCACAGGCGATCGAAGCAGCTGGTGCCACCATCATCAATACTGGCATAGGCTGGCACGAAGCCCGCATACCTACCATTGCCACCAAGGTGCCGCGCGCGGCATTTGCCTGGGTCACCAAAAAACTCAAGGGCCATGTCAAGATCCCGCTGATTGCCACCAACCGCATCAATACACCAGAAGTGGCCGAGCAATTGCTGGCCGACGATTATTGCGACATGGTTTCCATGGCCCGCCCTCTGCTGGCTGACCCATTGTTCATGCGCAAGGCCGAACAGGGCAAGGCAGATGAAATCAATACCTGTATAGGCTGTAACCAGGCTTGTCTCGACCATACCTTTGGCGGCAAGATCACTTCTTGCCTGGTCAACCCGCGTGCCTGTCACGAAACTGAGCTGGTCGATGCACCATTGGTCAAAGCCAAGCGTATTGCAGTAGTCGGTGCTGGCCCCGCTGGCCTGAGCTTTGCTACCACGGCAGCCCACCGTGGTCATACCGTCACCCTGTTTGATGCGGCATCAGAAATTGGTGGCCAGTTCAATATCGCCAAGCAAGTACCAGGCAAGGAAGAATTTTACGAAACCCTGCGTTATTTCGGCAAGCAGATCAGCCTGACAGGCGTGACGCTGAAACTGAATACCAACGTGACAGCCACCGACTTGCAAGACTTTGATGAAGTGGTGCTGGCTACCGGTGTCTTGCCGCGTACACCGGCTATTGATGGTATTGATCATCCTAAAGTGCTGAGCTATCTGGATGTCTTGCGCGACAAGAAACCGGTAGGCAAGATGGTGGCCATTATCGGTGCAGGCGGTATCGGTTTTGACGTTGCTGAATACCTGAGCCATAGCGGCACCAGCCCTAGCCTGGACCCTAAAAAATTCTTTGCCGAATGGGGTGTCGATACCGACTATAAAAATGTCGGGGGCCTGTGTGCAGCCGAGATAGAAAAACCGGCACGCCAGATTTTACTGCTACAGCGCAAGACCTCCAAGGTCGGTGATGGCCTGGGCAAAACCACCGGCTGGATACACCGCACCGGTTTGAAAAACCGCGAAGTGCAAATGATTGCCGGCGTCAGCTATGACAAGGTGGATGATGCCGGTCTGCATGTCACTGTCGAAGGTGTGCAGAAATTGATCCCGGTGGATAACGTGATCCTGTGCGCAGGCCAGGAGCCCCGGCGTGAATTGCACGCCGCACTGGAAGCCGCAGGCAAGCCCGTGCACCTGATCGGTGGTGCCGACGTCGCAGCCGAACTCGACGCCAAACGCGCCATCAATCAGGGTACGCGCTTGGCAGCTACTATCTAAAAGACCTCTCAACACAGAGACACAGAGAAAAGCACAGAGAAAAGCGCGGAGAAAAGCAAAGAAAGGGTTCTGATGAGCCCTCCTTGCATAGAATCGATTCTTCTTTTCTCTTTGTTTTTCTCTGTATCTCTGTGCCTCTGTGGTTAATGGTCTTGTTTTTTATTCCCGTCGTACATCATAAAGAGACATCATGAAAAATTTGCCTGATAGTGTTGCAGCTTCTTTACAGACCTGGCATCAGATGATCGCCAGTGGTGATCTGTCTGGTTTGCCGGGGATTGTTCATCCCGACGCCGTGTTTCGTTCACCCATGGCGCATCAGCCGTATGCATCTTCACAGGCAGTCGTACTGATTTTAAGTACCGTCAGCAAGGTATTTGAAAACTTTGCTTATCACCGTGAACTGGTGTCTGATGATGGCTTGAATATCGTGCTGGAATTCAGTGCGACGGTTGGTGACAAGCAATTGAAAGGCATAGACATGATACGCTTTGATGCGGCAGGAAAAATCGTCGACTTTGAAGTCATGATCAGACCCATGAGCGGCTTGCAGGCACTGGGGCAAGAGATGGGTGCCAGGCTGGCAAAATATCTGCCAGCCTACAAGGCTGCGATTTAGCGCAATACGTCCTGACCGGAACAGAGTAAGCCCTATTATTTACGTGCTATCCATTTCAGCACGCGCATAAGGCTGCCCAGTAGTGGCAGCTTTTCATACAGTTCTTCTGCCACGTCCCAGTAGTCGCGATGAAAACTGACCCGGCCGTCAACGTCAAAGCGGATATGGGTAGTGCCGCGTATGCATTGCTGCTGGGTGTGGAAATGCTTCATCGTGAACAAAAAATCCCAGCACAGGAAGGCGCTGTCACCTTCCAATACGCTGGACGTGATGCGAAAGCTGGGATCAAGCACCTGTTCAAACATATGCTGGAACACATGATTGATGGCAGCAATGCCACGCAATTCATTGAAGGGATCTTTGAAGTAAGCGTCTTCCGTGTACACCGCAGATAAATCCTGGCAAGCTTCGAGTGACAGGCTTTCAAAAAAACGGATCAGTTTTTGCAGGCTGGCGCGGTGATCAATATGACCAGCCGGGTTGCCAGTTGAGTTGTCAACTGAGTTGTCAACTGAGTTGCCCGCTAAGTTGCCAACAAAAGGCTGTACATTCATTTATAAACCTGTGAATTTGTGAACCAGATAAAAATAACTGCGGTAGGGTAGCAGGCGTGCCAGACGTAACCAGTTTGTGAAACGGTGCGGGAAGTGGATGTGAAAATCACCGCGTACCAGCCCCCTGATCAAAGCCTGGGCGGCGGCTGGGGCCGTCATCAGCGCGGGCATCTTGAAATCATTGCCTGCGGTTAAAGGAGTTTCCACGAAGCCGGGGTTGATCATATATACACCTATATTTTTTGGCCGTAAATCCAGGTACAGCGATTCGCACAGATTGATGATCGCTGCCTTGGTCGGGCCATACACCAGTGCCTTGGGCAAGCCGGACAAACCGGCGACAGATCCGACTATGCCAATCGCGCCATGCCCCTGCTTCAGCAAACTTGGCAACACCACATCCAGACATTGGTAGATACCGCGCAAATTGATATTGATCAGGCGTTCTGCTGCTGCCAGGTCAAAGCTGTCTGCCCGCATTTCATTGTAGGCACCGGCTACGATCAGCACCAGGTCGATTTTACCCCAGCGTTGCATCAATTGCGCATGGCTGCTGGTGATGCTGGCATGGTCTGTAATATCCAGAGCACTCGCATAGGCATGCGTATAAGCCAGGGCGATGCGTTCCAGTTGCATCTGGTTTCTGGCAGAGACGGTAACATGTGCCCCCAGCGTCAGCAATTGCCGCGCGGTTTCTTCACCTATCCCGCTGGAGGCGCCAATAATCCAGACGCGCTTGTCATGCCAGGTGCTGATTTTCGGGTTCATGGCAGCTTGCTGTTGGGTTTGGTGAACGACAAGGTCACGCTGCCCAGTTCGACGCCAAACTTGCGCATGATGGCGCGGTTCAGCATGACCTGTTCATCCATCAATACCATGGTGTCGTCAAAATCGACGTTGTACACACTGCCATCGACAGGCAATGCCAATACATAATTCCAGTGCAGGGTATTACCTGATACCACACCCTGTGCTTCGCCAACCACATCGGCAGCGGTACCGCTAAAGCGATCAGGTCCCAGTTTTTTCAGGGTCCAGATACGTCTCTGCTTGCTGCCATCTGCATAGCTGAAGTCTTCATCCAGGGTACCGATGTCACCAGTCCATTGACAAGTTATGGTCACGGTAAAGCGTTTGACGATGGCACCGGACCTGTCCTGAAACATGCCCCAGGCATCCAGCTTGCCATTGAAATAGGTCTGCAAATCCAGCGCTGGTTTTTCATTCGTATAACGCGTCGGCTCATACGAACTGGCGCAAGACGCCAACATAACAAGCAGGCTGCAAGCTAGCAGACGTCGGTACAGCAGGTGTTGACACAGCAGGTATTGACTCAGCAACGGCGGTTTCATGATGATCCTTGGCATAGTCTTTATCAAACACCATGCGGATTGGGTTATTGGAGTAAGGAAAACTTCAGTTCGTTTCTGCTTTCGTTCCCAGCAATTTGCTGCGCAAGCTGGGTGCCGAGCTTTTTTTGTCCAGCCAGATGGCAAAGAAGGCATGCGCAAATTCGGCGTCCTTGATTTCTCCCAGCAGTTTTCCATTCAGATAAAAGCGTGCGGCCTCGTTTGGTATATGGATGCCGGTGATATGCGTACCTTGTTTCACATCGGGGAACAGGGCTTTCATCTGGGCCAGCCAGCGTTGCCGCTTTTCTGCTGTACCCAGCTTCAGTTTTTCAATTTCATCGATGCTGGCATCGGCAATCTTGCTACCGTACAGCCTGCGGGCATATTCAAGGTCCAATGCAAAGCGTTGCGGTTTTTCGCTATCCGGCTTATAGCCTTCTGCGGTACTCCACAGGCTGGCATCATAGATGTGCAGGCCAAACCAGCGAAAACTGCCTGTGCCTTGCAGGCTTGCCTGTGGTATTTCCTCGCGTATGTGGGCCGGCACGGCAACTGTGGTTTGGGCGCTGGCAAGCAGCAGTCCATAGGACAACATACACAGCATAAGCAGCAGGATTGCCACCAGGTAGCGCAATGCAGTCAAGGCTTGCCTGTCGGTCCGGGTACTCATTTTTTCCTTAGCGTGAATTGGCTGACATTAATGCTGCCAGCAGTGAAACCTGCTTCGCAATACGCCAGGTAAAACTCCCAGGTACGCAAGAATGCATCGTCAAACCCCTGTGCCTTGACCTGCGGCAGTTTTTCCATGAAGTTATGCCGCCACATCTGCAAGGTGCGTGCATAGTCCGGGCCGAAATGGAAGGTATTGACGACTTCCATGCCGTATTCGTTGGCCATTGCATGGAATTTTTCTACAGAAGGCAACATACCGCCAGGAAAAATATATTGCTGAATGAAATCCGTGCCCTTGCGATAGCGTTCAAACAAATCATCTGCAATGACAATGCTTTGCACACAGGCACGACCGCCTTGTTTCAGATTGCGTTGCAGGCATTCAAAATAGCCGGGCCAATAGGTTTCACCGACGGCTTCAAACATTTCTATCGAGGCAATGCCGTCATAGCTGCCATCGGCATCGCGATAATCCTGAATCTTCAAATCACTTTGTGCGTGCAGGCCGGCCTTGTGCAGACGTTCATGGGCATAATGTAATTGCTCGCTTGATAGGGTCAGCCCGGTCACGTGGGCGGCAGCATCGCGTATCGCCATCTCGGCAAAACCACCCCAGCCACAACCGATTTCCAATACCTTGGCCTGTGGCGGCAAAGCCAATTGTTCAAGAATACGGCGATACTTTGACCGTTGTGCTTGCTCCAGACTTTCCGGCTGATCATCGACGAACAGGGCGCTGGAATACGTCATCGATGGGTCCAGCCACAACTGGTAGAAGTCGTTGCCGATGTCATAGTGGGCATGGATATTTTTTTTACTACCGGCCCGTGAATTGCGGTTCAGCAAATGCTTGACGCGGTAAAACAGGCTGCCCCACCAGCTACCATAAATCACCGATTCCAGTTGCGCACGATTGTGTGAGATCAGTTCTATCAGGCCAGCAAGGCTGCTGGTCGTCCAGTGACCGGCAATATAACTCTCGGCAAAACCGATATCGCCGGATTTCAGCACCGAGCGATATAACTGCCAGTCTTTCAGATGCAGGCTGACGTGCTGGCGGCCATCAAAGGCACGTCCAAAGCTGGCGGTTTGCCCGTCCGGAAACTGTATGGTCAGGCAACCATGTTCCAGCCTGTTCAACAGGCTGAGCACGAACTTGGCTTCAACCGGAAAATGTTTGCTGTTCAGTTCACTCATAGTCGCGTGATGATTACTCGCCCCTGTATGGGAAGCATGACTGTTGCTGGATGTGCCGGACGCAAAAGTAGGTTGTAGGCTGCTCATCGACTTAGCTCTTCAGTAGGTGGAATTGGTTTGGAAATAAACGGTACGCGCTTGATCCACAGACGCAGTGCCTGTAAATGGATACGCAATACGACGCCCAGGGTCATGAGGGGATAACGCAGCAAGACCTGTACGATCCGCCAGTCTGTGAAATCTCTTTCAACGCCGGTAATGCTGGTCAGTAACAGGGGGCCATCGGCATCGTCATAATCTATGCGTGCCAGATGTTTTTTGATGAGCACTGCTTGTCCAGCCTGTTCGGCCTGTTCGGCCTGTTCGGCCTGTTCGGCCTGTTCGGCCTGTTCGGCCTGTTCGGCCTGTTCAGTGTATTCAGCTTGTTCAGTTTGCTCAGTTTGCTCAGTTTGTTGAGTGGGCGCGGTGACGCCGATTTTTTGCCCACCCTGCATGAAGCGGAAACGATAACCACCCTCTACTTTACAGAAGGGGGATACGTGGAAGATTTTTTTAGCACGCAACTCTTCACCGTTGGCCAGGCTATCGCCGTTTTCCAGTAGATACAGATGTTTTTCACCAAAGGTATTGCGTACTTCACAGACTATGGCCCGCAGCTTGCCATCTGGACGATGACAGAACCAGAAAGAAACCGGATTGAACACATACCCCAGCACACGCGGAAAGCACTGCAGCCAGAGTTCGCCGTCTGCATCATGTATGCCCTCGGCCTTCAGCAATTGATCCAGCCATGTTGCCAGCGCTTGCTGGCCATCACCGTGATCATGCTCGTGAAAGGACAGCAGATTGAAACGGTTGAGGGAAAACAGGCGGGATTGGCAGACCGGTTTGCCACTGGCCACGGTACGCAATGGCAGGCGGATGAAAAATACGCCATAGCGGAATGCATTTTTTGCCGGGCGCGTGCGTACGTGCATGACTTCACCCGTGCATAACACTGCATGTGGGTGTTGACCTGTGTTTGTGGCAAAAGTCGTCATGATGTCATGCCGCACGTATGCGCAATTCCTGTGCTGCTTCCACTTGTGCCAACAGGCACTCGGCCACGCGCAGGCCGGATTTCAGGCCATCTTCGTGGAAACCATAGCCGGTCCACGCACCAGCAAACCAGATATTCCTCTTGCCCTGGATATTTTTTAACTGGCTTTGTGCTCTGACTGCACTTGCATCGAATACCGGATGGGCATAATCAAAGCTGGCGATGACGGTGTCCGGTGCCGGCTCCTGTATCGGATTCAGGGTGACGATGACAGCTGTCTTGAACGGTAGCGGTTGCAACTGATTGATCAGGTAGTGCACGCAAACCCTGGCTTCTTCGCCGCTTTCGCTTTGATAATTCCAGGCTGACCAGGCTTTTTTGTTTTCGGGTAAAAAGCTGGCATCGGTGTGCAGTACAGCGCGATTGGGCTGATAAGTCACGCCAGACAAAATCTGGCGTTCGGCCAGGTTGGCATCGGCCAGCAGGTTCAGGCTTTGGTCGCTATGACTGGCAATCACGACATGCGAGAAATTCTGCGCGCCGCTGGCTGTTTTGACTTCAATCACGCCACGTGCTTTTTCTCGCACAGCCTGTACTGGCGTATTCAGATAGGTATGTGCAATCAGCGGCAGGATTTTGTCCACGTACTGCCTGGCACCACCCTTTACCGTTTGCCATTGTGGCCTGTCATTCACTTGCAGCAAGCCATGGTTATGGCAGAAATTGACAAATGATGACAAGGGAAACGCCATCATGGTCGCTGTTGGGCAAGACCAGATGCAGGCTGCCATGGGCAATAAATACCAGCGACGGAATTCCTGGCTGTAAGCATGCTGGTCGAGGAATTCGCCCAGTGGCAATTGAAAATCTTTTTGTCCCGGTGCCTTGGCCAGTGCGGTCGTTTGTTTGTTGAAGCGCAGGATGTCGCGCAACATGCGTAAAAATGCCGGACGGAACAGATTACTGCGTTGCGCAAATACGGTGTCCAGATTGGCACCGGCCCATTCCAGCGTACGGCCGCTGCCAGGATTGCCGGTGGGGGACTGGAATGGCATCTTTACCGAAAAAGACATATCGGTTGCCACCGTTTCTATCTGCAGTTTGGCAAACAGCTTGACCAGATTCGGGTAAGTCTTGTGGTTAAACACCAGAAAGCCGGTATCAACGCCATAAGTCTGGCCTTCCAGCGTGACATCCACCGTATGCGTATGGCCACCGAAATAGTCATTTGCCTCAAACAGGCTGACCTCATGGCCAGCATTGGACAGTTCATGCGCACAAGACAGACCGGAGATGCCGGAACCGATGACGGCGATTTTCATATGTGTATAAGAGCTATAAAGATATCAATGGATTAATTAATTGGCAGAGCAGCAAAGCAGCACATCAATCATCTGGCTTGATAGTAAATTGAATTGCAAAATGCACACCAGATACAAGCTTGCTACCGATTCATATCAATACATACGCACAATTTTTACTTTCGGATTCACTGGCCTGTGAATAATTAAATGGCGAAACCCGTGCAGAAATTGCTTACTGCGTTAGAATATGACTGTGAATTTCAAAACGTGACTGATAAGTCACAAAATATACTACAAAGTTTTTACTTGTGCAGAAAAAATAATGGAAATCAGAATTCCTTTTAAAAAACAACAGTTTGATGCGCGTGAAGAAGCCATCATTGATGCGGTCAATCACCTTTTGTCAGAAAAAGGCTATGACTTGATGACCATGGATGACGTGGCCGATGCGGTTGGCATAGCGAAGGGAAGCCTGTACAAGCATTTTTCTTCCAAGGAAAAATTGGCAGGGGCAGCCATGACGCGGCTCTTGAAGGCTACCCAGGCCGAACTGGATACCTTGGATGCAGCCATGCCTGCGATAGACAAGATCAGGCATATCCTGGCCTGGTCTTTGCGCTTGCGGCTACAAGGCGGCGTGCCACATCTGCCATCAACCAGCCTGGCCTTGCAGCGCAGCCTGATGCTGAATCTGGATTATGTGATGGTGGCCTTGCGCGTCAATAAGCGTTTTTATGCCTTGGTGGCGAAAGCCAGGGAGCAGGGCGCACTTACACCGCTGGTGCCGGATGATGTATTGGTCTACACCCTGTATTCACGCGCCTGTGATCCGACCATGGAATTTCTGGTACGCGACCAGCGCCTGACGCATGCACAGATTGTGGACGCCATGGTCCATGCGACGATCGGTGGTTTTTTATCTGAGCAGGCCAGAAAGGCTTAGGCTTGCTTGTCTGCGGCCAAGCGCAGGGCCTGCGCCAGGGTATCCAGTTCACCGATATGATTCGCCAGCAGCAAGATCAGTTTGGCATTCAGCTTGCTACTGTCTTCTTCACTCAGATCCCGGTGGGCATCAATCAGCATCTGGTAAAAATCATCACCAGCAACATGGTCGCGCAAGCCCCGTTGTTTGTTGGGGTCGGCATAATGAAAATTAGGCTGTAATTGCAATGGCATGGCCATGTCCTTCCATGGATGAGGTGGCACGCCCTAGTGCGGCAAGTACTTTTTCCAGTTCAAACTGACGCCAGCGCGCCGCCAGGTGCTGGTCGGGCCGCAGCAGGTAATAGCTCGCATGCTCAGCCAGGCGCGCATCATAGCGTTCGGCCAGGACACCCTTGACGTCATGCAGTATCTGATAATCGCCGCGCTTTGCCGGCGTAGCGCTGATGATGAGGGTGTGCACTGGTATGCGCAGTTTTTTCAATGCGGCAAATCCGGCCAGTGTTTCAGCGGGAATTTTGCTGGCATCGGCACAAAAATATAGCCCATAAAAATAATGTTGCAACAATTCAAGCAGATAGCTTGGGGTGCCCTGACAAGCTACCGGCCCATCCTCGGCAGCGGCACCAAGCTGTAACTGGCCTGCAAACACCGCGCTGTCTGGCGTATTCAAGCTGGATGTTTTCAGTATGCTAGGTACTGACAGCCGACCGGAATTGACCAGCTTGCGGGCAAACGCATGTGCTTGTGCCAATTCCAGCACGGCATTGCGAAAGCATTTGCTGACGGTACTTTTGGGGGTGATGAAATCGGTGGAGCGGGTGGAATTCAAAAGATTTTCATCGGCGGCAAAGACCCGCTCTTCCGAATAGCTGTCGAGTAAGTTTTCCGGGGCAGCACCATTGATGACCAGTTTCAATTTCCAGACCAGGTTGTCGGCATCCTGTATGCCAGAATTGGCACCGCGTGCGCCAAAGGGGGATACCTGATGCGCTGCATCGCCGGCAAACAGCACGCGCCCATGGCGGAATTTTTCCATGCGTCGGCACTGGAAGGTGTAGACGCTGACCCATTCGAGTTCAAATTCCCTGTCGTCACCCAGCATGGCCTTGATCCGGGGGATGACGTTTTCCGGCTTGCGTTCTTCCACCGGGTTGGCATCCCAGCCCAGTTGAAAATCGATGCGCCAGACATGGTCGGCTTCACGATGCAACAGCACCGATTGATTGGGGTGAAACGGTGGGTCGAACCAGAACCAGCGTTCTGCCGGAAAATCTGCCTTCATGAGCACATCAGCAATCAGGAAGCGGTCCATGAAGACCTGGCCTTCGACTTCCAGCCCCAGCATCTGACGTAGTGGGCTGCGTGCGCCATCGCAGGCGACCAGCCAGGCAGCTTGCAAGGCATAATTGCCGTCGGCTGTTTCAATGTGCAGGGTAGCAAATTCCGATTCCTGTTCCACCGCAGTCACGCGATTTTTCCAGCGCAATTCCACACCTAGTTCTGTTGCCCGCTGCACCAGAAATTCTTCCAGATAATATTGCTGCAAATTAACCATACCCGGATGCTTGTGATCTGCTGCCGGCAACAGGTTGAAATTGAATACTTCATCCTTGCGAAAGAAGGTGCGCCCTACATTCCATTCCACACCTTTATTGCGGACGGCGTCCGCTACCCCCAGCCGGTCGAGTATTTCCAGCGTGCGCTTGGCATAACACAGGCCGCGAGAACCGACTGACACCGTATCGTCATCATCCAGCACCAGCACATCCAGCCCCTGCAACTTGCAATCAATCGCCGCCGCCAAGCCCACCGGCCCAGCACCAACGATGATGACCTGGCGACGCGTAATGCCCACCGTCTGCAACTCAGGCGGAGTGCGGTAAGGAAATTTTTGATATTGATAAGTGCCAAGCAAAATGGGCCTCCTCTTGCATCCTTTATGATAGGTGCTTTTCAACTGGAGACTTACAAATTTTTGCAGTGGGAAGGGAAGTTTCTCATTGCTTTTCTCTGTTGCTCCGTGTCTCTGTGTTGAGAGGTCTTCTAGCCTTCCAAACTCTTCCACATCTCCACATCCCTCTCCGCTGTCCAGACGCGCGGATCAACGTGCCCCGAGGCCTCGTCAAACGCCCGTGTCACGTCAAACGGCAGGCAGTGATCGAAAATCACCCAATGACCGTACTTGGGTTTCAGTGTCGCATAAGTGTTTTTGTAGATGGTATTCAGGTCATGCTGCTGTTGCTGCCCTGCCTTGACGCTGGCAAACAGGTCGCTGATAAAAGAACGGGTTTCACTCAGGCCTGCTGCCACCAGTTCGGGCGAGGTCAGGGCCGCACCGCGACCCGGTACCAGTTTATCGGCCCGCATGGCTTCCAGATTGCTCAGGGTTTGCGGCCAGTCTGAATAATAGGCATCGCCAGCATACGGTGTCGCGCCAAATTCGACCAGGTCGCCAGAGAACAAGACTTTCTCTTGCGGCAGCCAGACAATGGTGTCGCCCTTGGTATGGCCGCGCCCCACCTGCATGATCTTCACTTCCAGCTTGCCCAGCCAGAGCGACATTTCACCCCTGAAGGTAATTGTTGGCCAGGTCAGGCCGGGCACGCTTTCCACCGCGCGGAACAGGCGCGGGAAGCGGCCTATCTCACTCTTCATGTCGGCTTCGCCCCGCTCAACGATCAGATCATAGGTATCGCGGCTGGCGATGATATGCTCAAGACCTTCGGCTACATAGCCGCTGGCACCCAGCACCCGTACGGCATGGTAGTGCGACATCACCACATATTTGATGGGCTTGTCGGTGACCTCACGTATGCGTCGCACCACATCCTGCGCCATGATGGGGGTGGCCTGGGTATCAATGACCATGACGGCATCGTCGCCGATAATGATGCCGGTATTCGGGTCGCCTTCTGCGGTGTAGGCATAGGCATGTTCGGACAGTTGCTGGAAGCTGACTTTCTTTTCTTCCAGGTCGGCGTGGGAGGCAAATTGCTTGGTCGTCATGACAACATCCTTGTCTTCAATTTTAGATTTGCTCAACAATTGAGCAAGTTAACTCAAACAAGAATAGACATTAATTCGTTATTTGTAAATGCATTTGTTAATAGTAAAATGTATCCGGGCGCAATTCGTACACAATTCGGGGCAATCAGAGGCTGAGATGACAGAAAAAAATAAGGAAAGACGTGGTATCGGTGCCATCGAGGTTGGTGGCCTGCTGTTGAATGCCCTGGTCAGTTCTGGCCGCGCCATGTCATTGGGCGATCTGGCGCGTGAAAGTGGCATGCCTGCATCCAAGGCGCATGCCTATCTGGTCAGCTTCGGTAAATTGGGTCTGATACAGCAGGATGGGGCGACGGGCGCTTACCAGCTTGGCCCTTTCGCCCTGCAAATGGGCCTGGTCAGCCTGCAGCAGATGTCACCAGTCAAACTGGCGATACCCGAAGCCACGCGCCTGGCGGCCAGCATAGACCAGACCGTGGCGCTGGCAGTCTGGGGCAGTCATGGGCCTACCGTGATTTATATCGCAGAATCCAGCCGCCCTATCCATGTCAACATGCATGCGGGGACGGTCATGTCCATGTTGGGCACGGCCACCGGCCTGGTGTTTTCTGCCTACCTGCCAGTGGCATTGGTAGATAAAGTGATTGCCAGGGAAATGCAGGATGAACTGGTGATCGGGCAGGCCGGCGTACAACTGAATAGTCAGGATATTGCTGGCGTGCTAACAGAAGTGCGCCAGCAAGGTCTGGCGCGTGCCCAGGGTTTGCCTATCCCTGGCATCAATGCCCTGAGTGCGCCCGTGTTTGATCATACCGGCGCACTTAGTATGGTGATGACGGCAACCGGAACGAAAGGCAGTTTTGATGCAGAATGGAAGGGCGAACTGGCACTGGCGCTGCGCGAGAGTGCCAGCCGTGTCTCGCATCAACTGGGCTATCTGCCCGGCTGATGCTGGGTGTTGCCAGGCGCATTTCATCCACGGTGATGAAATGCGTGTTGGCTGATTATTGCGATGATTGTTGCGCCAGGGCTTTTTCGACGTCAGCCACCAGCTTTTTATCGTCTGGTGTAGTCACGCTGGAATAGGCGGCAATGACATTGCCCTTACGGTCGATCAGGTATTTATAGAAATTCCATTTCGGTGTGGTACCCGTGGCCTTGATCAACTGCGCATGCAGGGGGTTAACATCCTTGCCCATGACCGAGGTTTTGGTGAACATGGGAAACTTCACACCATAGGTGTTAAAGCAGAAATCAGCGATCTGCTGATCGTTGCCCGGCTCCTGCTTGCCGAAATCATTCGACGGGAAACCTAATACCACCAGGCCTTGTTCGCTGTATTTGGAATACATCGCCTCCAGCCCTTCATATTGCTTGGTAAAGCCGCAATAACTGGCAGTGTTCACGACCAGCGCGACCTTGCCCTTGTACTGGCAAAGATCCTGGGTCGCTTCATCCTGCAGGCGTTTGAATTTATGGTTCAGTACGGCTGGGCAGGCATCCCCGGTATCCGCCCAGGCGCCCATGGAGCAACTGATCAGACCCAGAAAAACAGCAAGTTGTATTGGTGTACGTCGCAGCATGGCTAACTCCTGAAAAAGATAATGTCATCTTAGCGCAGATTTAGAAAAAATGTAGATCAAAACCATGCGATTTCATAGGCAAATCAGTAATCGTATTTTCTATTGATAAAGAGACACCGAAAAAGCAAAAGGGCGCATAACAGATAGCCGGCAAACTGCTTTGGTAACCTTCAAAGAATGACTCCTCAGCGCCAATCCGTGTCTCCGTGCCTCTATGGTGAGTCTTTTGGTCTTTCATTTTGAGAAGAGTAAGGTTTTCGCTTATGCGTAAATCATATATAAAACATCGAAACACTTCGTTTTAATTTATATAGCCTCGTTTTATTCTGTACTCCTCATAAAAATATTTTTACCTCAGGACGTACAGATGACTATCAAAAAAATAATCCTCGCAATTTCTCTTGCCACTGTCGGTACTTTTTCTGCTGCTGTGCATGCGGCCGACGTGACTCTGCTCAATGTGTCGTATGACCCTACCCGTGAGCTGTATCAGGATGTGAACCAGGCTTTTGCCAAGCAATGGAAAGCAAAAACCGGTGACAACGTCACCATCAAGCAATCGCATGGTGGTTCAGGCAAGCAGGCGCGTGCTGTAATTGATGGCCTGGATGCCGATGTGGTCACGCTGGCACTGGCCTATGACACTGATGCCCTGGCAGAGAAGGGTCTGGTCGACAAGGCATGGCAAAAACGCCTGCCGCACAATGCGTCTCCGTACTCTTCCACCATCGTGTTTTTGGTACGCAAAGGTAATCCTAAAGGTATCAAGGATTGGGCAGACATCGTCAAACCGGGTGTTGCCGTCATCACGCCTAACCCAAAAACCTCAGGCGGTGCCCGCTGGAACCATCTGGCAGCCTGGGGTTATGCGCTGAAACTGCCCGGTGGCAGCGAAGCGACAGCCAAGGAATTTTTGTCCAAGCTATATAAAAACGTACCAGTACTGGATTCTGGCGCACGTGGTGCTACCACCACCTTTGTTGAACGCGGCATAGGCGATGTCTTGCTGGCCTGGGAAAATGAAGCCCTGCTGGCGATCAAGGAACTGGGTCCGGACAAGGTAGAAATCGTTGCCCCCTCCACCAGTATCCTGGCAGAACCTTCTGTCGCCGTGGTGGATAAAGTGGCCGATCGTCGCGGTACCCGCAAAGTGGCAGAAGCTTACCTGAACTACCTGTACACCGATGAAGGCCAGGACACGATCGCCAAGCATTACTACCGTCCGACCACAGAAAAAGCATCGAAAAAATATGCGGCGCAATTCCCGAAAGTGAAACTGTTCACGATCGATGACACCTTCGGCGGTTGGACCAAGGCACAGAAAGAACATTTTGCCGATGGCGGTATCTTCGACCAGATTTATCAACCGGGCAAAAAATAAGATTTGCTGCGGACGCTATAGAAAGCACGATCATGACCATACTGCTGCTATCAGGAAGCCCTTCTTCACCGTCAAGGTCGGCCCGTTTGCTGAATTTTATCGGTGAAAGACTGAATGAACTGGGGCTGCGTACTGTCAGTCTGCCTGTGCGGGATTTGCCGGCACAAGCTTTAGTGCATGCGGATTTTTCTGATCCAGAATTACAGGCTGCCAAAACCCTGCTGGCAAGGGCTGATGCGATTGTGATTGCTACCCCGATCTACAAGGCTGCCTATAGTGGGTTGCTGAAAAGTTTCCTGGATATCTTGCCGCAAGACGGGCTGGAAGGAAAAATAGTCTTGCCCGTGGCAACCGGCGGCAGCCAATCGCATATGCTGGCGCTGGATTATGGCTTGCGGCCAGTATTGGCTGCCTTGTCCGCACGTCATATCCTGCCCAGCATTTATGCGACCGATACCCAGGTGGTGTGGACCGATGGCCAGGGTTTGCAACTGGATGAGGCGATATCCAAGCGGGTACAGGATGGCACCCACCTCTTGTTGGAAAGCCTGGTGTCTTTACAGCGCAGCAAGCCGGTCGCGCAGCCTGTGCAAAGTCCAGCCCTGAATGGTTTGCCCTGTTGACGCAGGCTGAATGCATACACGACACCAGTAACAAATTTAAAAAATAAGGCAGCAAACCCAGCTGCATAACTGAATTGCGAATTGCATCCCTCCTGTTTATATGCCGCGCACATCGGCAGGGGGAAGTCTTGCCCAAAATTGAAAGTAAAGTATGAGCGACGATAAAAAGAAGCTGTTTGCAAGCGATACAATGAGCACAGCAAAGCATACGCAACGCGATGCCAAGCGTCTTACTCTCAGTCGGCTGTCCGCCCTGTCGGCGATGGCCCTTGGTGTGGTATTGCCCAAGGCCTTCGCGCAAAACAAGGCACCTGCGCCAGGTACATTGCGTATAGGTTTTCAAAAATACGGCACGCTGACTTTGCTGAAAGGCACAGGTGCGCTGGACAAGCGTCTGGCCGCTCTGGGTGTGGATGTGAAATGGGCAGAGTTTCCTGCCGGGCCACAATTGCTGGAAGGCCTGAATGTAGGCAGCATAGATTTCGGTACCACCGGCGAAGCGCCGCCGATTTTTGCCCAGGCTGCAGGGGCGGATTTGCTGTATGTCGGCAACGAGCCGCCAGCACCGGGCGGCGAAGCCATCATCGTACCCAAGAATTCTCCATTGAAATCAGCCGCAGAACTCAAAGGCAAAAAAATCGTTCTCAACAAGGGATCCAATGTGCATTACCTGCTAGTCAAGGTGCTGGAAAAAGCGGGCCTCAATTACAAGGACGTAGAAACAGTGTTCTTGCCACCGGCAGATGCGCGCGCGGCTTTTGAGCGCGGCAGTGTGGATGCCTGGGCCATCTGGGATCCTTTTTTGGCTGCAGCGGAAAAGCAGATCGGTGCCAGGATACTGGTAGATGGCAAGGGCGTGGTCAGTAATCACCAGTTTTATCTGGCGGCACGTCCTTATGCACAAAAAAATCCCGAAGTCTTGCGCATCGTTCTGGAAGAACTGGCGAAGGTCGATGAATGGGGTGCAAAAAACCTGAAAGAAGTCAGCAGCATACTGTCCGCCCAGATTGGTCTGGACAACAGCATCGTTGAATTGTCCACTGCACGCTTCGGGTTTGGCGTCAAACCACTGACCGAGCAGGTGATACGCGAACAGCAGAATATTGCCGACACCTTTGCCGACCTGAAATTGATACCCAAGCGTATCAATATCAGGGATGCAGTATTCACCGTCAAGCTGTGAGGGTAATGATGTCACCGCTGTCACTGCTCTCACTGTCACGACGTGCCCTGCTGGCGTCGACCCTGTTCATCCTGTGGCCAGCGCTGGGTTTGGCGGCACCAGGTGCCGGTGAGCTGCCGAAAGAAATCCGCATCGGTTTTCAGAAAAGCTCGGTCAACCTGACACTGTTGAAACACAGGCACGCGCTGGAACAGCAATTGAAGGATGTGAAAGTCAGTTGGTTTGAATTTACTGCCGGTCCGCAAATGCTGGAAGCGCTGTCGGTTGGCAGCATCGATTTCGCCACCACCGGTGAGCCGCCGCCTATTTTTGCCCAATCTGCCGGTAGCAACCTGGTGTATGTCGGCGCCGAACCTGCCAAGCCGGGTGTCAGTGCCATTCTGGTCAAGCCAGAATCACCGATACGCACACTGGCTGACCTGAAAGGTAAAAAGATCGCCTTCCAGAAAGGTTCCAGTGCCCACTACCATGTCTTGCGTGCTGTCCAGCAAGCTGGCTTGCAGTGGACGGATATTACGCCGGTCTATCTGGCACCTGCTGATGCACGGGCCGCCTTTGAGCGCGGCAGTGTGGATGTCTGGGCCATCTGGGATCCGTATTGGGCGGCGATAGAACAAAACACCCCAGTCAGGGTGGTGGCCACCGGCAAGGGCCTGGTCAACAATCTTTCGCATTATCTGTCGTCGCGCAGCTTTGCCGACCGCTATCCGAAAGTGATACAGCTGCTGTTTGAAGAATTGACGCGCAGTGACAGCTTCGTGCAGAAAAACCGGGATGAAGCAGTTGCCATTATCGCTGCCAGCACCGGTCTGGACAAGCCGACTATTGCCAGTTTTCTGGAACGCAGGCCGCGTTCACCGGTGGTTTACCTGACGCAGAACATTATCGATGAACAACAACGCGTTGCCGACAATTTTTATCAGCAGAAATTGATACCCAAGGCGGTCAACGTCAGAGACGCCGTCTGGCTGCCACCGGCGGCCAAAATCGCAGTGAATCAGTAAGCACAAAGGAAGCAAGATGAGCTTGAACATATTCTGGTTTATTCCTACCCACGGCGACAGCCGTTATCTGGGCACGACCAAAGGGGCGCGCCAGATCAATTATGATTACCTGCGCCAAATCGCCGTGGCGGCTGACACCCAGGGCTATGACGGTGTGTTGCTGCCGACCGGACGTTCTTGCGAAGATGCATGGGTAGTCGCATCCAGCCTGATCAGCGCCACCACCAAATTGAAATTTTTGGTAGCGATACGCCCCGGCCTGAGTACACCGGGTCTGGCAGTACGCATGGCGTCGACTTTTGATCGTTTATCGAAAGGTCGCTTGCTGATCAATATCGTCACCGGCGGTGACCAGGGCGAACTGGAAGCAGACGGCCTGTTTGCCGACCATGAAAAACGCTATGAAATCACGGAAGAATTCTTGCGCGTCTGGCGCGCTTCCCTGGCGGGCGAAGGTGGTGATACCGGTTATGATTTTGAAGGCAGGCATATCACGGTCAAGGGGGCCAAGACCTTGTTCCCGCCTGTACAAAAGCCATATCCACCTTTGTACTTTGGCGGCTCATCCGAACCTGCACATGAACTGGCGGCTGAGCAGGTCGATGTCTACCTGACTTGGGGAGAGCCACCGGCCGCAGTGGCAGCCAAGATCGCCGATATGCGCGCCCGCGCCGCCCGGCATGGACGTACCTTGCGTTTTGGCATACGCCTGCATGTGATCGTGCGTGAAACCAATGATGAAGCCTGGCAGGCGGCAGAAGACCTGATCCGTTACGTCGATGATGATGTCATCGCCAGGGCGCAAAAAGCCTTCGCCAAGATGGATTCTGTCGGCCAGCAACGCATGGTGGCCCTGCACGGCGGCAAACGCGACAAGCTGGAAGTATCGCCTAACCTGTGGGCCGGTGTTGGCCTGGTGCGTGGCGGTGCCGGTACAGCCCTGGTGGGCGACCCGGAAACCGTGGCTGCGCGTATCAAGGAATATGCAGCGCTGGGTATCGACACCTTCATCTTCTCTGGCTATCCGCATCTGGAAGAGTCGTATCGTTTTTCCGAACTGGTATTTCCATTGATAGGCAAACAGGTACCTGACGTGTCCAGCAGCCTGACCGGGCCATTTGGCGAAGTCATGGCAAACGGTATCGTGCCCAAGGTGTCACAAAGCTAGGAGCGTATATGGGTCCCATCATCACCGAAGTCGCGCAATTTGCCGAGTTGCCGGGACATCCGCGCCAGGGTGGCGGCGCTGTGCCTGAAGGAATATTCAGCGGTATCGCATGGCGTCAGCTTGGTGTGCAACTGTTCAGTAAATTATTACCCTGGGCCCTGCCCCTGGCGCTGACACTGGTATGGCAGATTGCCGCCCAAACGGGTTATCTGTCCAGCCGTATTTTGCCTGAACCGCTGGCCGTGGCGCGGGCTTTCTGGACTCTGGGTGTGTCAGGTGAAATCTGGATCCACGCAAAAACCAGCCTGTGGCGTGCGATTTCCGGCTTTGCTGTTGGTGGCGGGCTGGGCTTGTTGCTGGGTTTGCTGACTGGCAGTTTCCGGTTTGCTGAAACCCTGCTTGATACCACGCTGCAAATGATCAGAAATATTCCGGCGCTGGCCCTGATACCGCTGGTGATCTTGTGGTTTGGCATTGATGAATCGGCGAAACTGTTTCTGGTATCGGTCGGTGTTTTTTTTCCGGTGTACCTGAATACCTTCCACGGCATCCGTACGGTCGATAAAGGCTTGATAGAAATGGCGCAAAGTTATGGCCTGTCTGGCTGGGCCCTGTACCGCGATGTGATCTTGCCAGGCGCATTGCCATCGATACTGGTAGGTGTACGCTTTTCGCTGGGTCTGGTGTGGGTATTGCTGATTGTTGCCGAAACCATTTCGGCACAGGCCGGTATAGGTTATATGACCATGAATGCCCGTGAATTTTTACAAACCGATGTGGTGCTGGTGGGAATATTGCTGTATGCCTTGCTGGGCAAGCTGGCAGATGTGTTGTCGCGGGCGCTTGAACATTATTGCCTGCGCTGGCATCCGTCTTATCAAAGGAGGGCATGAACATGTATCGGTTCCCTGAATTTCCACTGAGTGCCGTGGCAGAAATTGCTGCCTTGCGTGAAGAACTGGATGGCGGTTGGGAAACCACCGCTGCCGGCGAATGGGGTAGCGCGGCCAGCGACCAGGTCGAAGCCGGGCGCGGGGCTTCGCTGGACTTGCGTGTCATACAAAAATCCTATCAGGGGCGGCAGGTATTGAAAGCACTGAACCTGCAAGTGCAGGCTGGCGAATTCGTGGCCGTGATCGGTCGCAGCGGTTGTGGCAAAAGCACGCTGCTACGCCTGATTGCCGGTTTGGAGCAGGCCGATAGCGGCAGCCTGGAATTCAATGCAGATCAGACCCAGGGGCAGCCCGGTAAAAAACCGGATACCCGCGTAATGTTTCAGGATTCGCGCCTGCTGCCATGGAAAACCGTGATTGATAACGTGGCACTTGGCCTTGGCAGTGATCAGTCCGCCCGCCAGGCCTTGCAGAAAGTCGCGCTGGCAGAGCGCGCTGATGAGTGGCCATCTGTCCTGTCAGGTGGCCAGCGTCAGCGCGTTGCGCTGGCAAGGGCCCTGGTACATGAACCAGCCTTGCTATTGCTGGATGAACCTTTGGGTGCACTGGATGCCCTGACCCGTATAGAAATGCAGAACCTGATTGAAAACCTGTGGCAACAACGCGGCTTTACTGCTGTGCTGGTGACCCATGATGTACAGGAAGCGATAGCCCTGGCGGACCGTGTGATTCTGATAGAAGATGGTCAGATCACCCTGGACAGCAGGATCGATTTACCCAGACCACGTTCACGCGGCAACCCCAGGTTTGCCGAACTGGAAGAAAGCATATTAAGGCGGGTACTGCAAAAACCGCCTGCAGAACTGGATACCGAACTTGGTGATATATCACTGTTGAGAACCGTAAGCCAGGTCACCTGGGCGATTTAGAGGACTGCGACACATGCATATGCATATGCAGCGCGCATTGCAGGTAATTTATATTTTAATTTTTTAAAGGAAGCATCATGAGCATACAAGCCATCAACGTCCGCAACCAGTTCCGCGGCAAAATCAAAGCCATCATCGAAGGTTCAGTGGTATCTGAAGTCGATGTGGAAACACCGGCTGGTATCGTGACATCGGTTATTACCACCCGTTCCATCAAGGACCTGAACCTGGTCATTGGTTCTGAAGTTGTGGCACTGGTCAAGGCAACAGAAGTGTCGATTGCAAAATTGTAAAAACATGACTGTTATCGAAGTGTGAGGCCTGCATGCACTATCCCGCATTGCAAAACTATCTGAGCCGCCTGCAAAGTACGCTGGCCACCACCAATCTGTGGCTGGACGAGCAGGGGCGTGCCCGTGGGCGTTATTTTAATTCCACCCTGACCAGTGCTTTCCAGGCGATACGTTCCGGCGATGACGGCCGTGTTGTGGCCTATGAAGCCTATGCACGCAGTTATGCCAGCGATGACCAGGGCTTGAATATCTGGAAGCTGCTGGAAAACGCCGCCAACGATGATGAGTCGGTCGAACTGGACAGACTCTGCCGTCTGCTGCATACCCTGAATTTCTATCGCCAGCCTGAAAGCGCACATCTGGACCTGTACCTGAGTGTGCATAGTCGTCTGTTGGCCGCAGTGGAAGGAAATCACGGCATGGCTTTTCGCCGTATTCTGGATGTGCTGGAATTACCGCATCATCACATCATCCTGCAATTGCCGCAGATTACACCTAGCCAGCGCTGGGTATTTACCCATGTGGCAGAAAATTACCGTCGCAATGGCTTCCGCATCGGCCTGCATGCCGCCAGCCTGGAGCAGGCCGGTGATTTGCTGGACCGCATACGGCCTGATTCCATCAAGGTCGATATCAGTTTGGCCAATGATGCAGAAGCACAGATTCGTTTGCTGGAACAGGCTGATCGTGGCAATTGTCATGTGATTTTCCGCCGTATTGAAAATCAAAAAAGGCTGCAGGCATTGCGTGATGCCAACCAGACCGCCAGCCCTTATCTGATACAGGGTTTTCTGTTTGACTTGCCGAAAGCCGGTTTGCTGAGCCGGGCGGAACACCAGCAAGCAGTGGTGTTTGAAGATGCGGTCAAATTTGCATATTGATCAGTATATGTATGGTTAATTGCTAAAATATTACCAAAAAAATCGACAAAGGCGATAAAAAAAGCTGGTTTTTGCTGCTCCATATGCGAAAAACGAATTTAGGAATAAGAAAAAATTCGTTTTCTATATAACTAAAAACTGCCAATATTACTCATCAATAGTCGTATCTGTAATAAGGGCTGCATATGGCAAGGTTTTTTGGTAACAATCCACAAGTCAGGCGCGTCATCCCGGGGTTTCATCTTTCCCTGGGATTTACCGTGTTTTATCTGGGCCTGATCGTCCTGATACCGCTGTCGGCGGTTTTCCTGAAGACCTTTACCATGACCTGGGAGGCATTCTGGAATACAGTTACTTCTGACCGGGTTATCGCTTCCTACAAACTGACTTTCGGCGCTTCCCTGCTGGGTGCGCTGATCAATGTGTTTTTTGGCGGCATTGTCGCCTGGGTGCTGGTGCGTTATAAGTTCCCCGGCAAAAAACTGGTGGATGCCCTGGTCGATCTGCCATTTGCCCTGCCGACTGCGGTGGCTGGCATCACCCTGGCGACCTTGTATGCACCGAATGGCTGGCTGGGCAAATTGCTGACACCGCTGGGTATCAAGGTTGCTTACACGCCGCTGGGGGTACTGGTTGCCCTGACTTTTATTGGCCTGCCTTTTGTCGTGCGTACCGTGCAGCCGGTACTGGAAGAGGCTGAAAAAGAATTGGAAGAAGCCGCCGTCAGCCTGGGTGCCAGCCATTTCCAGACTTTTGCACGGGTCATCTTCCCTAGCATTTTGCCGGCCTTGATGACCGGTTTTGCGCTGGCGTTTGCCCGCGCCACCGGTGAATACGGCTCGGTCATTTTCATCGCTGGCAACATGCCCATGGTTTCTGAAATCACACCTCTGTTCATGATTACCAAACTCGAACAATACGATTACGCCGGTGCAACCGCGATAGCGGTGGTGATGCTGTTACTGTCCTTCAGCCTGTTGCTGTCCATTAATGCCTTGCAGGCATGGACCCGCAGCCGACAAAACGCAGGGAGAGAATAATGACTGCCATCACCATCAATGCACCTGTGGCAGCACGCCGGTATGAACCCGTCATCACCCCCGCTGCCACCATAGAACCTTTGTGGGTGCGCATCGTTTTATCGGTGACGGCACTGGCTTTCCTGACGCTGTTCCTGTTCGTGCCACTGGCTGCGGTGTTTTCTGAAGCGCTGAAAAAAGGCTGGCAAGTGTACCTGGCTGCCATCGTCGAGCCAGACGCCTTGTCCGCCATCAAGCTGACCCTGATTGCGGCTGGCATAGCCGTGCCGCTGAACCTGGTGTTTGGCGTGGCTGCGGCCTGGACCATCGCCAAATTTGAATTCCGTGGCAAGAATATCTTGCTGACGCTGATCGACCTGCCGTTTTCGGTATCGCCCGTCATTTCCGGTTTGATTTATGTATTGCTGTTTGGTGCCCAGGGCTGGTTTGGCGAATGGTTGCGCGATCATGAAATCAAGATACTGTTTGCCGTGCCGGGTATTGTACTGGCGACGATCTTCGTCACCTTTCCCTTTGTCGCGCGTGAACTGATACCCCTGATGCAGGCGCAGGGCAGTGAAGAGGAAGAAGCGGCGCTGGTGCTGGGTGCATCCGGCTGGAAGACTTTCTGGTATGTGACTCTGCCGAATATCAAATGGGGTTTGTTGTATGGCGTGATCTTGTGTAATGCCCGTGCCATGGGTGAATTTGGTGCGGTGTCGGTAGTGTCTGGCCATATCCGTGGCGAGACCAATACCATGCCCCTGCAAGTCGAGATTTTATATAACGAGTACAACTTCACTGCTGCCTTTGCGGTCGCTTCGCTGCTGACTTTGCTGGCTTTGCTGACGCTGGCACTCAAATCACTAGTCGAATGGCGTACCAATGAAAACCGTCAGTTGCCACAGGAATGAAGAGAAATAAGGGAGTTCACCGTGAGTATCGCTGTTAATCAATTACAAAAGCGCTTTGGCAATTTCACTGCACTGGATAAGGTATCGCTGGATTTCCCAAATGGCGAACTGACCGCCTTGCTGGGCCCGTCGGGTTGTGGAAAAACCACGTTGTTGCGCATCATCGCCGGTTTGGAATATGCCGATAGCGGGCAGGTCTTGCTGGATGGCCAGGATGCATCAGCCCAGCATGTGCGCGAACGCCAGGTTGGTTTCGTATTCCAGCACTATGCGCTGTTCAAGCATATGACCATCTTTGAAAACATCGCTTTTGGCCTGCGTGTCAAACCGCGTCATCTGCGCCCGAAAGAAAGCGAGATCAAGGAAAAAGTCACCAAGCTGCTGGAACTGGTGCAGCTTG
Source organism: Undibacterium sp. Di26W (assembly GCF_049340265.1). Classification (NCBI taxonomy): domain Bacteria; kingdom Pseudomonadati; phylum Pseudomonadota; class Betaproteobacteria; order Burkholderiales; family Oxalobacteraceae; genus Undibacterium; species Undibacterium sp. Di26W. Next base: position 179,004 of record NZ_JBMPOR010000004.1, read on the forward strand.
ACTGGCTGGCCGATCGTTATCCGCCGCAGTTGTCTGGTGGCCAGCGTCAGCGTATTGCGCTGGCGCGTGCGCTGGCGGTAGAACCGCGCGTATTATTGCTGGACGAACCCTTTGGTGCACTGGATGCCAAGGTGCGCAAGGAATTGCGCCGCTGGTTGCGTCGCCTGCATGATGAATTGCATGTGACCAGTATCTTCGTCACCCATGATCAGGAAGAAGCGCTGGAAGTGGCTGACAAGATCGTACTCATGAACCATGGCAAAGTGGAGCAGGTAGGGGCGCCGGCCGAGGTTTATCATCATCCTGCCACGCCTTTCGTGTATGGTTTCCTGGGTAATGTGAACCTGTTCCGTGGCCGTATCCATGAAGGCATACTGGATGCAGATGGCGTACCGTTTGAAGCACCAGGTCATGCCGATACGAGGGACGCCTTCGGTACCGGTTATGTGCGACCGCATGAGCTGGAAATTGACCGCTATTCACCGGGTGCTGCCGGGCTGGTCGTGCAATTGCGCCGTGTGCACAGCATAGGGCCACTGGCACAGCTGGAACTGGAACGGGATGACAACGGTGAACTGGTGGAAGCCATGATTTCCAGCGAACGCTATGAACAACTGAAACTCAAAGTCGGTGAAGCACTGGTAGTACGCCCCAAGCGCCTGCATGTATTCGTCGATACTCAATAAGGTAAGCCATGAATTTCCAACAATTACGCTCCATCCGTGAAGCTTCGCGCCGTGGTTATAACCTGACGGAAGTCGCCAATGTCTTGTTTACCTCACAGCCTGGCGTCAGTCGTCAGATTCGTGAACTGGAAGAAGAACTGGGCGTCGATATTTTTGAACGCAACGGTAAACGCCTGACCGGGCTGACCGAACCTGGCCGCGACATTCTGCCCATCATAGAACGTCTGTTGCTGGAAGCAGAAAACTTGCGCCAGGCAGGCGAAGATTATTCTGACCAGACCAAGGGCACGCTGACCATCGCCACTACCCATACCCAGGCCCGCTACGTCTTGCCGAAAGTGGTACAGGGTTTCCGTCAGGCTTTCCCGGATGTGCGCATCGCCCTGCAGCAAAGTTCACCTGAACACATTGCCGAATGGGTCTTGTCTGGCAAGGCGGACATTGGTATCGCGACGGAAGGTTTGTCGCAATTCAAAGACTTGGCCTCATTTGCCTGCTATGAATGGAACCACGTGGTGGTGGTTCCCGAAAATCATCCCCTGCTGAACAAGGACGTGCTGACGCTGGAAGACCTGTCGAATTACCCGCTGATTACCTATGACGTAGGATTTACCGGTCGTGGCCATATCGATGATGCCTTCCGTCTGGCCGGTCTGCGTACCGACATTGTGCTGACAGCCATGGATTCTGATGTGATCCAGCAATATGTGGCATTGGGTCTGGGCGTGGGTCTGGTTGCCTCGATGGCGATAGAAGTGCAGCGTGCACATGGTCTGCGGACGATAGAGGCGAGCCACCTGTTTGCGTCGAATGTAACGCGGCTGGCAGTCAGACGTGGCGCTTACCTGCGCAGTTATACCTTTGAATTCATACAGCAGTTTGCCCCGAATCTGGACCGTGAAGAGGTCAGGCAGGCAATCAGCGAAAATGACATCGGTTGAGCTAGTGAACTTGCACTGGAGCTACTTATTGGCAAAATAAGGCTTGTCGTGAAGCCGTCACATCTCTCTGGTAAAATTAGGTAAAAGATTCTAATTTTTGCTATATCTATCAGAGGTTCACCATGCTTTACCCTGAATTATTCAAGTCTCTGGAGCAAGTGCGCTGGAATATGGAGTCAGATATCCCCTGGGATAAATTTGACGCCAGCAAGTTGACGCCAGAGCAGGCACAAACCATCAAGATGAATGCCATCACTGAATGGTCGGCCTTGCCTGCGACGGAAATGTTTTTGCGCGACAATCGCGGTGACAGCGATTTTTGTGCCTTCATGTCAATCTGGTTTTTTGAAGAGCAAAAACACTCGCTGGTATTGATGGAGTATTTGCGCCGCTTTCATCCAGAACTGGTACCGACAGAAAAAGAACTTGATAACGTGCGTTTCGAGTTCGACCCGGCACCGCCACTGGAAACACTGATGCTGCATTTCTGTGGAGAGATACGTTTGAATCACTGGTATCGTTGCGCATCTGAATGGCATACCGAACCGGTGATTAAGCATATTTACAAGATCATCAGTCAGGATGAGGCAAGACATGGTGGTGCCTATCTGCGTTACATGAAAAAATCCCTGGCCGAAGCCGGCGATGTGGCACGTGCAGCGTTTTCCAAGATCGGTGTCCTGATGGCATCGGCCAGACGCACGGAAAAACCCTTGCATCCTACCAATCTGCATGTCAACCAGGCCCTGTTCCCGAACGACACCATACAGTCGCGCCTGCCAGACCCGGACTGGCTGGAACGCTGGCTGGATGGCCAGATCAAGTTTGACGGCGTATGGGAAAAGAAAGTCGTTGACCGCATCCTGCATAATATGTCGCTGTTGTTTGAACGTACATTTGAAACCGTGCAAGACTTGAACCGCTACCGCAAGGAAGTGGCGCAAAGGCTAATTATTCTGCCAGGCAGTTTGCCAAGCGCAGCATAAAGCTGGCTTGAACCTGTACAATCGCCGCTATTATTAGCGGCTTTTTTATTTCTTACATCAAGACCTCTCAACACAGAGGCACGGAGACACAGAGGAGCACAGAGAAAAGCATAGAGAAAACCGAAATCGTATTTTCTCGTAGGTTGGGCTACGTTTCATCAGCCCAACACTGTGCATTTGATAAGCAAATACCTTATTTAGATGCCGGGTGTTGGGCTGGTAATTCGTAGCCCAACCTACAAATTTGCAATCATTCGCGTTTATATACTCTTGCACTTCTCTGTGCTCCTCTGTGTCTCCGTGTCTCCGTGCCTCTGTGTTGAGAGGTCTTTTTCGTCAATCATCCATATTCATCATGCCAGAATTCGAAAAAAAAATTACTACACGCAGCGAATTGGCTGAGCGTGTTCTTGCGTTGCCGAAACCGGTGGTCATGACCAATGGCGTGTTTGACATTCTGCATCGCGGCCATGTCAGTTACCTGGCAGATGCGCGGGTGCTGGGGGCGTCGCTGGTGGTGGCGGTGAATACCGATGCCTCCGTCAAACGCCTGGGCAAGGGCGACGACCGTCCTGTGAATACTTGCGAAGACCGCATGGCAGTGCTGGCCGCGCTGGAAGCGGTCAGCTTGGTAGTTGAGTTTGATGAAGGCACCGCCTCGCAGGCAGTGTTGGCCGCACATCCGGATATCTATGTCAAAGGTGGTGACTACGATATGACTACCATACCCGAAGGCCAGGCCGTGCTGGCATATGGTGGGCAGGTAGCAGCGATTGAGTTTGAACATGACCGTTCCACCAGCAAATTGCTGGCCAAAGTCAGGTCAGCTGGCTGAGGATTTTTGTTGTTGCAGCAAGAGTTCAAATTCTTCTGGTGGCAGCGGTTTGGCAAACAGATAGCCTTGCGCAAAGTCGCAGGCAGCCTGTTCCAGCAACTGGCTTTGCTGTACCGTTTCCACCCCTTCTGCGACCACTCTCAACCCCAGTTTGTGAGCCATCATGATGATTGCTTCGGATAAGGCGATATCGCTGGAACCATGAGCCAGATTGCGGATGAAGGATTGGTCTATCTTCAGGTAATCGATATCGAATTTCTTCAGGTAAGACAGAGAAGAATAGCCGGTACCAAAATCATCCAGCGCCACCTGTATGCCAGCATCGCGGAACTGCAACAGCTTGCTGGTGATTGTATGGCTGGCATCCAGCAGCAGGCCTTCGGTAATTTCGACGATGATGGCCTGGCCCGGCAGGTCCTGGTTTGCCAGATGCTGTATCCAGTTCACATAGCGTTCCTGATCCCCCTGAAATTCCATCGGTGACTGGTTGACGCTGATCTGGAAGTCAGGATGGTAGTCGCGACGCCATTGCTTCACCCATTTGACTGATTCACGGAACACCAGGTCGCCGATCGCCAGGATCATGCCACTGGTTTCTGCAATCGGTATGAATTCCATGGGGCTGATGAAACCCAGTTGCGCATGCCGCCAGCGTACCAGCGCCTCGGCCTTTTGTATGCGGCCAGTGTGGAGGTCGACGATGGGCTGGAAATAAACTTGCAGATGTTGCTCGGCTATCGCCACCCGCAGATCATTGGTCATGCGCAAACGTGCCAGTGCCGCAGTCTGCAGACTGGGCGTGAAATAACTGAAGCGGTTGCGGCCCTGGTCTTTGGCGGCATACATGGCCTGATCGGCATGTTTGATCAGGTCATCCAGGTTGTCGGCATCACGCGGATAAATGGTGATACCCACGCTGGCCGACAGATAGATTTCTTCACCCGCAATCTGGAACGGGGTAGACATGGCGCGGATGAGATTTTGCGCGACGACCTCGGCCCTGTCCTGCTCCCGCATTTCTGGCAGGGAAACGGTGAATTCATCACCGCCCAGGCGGGCCACCGTATCACTTTCCCGTACGCAATTGCGCAGGCGCTGACCGGCTTCCACCAGCAGGATGTCACCAGTGGCATGGCCCAGGGTATCGTTGACTTCCTTGAAAAAATCCAGATCGATGAACAATACTGCCAGCGATAATTTGCGTCGCTTGCTGAGTTTCATGTCGTGGTCCAGCCTGTCATAAAACATGCGGCGGTTAGGCAGACCCGTGAGCGTATCGATATTCGCCTGTTGCCAGATCAGTGCTTCGCTTTTTTTCTTTTCCGTGATGTCGAGTACCGTGCCCAACATGCGAAGTGGCTTACCGTCGCTATCCCATTCGACAACGGCCCCGACTGAAAGTATCCAGCTCCAATCACCTGTTGCTGTTCTTTGCCTGAACTCGACACGATATTCCTTGGTCCGGCCTTCCAGGTGACTTCTGTAGGCGCGCTCAGCCACCGCGAAATCGCCTGGATGCAAACGGGCTTCCCAGTTATTCCTGTTTTCCTCGAAACCCTGGTGGGCATAGCCCAGCATATTTGCATATTCGGCGCTGACGATGGCTTCGCCAGTCTGTACATTCACGTCATACAGGCCCTGGTTGGTGGCCGACAAGGCCATGCGCAAGCGTTCTTCGCTTTCACGCAAGGCAACTTCAGCCTGTTTCCGTTCGGAGATATCGGTGTGGGTGCCAATTACGCGTGTGGGTTTGCCGGCAGCATCTCTTTCGATGACGGTACCACGCGTCAATATCCACTTCCAGCGCCCATCCTTGCATTGCACCCGGTGTTCATTGATATAGATAGGTGTCTGTCCGTCAAAATGTGCCTGCCGGTCACGTTGCATTTGCAGCCGGTCATGCGGATGTGTGCGACGATCCAGTTCTGCCGACAGGTCGGCAATGTCATCCTTGCCGTAACCATAGATTTCTTTCAGACGATCCGACAGAATTTCCACGCCGGTTTGTGGATACCAGTCCCAGACGCCATCGCCCGACCCTTCGAGTGCCAGTTTCCAGCGTTCTTCGTTGAGATGCAATTGCTCTTCATCCTGCTTGCGCTTACTGATGTCAACGACCATGGCATAGCAGCCACGCACCTCCCCCTGCTTGTCGAACACGGGAAATAACTGGGCCGCAATATCTTTGTTGCCATGTTTATAGGGAATGCTTGTTTCATAGGAGACGGCATGGCCGCTGAATGCCTGATCCAGGTGAGAGCGTACATGTGCAAAGGCATCCTTGCCGATGACATCGATGACATGCCGACCGAGAACTGCCGATCTGGGAAGTCCAAACCAGTCGATGTACACGGCATTGATGAACTGGTAGCGGTATTCCCTGTCCACAAAAGAAATGCACACCGGCAGGGCATCGATCAAATGCTGCAGTTGCTGAAGATCATCCCCAAATGCGTCGCCGGGAGAATTTGGCACGTTGTGGTCTTGGTTTTCCACGTTATTATAGGAATAGAAGGACGCTTTTTGAATCGTCCAGAATCAGGATGTGATATATGAATCCTAAAGGATGTTCTGGAGAATTAAATAAATTTCCATTGCTGATGTGGTAATTACGGTAATCGGACCTCCGCTGTATTGCTGTCTGCTGTGTCGTTTGTCGTGTTGTGCTTGGGGTGGTGCTTAGTGTGCTGCTCAACTACCGCCTGCAAAACCGTTTTGTCTCCATGCCTCATACACGACCACTGCCACGGTGTTGGACAGGTTCAGGCTGCGGTTGTCTGGCCGCATCGGTAGGCGTATACGCTGTCCAGGCGGGAATGATTCGCGCAATGCAGGTGCCAGGCCGCGTGTTTCAGCGCCAAACACAAAATAATCACCCGGCTGGAAAGCCAGGCTGGCAAAGGTCGAGGACCCATGCGTGGTCATGGCGAACATGCGTTGCGTGTCTGGTTGTTCCGCAGCCAGGAAGGCCTCCCAGTTTTTATGCACTTTCATGGTGGCATAGTCGTGGTAATCCAGACCCGCGCGCTTCATCTTGCTATCGTCCAGCGGAAAGCCGAGGGGCTCGATCAGGTGCAGTTGCACCCCGGTGTTGGCGCACAAACGTATGATATTGCCAGTATTTGGTGGGATTTCCGGTTCAACCAGGACGACGTGAAACAAGGTATTTCCTTCATTAAGTGTGGGGAAGGGTGCGGGCAAACACGTAAGTGCTGACTTTGGCCGCGCCAAAACGTTTCAGCATTGTAGCGATTTCATGCATGGTCATGCCAGTGGTCATGACATCATCGATGATGCCGATGTGCAAGTCCTTCACCGTATGCTGTGCATGTTCGTCAAGGCTGAAGGCTTGTCTGATATTGCGGGCGCGAGCATCAATCGGCAGGCTGCTCTGCCTGGCTGTCTCACGGCTGCGATGCAAAAGTTTCGTGTGCAGCGGTACACCCAACTGCCGTGATAGCGGGCGGGCAATTTCCAGCGCCTGGTTGAAGCCGCGCTCGGCCAGTCTTTGCGCACCCAGTGGCACGGCACACAGGTAATGGGGTAATTCAAAAGCGGGCCGACGCAGAATACTGTCGCGTAACATGGCAGCAAACCACGGGGCAAGTGCTAACTCATGGCCAAATTTAAGCGCCAGTATCAGTTGATCTTGCGGGGCGGCGTAGTCACAGACGGCGACCGTCATGTCAAACGCGGGCGGATTGCGCAGGCAATCGCCGCAACGCAGGCTGGCGGCATTGGCGGGCAGGGGCAGGGCACATTGCAGGCAGCGTTCCTGGTGTTGTTCAAAATAGGCGTGGCGACAGCCCGTGCAGACGGCCATGTCGGCCGGTTGCCGGCACAAGGCGCAACTGCCGGGGAGCAGTGTGCTGACACTATGTTTAAGGTGGCGCAACAGGGTGCCGGGTAAGCCTTGCATGAGTTTATCTGTGATGAGGGAGGCAAGCTGGTAAGCAAGCGTGTAAACTGCCAGCTTATCGCATGTTCAGTGTTGTTAAAATCATTATTTGCTTATGTTGAGTGCCCCCATAGATTTGCAACTGGTTCGTCGCCTGTTTGCCCAGCCAGAAAAAATCCGGCCATCCGCCTTCCTGCGACGTGAAATTGCCAGCCGCATGCGGGAAAAACTGGAACTGGTGAAAATTCAGCCGCACAGCCTGCTGGATGCAGGCTGTGGCGAAACCGATGATGTGGCCGAGTTGCAAAAAAATTATCCCGGCGCGCTTGCCTACGGCGTCGATGCTTCTTTATCGATGTTGCAGGCAGGCTTGCAAAAACAGCAAGCTGCTCTGTCTGCAGTTGGCCGTTTGCTGGCGAAATGGACACCGGGTGTATTGCGGCAAGAGGCAGCCCAGCAATTATTGTGCGCCGATTTCGCCCGCTTGCCACTGGCGAATGCGTCCATGGATCTGATCTGGTCGAACCTGGCCTTGCACTGGCATCCACAACCCGATCTGGTATTTGCTGAATGGCGTCGGGTATTGCGTACTGAAGGGTTGCTGATGTTTTCCTGCTTCGGCCCGGATACCCTGATCGAGTTGCGCCAGGCTTTCGCCGGTGTTGATGAATTGCCGCATACCATTCCTTTTGTCGATATGCATGATTTTGGCGATATGCTGGTGAATGCGGGATTTTCCACGCCGGTCATGGATATGGAAAAAATTACTTTGACCTATATGGATGCGAATAAACTCTTGCAGGATGTGCGTGCCATAGGCGGTAATCCTTTGATGACGCGCCGTCAGGGTCTGTTTGGTCGCAGTGCCTACCGCAAGTTGCTGAGCGGGCTGGAAAAGCAGCGCAATGCGCAGGGACAGTTAGTGCTGAGTTTTGAAATTGTGTATGGCCATGCATTCCGTCCGGTATCCAGAAAAACTGCAGCAGGCGAAGCCATTATCCGCTTCGATCCACACAAAAAAGGGCTTTAACTCACGTCAATGAATAGGTGGAAAGCTGGATTTCCTGGCATAAATCTTTGTGACATTTGAGCCAGATCATGGCTAGCCACTATGTATTCTGCTTGATATCACCCTGCTTTACGCCTTATACTCTCGCAGTTGTGGAAGTTGCCGGTACGCATTTGTAATTTTTGAATCTGTGTCCCTGGCGCTCTGTTAAAAGAATTCTAATCGGGTTTTGGGGAAATTCATGAAACATGCTAAGCGATTAAAGTCGTTCATGCTGGGTGCTTCGCTGTTGGCGGCTAGTCTGCCGTCTTGGGCGGTGGTGAATGGTCCGGCTGTTGACAGCCAGGGCGGGCCGGCGATAAAGCAGTTAAATCTGCAACCGCCTGTCACACAAATTGCAGAGCAAATCTATTCCATTCATAACCTGATGTTGGTTATCTGTCTGGTGATTTTTGTTGCAGTTTTCGGGGTGATGTTCTACTCCATATTGAAGCATCGCAAATCTGTTGGTCACAAGGCTGCCACTTTCCATGAAAGTACGGCAGTTGAAATTGCATGGACTATTGTTCCATTCATTATCGTTATCGTCATGGCTTTGCCTGCAACCAAAACGGTTGTGGCAATGAAAGACACGTCGAATGCCGACATCACCATTAAAGCCACCGGCATGCAATGGAAATGGGGCTATGACTACCTGAAGGGTGAAGGCGAAGGCATTTCCTTCCTGTCCACACTGTCTACTCCTCGTACGCAAGTGGGTGCGCCAGGTGTTGAGCCGACTGAAAAACGCGGTGACAACTATCTGCTGGAAGTGGATAACGAAGTGATCGTGCCGGTCAATAAGAAAGTCCGCATCATCACGACAGCGAATGACGTCATCCATTCCTGGACTATTCCGGCTTTCGGCGTCAAGCAAGATGCGATCCCTGGTTTTGTGCGTGATACCTGGTTCAAGGCTGAGAAAATCGGTACTTACCGTGGTCAATGCGTGGAATTGTGCGGTAAAGAACATGCTTTCATGCCTATCGTGGTCAAAGTGGTTTCTGATGACGACTACAAAAAATGGGTAGACGTCAAGAAAAAGGAAATGGCTGCCAAGGCAGATGATCCTAGCAAAGTCTGGACGATAGACGAGTTGAAACAGCGCGGCGAAAAAGTGTATGCAGCGAACTGCGTGGCCTGCCATCAACCAACGGGTAAAGGTTTGCCTGGTGCTTTCCCTGCACTCGATGGTTCTGCTGTTGTCACCGGACCAAAAGAAGCGCAGATTGGTATTGTGCTCAATGGTAAAGGTGGTATGCCAGCCTGGAAGGCAACTTTGTCGGATACTGAAATTGCAGCGGTAATTACTTACACACGCAATAGCTGGTCCAATAAAGCCGAACAAAACATCGTCCAACCGGCTGAAGTTTTGGCTGCGCGTAAGTAATAAACAGGAAGAACAGGAGAAAAGATGAGCACTACTACAGCTGATCACGCTCACGACCACGCGCATGACCATCCCCATGGTTGGCAGCGCTGGTTGTTTGCAACCAACCATAAAGATATCGGTAGCCTGTATCTGTGGTTCGCTTTCACTATGTTGCTGGCCGGTGGTGTCATGGCTTTGGGCATTCGTAGCGAATTGTTCCAGCCAGGCTTGCAACTCATGCAGCCTGAGTTCTTTAACCAGTTGACCACCATGCATGGTCTGATCATGGTGTTTGGCGCGATCATGCCGGCTTTCGTTGGCTTTGCCAACTGGATGATCCCGCTGCAAATCGGCGCGTCCGATATGGCATTTGCCCGCATGAACAACTTCTCGTTCTGGCTCATGCCACCGGCAGCGCTGTTGCTGTTGGGTTCCTTCTGGGTACCTGGCGGCGCTACTGCTGCCGGCTGGACTCTGTATGCGCCATTGTCGACACAGATGGGCCCTGGTATGGACATGGCGATTTTCGCTGTCCACATCATGGGTGCATCTTCCATCATGGGTTCGATCAACATCATCACCACCATCCTGAACATGCGCGCTCCTGGCATGACACTGATGAAGATGCCGATGTTCTGCTGGACCTGGTTGATTACAGCTTACCTGCTGATCGCTGTGATGCCGGTTCTGGCTGGTGCGATCACCATGACTTTGACTGACCGTCATTTCGGTACGTCCTTCTTCAATGCTGCAGGTGGCGGTGACCCTGTCATGTATCAACACATTTTCTGGTTCTTCGGACATCCAGAGGTGTACATCATGATTTTGCCGGCCTTCGGTATTGTTTCACAGATCGTTCCTGCATTTTCCCGCAAGCCTTTGTTTGGTTATGCATCGATGGTGTATGCAACAGCATCCATCGCGATCCTGTCCTTCATCGTCTGGGCGCATCACATGTTTACAACCGGTATGCCAGTGACGGCACAGTTGTTCTTCATGTATGCCACCATGCTGATCTCGGTACCTACCGGTGTGAAAGTGTTTAACTGGGTAGCAACAATGTGGAAAGGTTCGATGACTTTCGAGACACCTATGCTGTTTGCTGTCGGCTTCATCTTCGTATTCACCATGGGTGGTTTCACAGGCCTGATCCTGGCGGTGACACCGATTGATATCCAGTTGCAAGATACTTACTACGTGGTTGCTCACTTCCACTATGTATTGGTGGCGGGTTCCCTGTTTGCTCTGTTCGCCGGTTATTACTACTGGAGTCCGAAGTGGACTGGTTTCATGTACAACGAACTGCGTGGCAAGATCCACTTCTGGGGTTCGCTGATCTTCTTCAACGTGACCTTCTTCCCTATGCATTTCCTGGGTCTGGCAGGTATGCCACGTCGTTATGCCGACTACCCTGCGCAGTTCACTGATTTCAATCAGCTTGCAACGATAGGTGCATTTGGTTTTGGCTTGATACAGGTGTACTTCATCCTGGCAGTGGTGATCCCGTCCATCAAAGGTGGCCAGCCAGCACCTGCGAAACCGTGGGATGGCGCTGAAGGTCTGGAATGGACAGTGCCTAGCCCTGCACCTTTCCATACGTTTGAAGAACCACCAGAATTCAAATAATAGCAGTACGGCTTAGGCTTGCTCCGGGTATACCGGAGCAAGACAAAAAATGAGTAATCAAAAAAAACCGAACAACTTGCGAACAGCCATCATTTTGTTTTCTGTGGCGCTGGTGTTTTTTGCCGGCGTCATCATCAAGCAGACCTGGTTACGCTGATAGGGATAGTGCATGTTGCAAGATGAACCCGACGCAGGCGGCAGGCGCAAGCTGAATGCAAAAATGCTGGGCAAGTTGCTGGTGATTGCAGTCTTGATGTTCGGTTTCGGGTATGCGCTGGTGCCTGTCTATAAACAGATTTGTGAATTGACAGGGGTAAATATTCTGACCCCCAAGGATATTTCGGTAAAAGAAATATCGAATTCACAGATCGACAGAAGTCGTGAAGTCACCATAGAGTTTGATGCGAATACGCAAGGTCCATGGCGTTTTCGCCCAACCGTGGCAAGCATGAAAGTGCATCCCGGTGAGATGACGCAAGTCGTCTACGAAGTAGTCAACAAGCAGGCTTACAAGATGGATGCGCAGGCAATACCAAGCTACGCACCACAACAGGCCAGCGGTTACTTCAAGAAAATGGAATGTTTTTGCTTCAAGCAGCAAACGCTGGGGCCGAATGAAGCGCGGCAAATGCCGGTGGTGTTTTATATAGACCCGGCCTTGCCCAAGGATGTAAAGACGATTACCTTGTCTTACACCTTCTTCGAAGTCGGCGGTAAACCGCAGGCGGCAGCGGGAGAAGGACAGGGCAAGTCATGACAGATTTAAAAGAAGCAAGCAAGCGCAAGGCTTCGTTTTTAGCAACAATGAAAGCCGTATTCTGGTCTTTTTTAGGGATACGCAAGAAAAATGATTATGAACAGGATGCAGCGCAGTTGAATCCTGTTCACGTGATAATTGCCGGTATCATAGGCGCGTTGATTTTTATCGCAACGCTGATTGTGATCGTGAAGCATGTTGTCGCCAAATAACAATTCAAGTAGTAAATTAAATTGCATCGGGAGATGGAAATGAGTTCTCAACACGCTAAAGTGCCCTATTATTTTGTGCCAGGCCCATCCAAATGGCCTGTTCTCGCTGGCACCACCTTATTGCTGACCATGCTTGGCGCGTCGGCCTGGGTCAATGGTCAGGCATGGGGTTCTTATCTGAACTTTGCCGGTATCATCCTGACGCTGGTCGTGTTGTACAACTGGTTTGGTGATGCGATTGCCGAATCCGAAGGCGGTAAATACAGCGCACGTATTGACGTATCCTTCCGCTGGAGCATGAGTTGGTTCATCTTCTCTGAAGTGATGTTCTTTGCAGCTTTCTTCGGCGCCCTGTTTTATGCACGCAGCATCAGTATGCCTTGGCTGGCTGATCTGGATCACAAGGTATTGTGGCCTGATTTTGCTGCCAACTGGGGTAACACCGGTCCGGCTGGCACCATCGAAGCCTTCAAGACCATGGGCCCTTTCCCTATCCCTACCATCAATACAGCACTGTTGCTGACTTCTGGTGTAACGCTGACGATTTCCCATCATGCACTGCGTGAAGGCCATCGCGCGAAAACAGCAATCTGGTTGTTTGCTACCGTATTGCTGGGCGCCGTGTTCATGGGCTTCCAGGCTTACGAATATATCCATGCTTACCATGAACTGAACCTGAAGCTGACTTCCGGCATCTACGGTTCCACATTCTTCATGCTGACTGGTTTCCATGGCTTCCATGTGACCATGGGTGCGATCATGTTGTCCGTGGTACTGTACCGTGTGTTGAAGGGCCATTTCACACCTGAACACCATTTCGCATTTGAAGGTGCCGCCTGGTACTGGCACTTTGTCGACGTGGTCTGGCTCGGTCTGTACGTGGTGGTATACTGGCTGTAAGCGTTCATAGCCACTTGGTAGCTATGGCATAAAAAAGCCGCACAGATAGTGCGGCTTTTTTACATATATAAATAAGACTTACGCAAGCCGGCACTGGCTGCGTTGCAGCCTATCTGCCGGGTGCCGCATATTAAGGTACGGTCACCGCGGACACCTTGCCAGGACGATTTTGCGTAGTCCTCAAAGTGCTTTATTGTTTGGATTGGATTCAAGGATTCGCTGGGCAGAATTGCTGTAGCCAGATTCACCTGATGCCGGTCGGCTGTATCAAGCCAAAATGATTGGCCAGCAGGATCAGCAAAAACAGGGTGATGGAAAATCCGACACGAAATGCCAGTGCTTTGACGGTGCGATTACTTTTTCCCTTGTCTTTCATCAGATAGACCAGGGCAGATCCCAGGCTGAAGAGGATGAGGAAAAACGCGATGGCGACAAGAATTTTCATACTGAGCTATTGTTGATGCTGGTTTAACTGATGTTCTCATTGTAATACCTTAATACCTGAATGCCTATTTCCTTCCGTTTTCGCCCCATCCCTTTCATTGCCTGCCTGCTGTTGGTCAGCCTGGGCATTGCGTTGGCACAATGGCAGACGCGACGCGCGCAAGAAAAGGAATTGATTGCCGCGCAGATGGCCGAGCGCCTGCACTTGCCAGCGCTGGCATTGACGGCAGCGACACCGGCAACACAGATATTGCCATTTCGCACATTGCAGTTGCGCGGCCAGTTCATCAATGAATGGCCGGTTTACCTGGATAATCGCCCCTTGCAGGGCAAGGCCGGTCTGTATGTGCTGATGCCCTTCAAGCTGGCAGGCGGTAACCGTTATGTGCTGGTGGCCCGGGGCTGGCAGCAACGCGATGCACGTGATCGCATGCATGTGTCAGCCGCACCTGCGCCGACAGGCGAGCTGGTGCTGGAAGGCATAGTCAGGGATCAATTGGACCGCGTCATGCAACTTGGCGCAGTGGAAACCGTCAAACCTGGCAGTATCGTGCAGAACCTGGAGCTGGACGGACTGGCGCAGCAGACTGGATGGAATTTCTATCCTTTCGTACTGGAACAAACCTCCGCCACTCAGGATAACTTGTCACGTGACTGGCCTTTACCATCTGCCGGTGCCGACAAGCACAGAGGCTATGCTTTTCAATGGTATGCCCTGGCCCTGATGGCTTTTGTATTTTTTGTTGTTACTGGATTTCGTCGTGGAAAAAATAGATAAACAAACTTCGGGTGGTCGCTGGAAATTACTGACGGTGCTGGCAGTCTGTGCGGCCCCCATGGTTTTTTCTTACCTGGCTTACTACGTCATCAAGCCTGGCGGTCGTACCAATTATGGCAGCATACTTGATCCGCGCAATTACCCCATGCCGAAAATAGCCGGCCATCCACTAGGCGCTTCCGCGACGGATCCTGTGGTGGGGCTGGATGCCTACAAAGGTAAATGGATCATGTTGCAAGTCGACAGTGGTGCCTGTGCTGAAGCATGTCAAAAGAAAATGTATGACATCCGCCAGTTGCGTGTGGCACAAGGCAAGGAAATGGACCGGATAGAACGGGTCTGGCTGATCACGGATGACGTCGCCATCGATACCGCATTGATACGCCAGCACGATGGTGCGCGCATGCTGAAAGTGGATCCGGCAGTGCTCAAGTCCTGGTTGCCGACCGAAAGTGCTACCCAGATCAGCGATCATATCTACATGATTGATCCGCTCGGTAACCTGATGATGCGTTTCCCCAAAGATGCAGACCCGAACAAGATCAAGAAAGACCTCAGCAAATTATTGCGTGCTTCAGCGATAGGGTGATGTATGTGGTTGCAACTTGTACTGACAGGTTTGATGGTGGCGGTGATCCCGCTGACTCTGGTGGTTTTTTCCAGGGAAAAAAATAAATACCGCAAACTGATCGCGGTCACCGTGGCGCTGACCTTTGAGTTGATCATGTTTGGTGCCTTCACACGCCTGACCGATTCCGGCCTTGGCTGTCCGGACTGGCCGGGTTGCTATGGCCAGGCTAATCCCCTGCAATCACATGCAGCCATCAAGGCGGCAGAAATTGCCATGCCCACCGGGCCGGTAACTTTGCAAAAAGCCTGGATAGAAATGGTCCATCGCTATCTGGCCATGAGCGTCGGTGTGCTGATCGTGGCGCAAATGGCAATTGCCTGGGCGCGCAGGCAACGACTGAACACAGCACCCTGGTTATCCACCTTCCTGCTGTTCTTCGTCTGTCTGCAAGGGGCGTTTGGTGCCTGGACAGTGACGCTCAAGCTGCAACCTGCCATAGTGACTACTCACTTAATTCTCGGCATGGGCTTATTGGCCTTGCTGAGTGCCAGCCTGGAACAGCAAAGTCATCAGGATCAGGGTGAGGCGCTGCGACAGGTGGATGCCAGCCGCCTGTTGTGGCCCGCCAGCCTGGCCTTGCTGCTGCTTTTCATGCAGATCGCTTTGGGTGGGTGGGTAAGTACCAACTATGCTGCCTTGGCCTGTCACGACTATCCATCATGCAATGGCGAAATGATGCCAGCAATGGATTTTGAACATGGTTTCAGCCTGTGGCGGCAACTGGGGCAGACCGTGAATGGCGATTACCTACCTTTCAATGCCCTGGTGGCCATACAATGGGTGCACCGCAATTTTGCGCTGCTGGTGGTTGCCGTCTGTCTGTGGGCAGGCTGGAAAACCCGCCAGACTCCCGGTCTGGAAACACTGGGCAGAAATATCCTGCTGGCGATTGTTGCCCAGTTCCTGATCGGCGTCTCCACCGTGTTTTTTTCCTGGCCCTTGTTACTGGCAGTTTTGCACAATGGTGGCGCAGCGACCCTTGTGCTGTTGCTGACCATGTTAAACTACCGCATAAGGCATGTGAGCCTTGCCGCTGCCGAAGATAGATCATGACCACTTTAAGTTTGCCCTTCAATCGTTTTGCCCAATACTGGGCTTTGACCAAACCCCGTGTCACCCAGTTAGCCGTGTTTTGTGCGGTGATAGGCATGTTTCTGGCAACGCCGGATTTGCCTGACTGGCGTATCGTTGTTGCTGCCACTATTGGTATCTGGCTGCTGGCGGGTGCCGCCTTTGCAGTTAATTGCCTGGTAGAAAAGGAAATTGATTCGCGCATGGCAAGGACTGCGCGCCGTGCCACGGCCCAGGGTGAAATCAGCGTTCTGCAGACACTGGTATTTTCCGGTGTCATTGGCGGCATGGGTATGTGGATACTGTACACCATGGTCAATCCACTGACGATGTGGCTGACCTTTGTCACCTTTGTCGGTTATGCCGTGGTCTACACCATTATCCTGAAACCGGCGACACCACAGAATATCGTCATCGGTGGACTGTCTGGTGCCATGCCACCGGCGTTGGGCTGGGCTGCGGTGGCCAATGATGTACCCATGCAGGCCTGGCTACTGGTCCTGATTATCTTTGTCTGGACGCCGCCACATTTCTGGGCGCTGGCCATGTATCGCCGCGATGATTATGCCCGCTCCGGCTTGCCGATGCTGCCCATCACCCATGGCCTGGAATTTACCCGTTTCCATATCTGGCTGTACACCATTGCCTTGTTCGCCACCACCATGTTGCCGTATGCGGTACATATGAGCGGCCTGATTTACCTGGTCAGTGCAGTGATACTGGGTGCTATTTTCCTCTGGTATGCATGGCGTATCTACAAACACTATGATGATGCGCTGGCCCGCAAGACCTTTGCCTTTTCCATCATCTACCTGTCCCTGCTGTTTGCGGCCTTGTTGATCGACCACTACATCAAGCTATGAAGATATCCAGTGTATTCAAAGTGTTGACGGCTACCATGCTTGCAGTGTCGCTGCTGGCTTGCCAGAAGCCGGCAGAAAAATTCGTCAATACCGATTTGACCGGCCTCGATTACGCCAAGGACTTTGCCCTGACCGACCATAACGGCAAACCACGCACTCTGGCCGATTTTCGTGGCAAGGCGGTGGTGATTTTCTTTGGCTATACCCAGTGCCCGGATGTATGTCCGACCACCATGGTGGAAATGGCGAACGTCATGAAAGCCCTGGGACCGCTGGCGCAAAAAGTGCAGGTCCTGTTTGTGACGATAGACCCGGAAAGGGATACCCAGGCCCTGCTGGCCAATTATGTACCGAATTTTGACCCCAGCTTCCTTGGCTTATATGGTGACGCCGCCGCGACTGCCAAAGTCGGCAAGGACTTCAAGGTGTTTTATCAAAAGGTTGCCGGCAAAACGCCTGGCAGCTACACCATGGACCACACAGCGGGCAGCTACGTATTTGATCCCGAAGGCCGTATACGCCTGTTCTTGCGGCATGGTCAGGGGCCAGAACCAATCGCGCATGATTTGAAGATGCTGCTGCAGTAAGCGCACAGATAGCGCGACAGAAAAAACAGCGCAAAACCAGGTAGTAACCAGATAGCAAAAAGTAAAAAAGGCACTCATCGAGTGTTTTTTTTATGCAGTGCCGGTTTCAGGAAGTGAAACTGGCGAGGCTGCCTTTCATTTTCTTCAGTGCCGCGCTTTCGATCTGGCGTATGCGTTCGGCAGATACACCGTATTCATCTGCCAGCTCATGCAGGGTTGCGCCGGTACCATCATCATTTTTCAACCAGCGTGCTTCGATGATGTGACGTGAACGTGCATCCAGCTTGGACAAGGCTGATTCCAGGCCTTCGCTTTGCAGACGATCATACTGGCGTGTTTCCAGCACACGGGTAGGCTCGTCAGATTCTGTTTTCAGATAGGCGATAGGAGCAAATTTTTCATCATCGTCATCGGTAGGCGCATCCAGGGCAATATCATGACCGGATAAGCGCATTTCCATTTCGATGACTTCTTCACGTTTGACATCCAGCGTCGATGCCAGGGCA
Source organism: Undibacterium sp. Di26W (assembly GCF_049340265.1). Classification (NCBI taxonomy): domain Bacteria; kingdom Pseudomonadati; phylum Pseudomonadota; class Betaproteobacteria; order Burkholderiales; family Oxalobacteraceae; genus Undibacterium; species Undibacterium sp. Di26W. Next base: position 197,145 of record NZ_JBMPOR010000004.1, read on the forward strand.
TCAATCTGCTTGGGCGTCATGGCATCCAGGCCTTCTTTATGGCTGCGCAGGTTAAAGAACAACTTGCGTTGTGCCTTGGTCGTTGCCACTTTAACCAGGCGCCAGTTTTTCAGGATGTATTCATGCATCTCTGCCTTGATCCAGTGCATGGCATAGGACACCAGACGCACACCTTGATCAGGGTCGAAACGCTTAACGGCTTTCATCAGGCCGATATTGCCTTCCTGGATCAGGTCAGCGTGGGGCAGGCCGTAACCGAGGTAGCCGCGTGCAATCGAGACAACCAGGCGCAGATGCGACATAACCAGTTGTTGCGCTGCTGCGAGATCATTGTCATTACGCAATTTTTTTGCATAATCAATTTCTTCTTCATGCGTGAGCATGGGCAGGCGATTGACTGCCGAGATATAGGCATCAATATTTCCCAGCGTGCCGCTAAAGCCAAGGGCCAGTGCAGTGCTGTCAGTAGCAGGGACTAATTGTGTCGTAGTTGTTGCCATTTTTCCTCCTCATTGCTGCCATCCTGAGTATCAATTACCCGATCTGGCACGTTCAAGTTCCTATATTAGCACTCTCTTGAGAAGAGTGCTAATACTGTGATTCTATGAATCCCATCAAAAAAATCTATCGAAAAACTTGTATTAATATGAAGTACTTATAAGGCTTTGATGCCCACCCGCCCTGAAAGTTGCAATCGCTGAGGTAAATTTTGCCTTTACAAGACTATCTGTATGTAATGAGCAAGGCGTACTGACATGAAAATTTAACTGGCGCGTGCCAATTGTCGTCTGACAGATAGCCACACCCCGATCAGCCCCAGCAACATGCTAATAGCCAGCAAGAACAAACTGGGCAGCATCCCCAGAGGTACCAGATGGAACTCGGACGCATATAGTTTGGCAAATTCGGCAATGGCCAGGTTCAAGGGTTGCAGGGCTGCTGCAATCAAACCAAGCGCAATACCGCCTGCCAGCAAGCCCAGCAGGCCGCCAGTATAGTAATACGGCTTGTGAATAAAACTATTGGTCGCCCCCAGCAGGCGGGTGACCGCAATTGCTGACTGATGGGATATAACTTGTAGCCGGGTGGCATTAAATACTACCACCACAACCACGACAGAAAGTGTTGCCGCCAGGAATAATAAACCCAACTGCATGATTTGCACCAATGCCGCCAGCCGTTTGACCCAGGCCGAATCCAGTTGCACCACATCGACGTCAGGCATGTGCTTGATTTCTTCCACCAGCATGTCGAGCTTGTCAGCATCGTTGTTGGACAGCGACAGGATATAGGCATCCGGCAAAGGGTTGCCACCCAGCGTGGACAGCACTTCGGCCAGATTGGATGACTGTTCCAGGCTGGCCAGTGCCTTGTCCTTAGGGACGAAATTCAGGCTGGCCGTAATATTTTTTTCTTTAAGCAACTTTTTGATCGGAATCGACAAGGCCGTCGCCGTTGGCCGTGGCGTATCCGGGCTGACAAAGATACTGATCTCAGGTTCTATCGACAATTGTGAAGAAATGGGCCGGATATTTTCTATCAGCGTCAAACCAGCGATGGGCAATGCCAGCGCAATGGCGACCACCAGCACATTGAACAGAAAATTACCGGGGCTGCCGCGTAAATGTGTCAGGGCGCTTTTTAAGGCAAACAGATGCTGGCGAAACCAGATGGTCATGAATTCTTCCTCTGTGGGCAGCTACTATAGGGCAACAATAATAATCAGGCGGCGAGTGAGGATTTCCAGGTATCGACGACCTGGCCCTGGCTCAGATAAATCACACGGCTGGCCTGGTCCAGAAACTGTTCATCATGGCTGGAAATAATGCAGGTAACGCCCGCACTCTGGAAAGCCCTCAGTGCGCCCAGAACCTTGTTGGCATTCTCGCGATCCAGAAAAGCGCTTGGCTCATCCGCCAATATGATCTGGGGGCGATTCACGATGGCGCGGGCAATCGCCACCCTTTGCTGTTCACCACCAGACAATGCCATGGGCAAGGCAGTGGCCTTGTCTGGCAAGCCGACTTTTTCCAGGGCGATGCGGGCACGCTGCTCTGCTTCAGCAGATGAGGCGCCAGTGACGATCAGTGGCAGCATCACATTCGCCAGCACGCTGCGGTCTGTCAGCAATTTCTGGTCTTGTAATATCAGGCCGAGCTTACGGCGCAGATACGGCAGGCTACTGGTCTTGAGTTTGCTGATGTCCTGGCCATTGACGCTGACCCGGCCGCTGCTGGGTTTTTCTATGCCGGCGATCATTTTCAACAGGGTGGATTTGCCGGCTCCGGAAGGGCCAGCCAGAAAAATCAGTTCACCATCTGCAATCGACAATGACACATCTTTCAGTGCATAGGCATCTTGCGAATATTGTTTGCTGACGTGTTCAAAGACTATCATGGCCGGCCAATTCAGAGTAAGCGAAAGAAGTGGAAGTGAGCATTCAAATTCTGTTTTATTTAGGACTTACGCAAAATTGCCCCAGCTGCGTTACAGATCCTCGCCGTACTATTCGTACTGTCTTCGTCGCTGTGCCTTGCTGGGACAATTTTGCGTATGTCCTAATATTAATATAGTAGTGCCGAAGCAAAACTACAGTAGTCGCGTAAGTTCGGCACCGCTGTGATGGCTATAAAGCTTAAGCCGCAACAACCCAGTTCAACTCAGCAGGGCATCCACAAACTCCTGCGCATTGAAGGGTTGCAAATCTTCAATCTGCTCACCTATGCCAATGAAATACACAGGTACCGGGCGGTTTTTGGCAATCGCTGCCAAGACGCCACCTTTTGCCGTGCCATCCAGTTTGGTGATCACCAGGCCGGTAAGTTGCAAGGCATCGTCAAAAGCCTTGACCTGCGCCAGGGCATTTTGGCCGGTATTGCCATCGATGATCAGCAAGATTTCTTGCGGTGCGCCGTCCATACCCTTGCCTATTACGCGCTTGATTTTCTTTAACTCTTCCATCAGGTGCAACTGGGTAGGCAGGCGTCCGGCGGTATCTACCATCACGATATCCGTGCCGCGTGCGCGGGCCGATGCGACCGCATCAAATGCCACCGCTGCCGGGTCACCGGATTCCTGCGAAATGACGGTGACATTATTGCGTTCGCCCCAGATCGTCAGTTGTTCACGCGCCGCTGCACGGAAAGTATCACCCGCTGCCAGCAACACTGATTGCTGATGACTTTGCATATGCTTGGCCAGTTTGCCTATGGTCGTGGTCTTGCCGGCACCGTTGACGCCGGTAATCATCATGACCAGTGGTTGATAGCGTCCCAGTTCCAGCGGTTTTTGCAGGGGGGTAAGCAAATCCAGCAGTAATACTTTCAATGCAGATTTGACTTGTTCGGCTTCGGTCAGTTTTTCTTCCTTGACCTTTTTCTTCAGCCCGTCCAGCAGAAACTGTGTGGCTTCCACCCCGGTATCGGCGGTCAGCAGGGCCGCTTCCAGCTCTTCATACAAATCATCATCGATACGAGCGCCGATGAAGAGGGTGGTAAGATTCGTGGATGTCTTGGCCAGACCCGCTTTCAGGCGGCTCAGCCATGAGCGTTTTGGTTCTGCCTGGGTTACTTCAGCAATGGCTGCTGCTGGCGTGGCCGCAGCGGGGCCAGCAGGCTCGACAGGCGCAATAACAGGTACTTCAGCAGGCACAACAGTAGGCACAACAACGGGTGCTTCTTCTTTGGGCTTCTTTTTAAAAAAACTAAACATCGGGAGTGATTTACCGGAATGCGGATGGCCAGAATGCCCATCCTGATATGAGAATGCTGCCATTCTAACAGACAGCGCCCGGTAAACTTATGCTCTGGTGTCAAGCATGCAATGAAAACGAATAGTAAAAAAATTACAACAATCAAACGTCCCAGTCATCAGGTCAGGATCATCGGTGGCCAGTGGAAGCGCACCATCCTCAGTGTCATAGAAGCAGAGGGCCTGCGCCCTACGCCTGACCGTGTGCGTGAAACTGTATTTAACTGGTTAAATCATTTGCTGGACAATGCCTGGAATAACAAGACTTGCCTGGATTTGTTTGCCGGTAGCGGTGCCCTGGGTTTTGAGGCAGCCAGTCGAGGTGCCTCGCAGGTATATATGGTGGAATCACATACACCGGCCTTCCGCCAACTGGAACAGATCAAAGAAAAGTTGCAGGCCAGTCAATGCAATCTGATACGTGGTGATGCCGCCAAGGCGCTACAGGTATTTGCTGACAAACAACAGGCCATGGATGTTGTTTTTCTGGATCCACCTTTTGGACAAGACTGGCTGGCCCGTATCCTGCCTTTGTGTAGTCAGGTGATGCATGCCAGGTCAGTTTTATATGTGGAGGCAGAATTCTCGCTGGCAGAGCCGCAGAACGATGAAAACCTGGCAAAAATACTTTCCGAATGGAAAATTGTCAGGGCGGACAAGGCAGGTAGTGTGTTCTTTCATATACTGCAACGCAACATCTTGCCGCATGAGGCGCACGAAAATCAGGCATAATGCCTGCTCAACTTGGTGCATATCCTTATGCATATTGCGAAAAAGGGAGTGAAGATGGTCACAGCCGTTTATCCGGGAACATTTGATCCGTTGACGCGTGGTCACGAAGATCTGGTGCGTCGCGCCTCGGGTCTTTTTGATACTTTGGTGGTGGGTGTGGCAGATAGCAAGAGTAAAAAACCTTTTTTCTCTCTGGAAGAACGCCTGACGATTGCCAATGAAGTGTTGGGACATTATCCGAATGTGAAGGTCGAGAGTTTTTCCGGCTTGCTGAAAGACTTTGTCCGTAAGAATGATGCGCGTGTGATTGTGCGCGGCTTGCGTGCCGTATCCGATTTTGAATATGAATTCCAGATGGCTGGCATGAATCGTTACCTGCTGCCAGATGTCGAAACCCTGTTCCTGACGCCATCGGACCAGTACCAGTTCATTTCTGGCACCATCGTGCGCGAGATTGCCATGTTTGGTGGTGATGTATCAAAATTTGTATTCCCTTCCGTCGATCGCTGGCTCAAACAAAAAGTGGCCGCGCTGGGCGACAGGAATTGATCGCTATTTGCTGGTAGTGGCAGTAATAACGGTTTGACATAAACCGCTTGAATGAGAAGTGAGTTGGTATGGCCCTGATGATTACAGATGATTGCATCAATTGCGATGTCTGCGAACCTGAATGCCCGAATGATGCGATTTACATGGGCCCGGAAATTTATGAGATTGATCCTCATAAATGCACCGAGTGCGTGGGTCATTACAAAGAACCGCAATGCCAGCAAGTGTGCCCGGTGAGCTGTATCCCCTTCAATCCGGAATGGCGTGAGACACCGGCACAATTGCAGGCGAAATATGAAAGCCTGCAGGCCGATTCATAAGCTGATTCGTAAGCCGAATCATAAGTCGAATCGTAAGCTATTCAATAAGTGAAAATTGGTGTGGGGATTGCTGTTTCAGCAGTCCCTTGCCGCTTCAATAGCAGCGTACCTGATTGCGCCCGCTGTTTTTAGCCTGATATAAAGCCCGGTCTGCGCGTTGCAGCATGTCGCGCGACACGACACTGGCATTGTCCTGGTTGGACTTTTCATCGATGGTCGTCAGGCCTATGGAAATCGTGGCCTGGCAAGTGCCTGCTGCCGTCAATGTGAATACCTGGTCGGCGATACTCTTGCGTATGCGTTCTGCTACCTGGATGGCATCATGCAGATTGGTGTTGACCAGCACCACCACAAATTCCTCGCCACCAAAGCGCCCCAGTGTGTCGCTCAGGCGCAGTTCGGCCTTGATACGCCTTGCCACTTCCTTCAGCACATCATCACCACCTTCGTGACCATAGCGGTCATTGATCTGTTTGAAAAAATCAATATCCAGATACATGCAGGCGATGCTGTAACGCTGCCGGCGCGCACGGCCTATTTCTTCCAGTGCGCGCTGTTCTACATAGCGACGGTTGCTGACATTGGTCAGCGGATCGGTCATGCCTATATAGGTCAGCCGTTCATTATTGATGACATTTTCCAGACAGATGGCGATGATGGAACCCAGGCGCTCGATAAAATCGGTGGCCATATTCGGCTGGAACCGGTCAGCCCGGAAGCTGCCCACATTCAGGCAACCGATCAGCCTGCCCTGGCGGCGCATGGGGATGATGGCGATGCTTGCCGGTTTTTTGTTGAAACTGGTGAAATACGATGCATACGCCAGACTCTGGTACAGGCCCAACTGCGGTTTGCGCAAGGCTGATTCGGGCTGGCTTAATTCAACTTCATGTCGCAGAAACAGCAGGTGAGGGAATTCATTGAGATCGATTTTCAGGTCGGTCAGCATTTGTTGCAGGTCGCCGTATTTATCGAACAACACCAGTGACACCACATCCAGTTCGGAAGTAATCGCCAATGCACTGAAAATATTGGTGATCAGTTCACGGAAGCTGTTGGCACCGATGATTTTTAAATCAAAACTTTGATGGCGCGCCATGATGCTTTGATTGCGGTGTGCCAGCTCCAGCAGGTTTTCCAGTCGCGCACGCAAGGCCTGATTTTCGCGCTGCAATTCATGCAGCGCATCCTGAGCATCAAGCTCCAGGGTATCGTCGTCGGGTGTGGGGATGGGGCTATCCATATTGAAGCTTGTGCTTTTAAAAGGCAATCTGCATATTCACTTCATCACCAAGTCGCAAGGTCTGCCCGGTGCCACTGCCCAGAATCACGTTCATGCCAAAAGTAATGCCGCCATCCACCAGCGGGTTGGCGCGGTAAGTCTGCAAGATGTCCAAAGGATCGGGACCGACTGCGCCGGTCAACTGATCAATCGACGGTATCGGGCAGCGCGGGCAGGGTTTGACCGGGCGCAACTGTATGTCCGTACCGATTTCAAAGCATGCAGCATAGTCTTCTTCAAAGGCTTCCATCTCATCCAGCACTACATTCGGACGAAAACGATTCATTGGTAAAGCGTCACGGCCCTGTTGTTGCAGGCGCTCATTCAAATCATCCAGCGATGCCGTGCCTGTCAACAAAATAGGGTAGCCGTCAGAAAAACGCGTGGGTACGAGTTTATTTCCGGTCCATTTCTGATTGGCAAAACGCCGGGTTTGCGGACTTGAACGTACCAGCCGACAACTGACACCCAGTGCCTGGGTGAACCAGGCTGCCGCTGCATCACCCGCATCCACGGCAGAAAAATTTTCTTCCCAGATCGTCACCTGCACCGTTGCGCTAGCCGGCATTTGCAGGCTTAGTTGCAAAGCGGGCATGCCAGGTGCGTGTACCAGCAAATGGCTGTTACCCAGTTCCGGGCGTATCGTTACCATCAGCGGATATTCCCTTTGCGTCAGGAACAGGCCCTGTTCATCGACCAGCATCCATTCCCTGTCATGCACACCACCCGCGCTCAGGCCGGTATCGGTCAGGACGGCCGTGCTCAGCCGTATGCCCGCACAGGATTTGATCGGATAAATGTTCAGTTCAGCGATGCTAGGCATGGTAATCGGATAAATTGAGGGCCAGAGATACGGTAGCAGCTATTTTAAAGGGGATCATGGCATTCATGCAGGCATATTTTGTGCCCGCTCGCAGGAAAAGGGCCAGCGCTCAGTCTTCACCGCGAAATGCACGTCGGTAAGCCGAGGGGGAAATCCCGAATTCGCGGGCAAAATAACGTCGCAGCAACAAAGCAGAACCAAAGCCGCTATCCATGGCGATATCGTCAATAGAGCGTTTACCAGCTTCCAGTTGCCGTTGGGCAAACACCAGGCGCTGGTTCAGCAGCCATTTGCCGACGGTGGTACCGGTTTGCTGCTGGAAATGGCGGGTAAAGCTGCGCCTGCTCATCAATGCCCTGGCAGCCAATTCATCCAGGTGCTGGGCGTCTGCCAGATGCGCCAGCATCCATTCCAGCACTTGGGCCAGACGTTCATCCGTGGCCAGCACCGCCAGCGGCTGCTCTATGTATTGTGCCTGGCCACCCTGGCGATGTGGGGCCACCACCATGCGGCGCGCCACATGCGCCGCTGCTTCTGCCCCATAGCTGGTGCGCAAGACATGCAGGCAGCAATCAATGCCAGCCGCCGTACCGGCAGAAGTGATCACGTCACCATGGTCGACATACAGCACATTCGGGTCCAGCCTGATCTGTGGATAACGCTCGGCGAATTCTTTTGCCAATGCCCAGTGCGTGCTGGCGCTGCGCTGGTCCAGCAAGCCGGCTTCTGCCAGCACAAACGCACCCAGACACAAGCCTATGATACGTGCCCCGGCCTGGTGGGCACGCCGTATCGCTTTCAACAGTTCAGGTGAAGCCGGACGCAAATCATCATGCCAGGACGGTATCACCACCATGTCGGCGCGTGCCAGTACGTGCAGGCCATGTCGCGTCTGTATGCTGAAACCGGCATTGGTGCGTACGGTACGCAACTTGTCAGCCCTGGCGCTGCTGCCGGATGTGGGGGGTGTGCATACGCTGAGATGAAACTGTGGCAAGCCAGCAGCGCCATGGTGTTCACCAAACACCATGCAGGGTACAGACAGATGAAACGGGCTGATGCCGTCAAAGGCCAGCACAGCCACATTCACACGATTGACAGGCTTAATTGTACGCATGGCCCAATTGTATCGAATATTGGCAATCGGGTCACTTATTCAATATAACATTTTCACCGAGAATGATGCACATGGACAGCACACAACTGATTATTTTTGATCAACCCCAACAACAGGAAGCAACCATGACTACCGCTACAGCTAACCAAAAAGTAAAACGTGCCCTGATCGTCATCGATGTGCAAAACGAATATTTCACCGGCAATATGTTGATTGAATACCCTGACCCTCAGGTATCTTTGCGCAATATCGGCAGGGCGATGGATGCAGCCAAAGAGGCCGGCGTTTCCGTACTGGTAGTCCAGCATTCTGCGCCAGAAAATTCGCCCATTTTTGCGCGTGGCTCGCAAAGCTGGCAATTGCATGAAGTCGTTGCCAGCCGTCATGCTGACCATCGCATAGAAAAAAATATGGCCAGCGTATTTACCGGTACCGATGCGGCTGCCTGGCTACAGGAAAATGCGATCACAACCATCAGCGTGGTGGGCTACATGACCCACAACTGCAATGCCAGCACCATCTATGAAGCTGCGCACAACGGCTATGCAGTAGAAGTGCTGACCGATGCCAGCGGCGCCTTGCCCTATGCAAATGCAGCGGGCTTTGCCAGCGCGGAAGAAATCCATCGCATCTACAGTGTGGTATTCCATTCGAATTTTGCTGCAGTGACTGGCACGGATGACTGGATAAAAGCAGTGCAGGCGGGCACTCCGATTGCCAAAAGCAATGTACTGGAATCACATCTGGCTGGCCGCCAGCATCGCGATGGCGAAAATACTACGCAATAATCCTGCTATTTCATACTGTTATTTCATACTACTGATGAGGTAAGCAATAACATCCTATGCCGGCTGGAGGGTTTCCGAATGCAAGGCAACCCGATTGCGCCCGGCATTTTTTGCCCGGTAAAGGGCATGGTCTGCTGCACCAACCAGGGCGGTCAGATCAGCACCTACAGTTAGCGAATCCGAGACTCCGGCACTCAAAGTGCTTTGCAGGATATCGTTTTTCCAATCGATGTGTAGCTCTGCATATAACAGGCGCACGCGTTCGGCCAACTGTGCTGCCCCTCGCTCAACGGTACCGACCAGTAAAATACAAAACTCTTCACCACCGTAACGGGCCAGGCAATCTTCACTTCGGATGACCGCATGCAGCAACCTGGCAAGACGACGCAAGACTTCATCGCCCGCCTGATGGCCATAATGGTCATTGACGCGTTTAAAGAAATCCACGTCGATCATGATCACAGACAGGGGTTCACCGGTTCTGACTGCACGCGCCAGTAAACGACTTGCTTCATCTTCAAACCGACGTCGGTTCATTGCACCTGTCAGACTGTCATAGGAGGCTTGTTCATGTAAGTCTCTGACCAGACGGAAAGTAATTAACAGTACCAGCGAGAGCGTGATGGCAAGTTGCGACAGACCGCCAAGGATAAGGAAGACAGGATTGATATCGCCTTGTGCAAATAGCCTGATGCCTTCAGCAGGTGTCAGGTAAATATTCATTGCCCTGAGCAGACTCATCAGTGCAATAAATGAAAAGGAAGCAGCAGCCAGACCATATGCTGTTTTAAGTGGCTGCGTGGTTTTCACCCTCAGGTTCAGTGCGCAAGCCGCAAATACACAACCGGCCAACAGGGAGTTGACCAACAGCATGGTCCGCATGTCATTTTGTGCAACACTAAACCAAATGCTTTGCACTGTCATTTGCAAACCTATCCATGCGGTTATCCAGTAGTTGCAGCGCTTTCCATTGAAGGCTTGAATGCCATTGTAGATAAAACCAAAACCGCAGCCTGTGACGAGCGGTATGGTGGCGAGAATCCACAATGGCCAATCCGGCGATAGTTGCGTACTGGTGAAAATACCTATGAACATGCAGCAATGCCCCAGTGCCCACTGGCGCACGCCTCTGACATTATTTGCATGAAAACTGATGAGCGCCATCATCCCCGCACCCAGGAGGTTGATCCCGCTCAGCATTAGCATGATGGTTCGAACATCAAGTTTCATGTCGAACTCGCATCGATGATGTGTGGGGGATTCTTGTCAGGCAAATTTTCTCCGTGATGGGGACGCAGTCGAATAGCGCAGGATAGCCAGAATAGCGCAAGCTCAAATTATTATATCTTAGAGGTCGCCGCAAACTGAACCTGGCGTTGTTGCCTTGCCTCAATATGTTGTTTGTACTGCGGTACTGTTTATAACGGCCGTGTTTAGCTGACGAATAGCTAATTAGCTTTGCTGCAATCTCTCAGCGCTCGCCAATAAAAAAGCTGCGGATGTCGCAGCTTTTTGTGAAACTTTCTCAACACGTCGAGTTACGTCAAACGTTGAACAAGAAGTTCAGTACATCACCATCCTTGACCACATATTCCTTGCCCTCGGCGCGCATCTTGCCTGCTTCCTTGGCACCGGCTTCACCTTTGTAAGTGATGTAATCGTCGAATGCAATGGTCTGGGCGCGGATGAAGCCGCGTTCAAAATCGGTGTGGATGACGCCCGCAGCTTGCGGTGCCGTGTCACCGACATGAATGGTCCAGGCGCGGACTTCCTTGACGCCGGCGGTGAAGTAAGTCTGCAAGCCCAGCAATGTGAAAGCGGCACGTATCAGGCGATCGAGACCTGGTTCCTGCATGCCCATGTCGGCCAGGAAGTCGGCTTTGTCGGCGTCGTCCAGATCTGCGATTTCAGATTCTATGGATGCACAAATCGCCACGATAGGGGCTTTCTGTGAATTGGCATAGGTGGTCAGTTGATCCAGCAAGGGGTTATTGGTAAAACCCGTGTCGGACACGTTGGCCACATACATCGCCGGTTTGGCTGTGATCAGGCACAATGGCTTGATCAGTAACATTTCTTCTGCATCCAGGCCTAGCGCACGCACAGGCTTGGCATCGTTCAGGGCAGGCATGATGCGTTCTAATACGGCCACCAGTTTGGCCGCGTCCTTGTCGCCGGAACGGGCTTTCTTGTTTTCGCGATGGATGGCTTTTTCTACCGTACCCATGTCGGCCAGCGCCAGTTCAGTCTGGATAACTTCGATATCATCCAGCGGGCTGACCTTGCCTGCTACGTGGATGACGTTGTCATCTTCAAAGCAGCGCACCACATTGACGATGGCGTCGGTTTCACGGATGTGCGCCAGGAACTGATTGCCCAGGCCTTCACCTTTGGAGGCACCAGCCACCAGGCCAGCGATATCGACGAACTCAACGATAGCATTCTGGATGCGCTCAGGCTTGACGATGTCGGACAGTTGTTTCAAACGTGGATCAGGCACTTCAACCACACCCACATTTGGCTCTATCGTGCAGAAAGGATAATTTTCTGCCGGTATGCCTGCCTTGGTCAGCGCATTGAACAGTGTGGATTTGCCGACGTTAGGCAGGCCGACGATGCCGCATTTGAGACTCATGATGTTTTGCCAGTTGGATTTGATTAACCCGCTATTTTACCGGAACTGGCCGCCTTGCTGACTGATTCCGCAATGAATACCCCGAAATAGAATCAGCTGTCGCATCCCGATGAGGCACAAAGCTCCCTGTTTTAGACGCGAGTAAGGGCGTTCGCCATATTTTGAGGCGATTTTTATCAAAAAAACAGGTATGAAATTTGCTCTAAGCTAGATGAAACCAACAAATGTACAGGAGCAACAATATGGACAGACGTGGATTTATAGGCAAAAGCGTGTTGGCGGTGGGCAATCTGGCGGTCATTACCTATGCCATTGCCCAAGTCATCAACCTGAACGAAGCCATCAACAAGTCGGGCAAGCAGCGCATGTTGTCACAGCGTCTGGCCAAGGCCTATTTGCAAATGGGGCAGGGCATCGAGGTCGAGCAGTCAAAAAAGATACTCGATACATCCCTGGCCAGTTTCGAGCGGCAATTGGGGGAATTGAAAACCTTTGCGCCCACTCCCGACAACCGGCACATGCTGGGAGAAGTGGAAAAAAACTGGCTGCTGTATAAAAAGGTATTGCTGGAAAAAGCCCCTAATCAACAGGATGCCAAAGTCATCATGGTGTTGAATGAAGAAGTGCTCAGCCTCGCGAACAAGGCCACTGTGCAGCTGGAAGCCTTTTCTGGCACGGTCATGGGACAGTTGGTGAATGTATCTGGCCGGCAGCGCATGCTGTCGCAAAGGATGGCCAAGTTTTACCAGGCACAGCAATGGGGGGTGGCACCACCGGATGTCATGGCCAAGCTGGAGGCAGCACGCAAGGACTTCGTTGCCGGCATGGCGACCCTGCAAGCGGCATCTTCCAATACTGCACGCATTAAGGATGAGTTGGCCCTGGCGCAACAGCAATGGATGTTTTTTGATGATGCATTGCGCCAGATTGCAGAACCCAAAAATGCGCGTCAATATGCCGTCAATGTGGCCACGACCAGCGAAAGAATTCTCAGCACCATGGATGGCATTACCAGCCTGTATCAGCAACTGAGCTGACGCACTTTGTGTCTGAGCAGCGGACGTATCCAGCTGAACTGCGCATGAGCACCGATCACGTGCGCGCAGTAAGATTGTAAACACGTTCTGAGATAAAGCTTCATGCAGCTTGCTGGATGCGTCTGCTGCTCAGGCGTTGCAGGAACAGGGTCAGCAAGATACCGGCAATGGTCAGGCCGAGTACCAGGCCTATCCAGAAGCCGCGTGCTTCCATTGCCTGTTGTGGATGCCCTGGCATCCATTCCGGTGCCAGGCCTAGCAGGCAGCCTAGCGGCAATGCAAAGCCGTAAAAAGCCATGAGGTGTATCAGCATTGGTGTGCGTGTCACCTTGTAGCCGCGTATCGCGCAAGATGCAGTGACCTGTGCAGCATCCGACAACTGGAAAATCGCGGCATACAATAACAGCTCTGATGCCAGTGCCTGCACTGCCAGATCCGACGTGTAGGCGGCGGCAATCTGGTCGCGCATCAACATGATGCCCAGCGCCGACAAGACCGCAAAGGCCATGGACAGCGCAAAACCTACCCAGGACACAAAGCGTGCCCGCGTCGGGTCCCCCTCACCCAGTGCCTGACCAACACGGGTGGTCAGGGCGATACCCAGACTCAATGGCACCATGAATACCAAAGAAGAAAAATTCAGGGCGATCTGGTTGGCAGAAACCGGCACCACACCGAAGCGGGCAATCAGCAGGCCGACCGCACCAAAGGCAGATACCTCGGCAAAATAGGTGATGCCTATCGGCAGGCCCAGCTGCAGGGTGGAACGTATTTCTGTCCAGTTGGGCGCTTCAAAATGGGTGAAGGGGAAGGTGCTGTGATACACCTCGGAACGACGCATCCAAAAGATCATCGCACCCAGCATCAGCCACAGCCCGACACCGGTCGCCAGTGCACAGCCGGTAGAACCCAGTTTCGGGAAACCCAGGTGACCATAGATGAACAGCCAGTTGACTACAATGTTAAAAGACAGGCCACCCAGTGCAATCATCATCACCGGCTTGGTCTGGTTCAGACTGGTGGTGTAACCATACAGCGCGCGATACATGGCCAGGGCTGGCATGCCGATGCTGATGACATGGACGAATTGCGATGCCTTGGCATTGATGGCGTCATCCAGTTGCAGGTAATTGAAAATCAGGGTGGAAATATTCAGCAGCAGGCAGGCAATCAGGCCCACGCCCAGCCCCAGCCACAAAGACTGGCGCACCATATGCGGTACACGCTCATGATTTTCTGCGCCGACTTCATGTGCAATCACGGTGTTGACTGCCATCATGATACCCATGACGGTCACCAGTATGATGGCCCAGACATTGGCACCCAGCGAAACCGAAGCCAGGGCATCCGCACTCAGGTGGCCGGTCATGGCCACATCTGCCACACCCATACCCACGGTCGCAAGCTGGCCTATCAAGACAGGCCAGGCAATATTCCAGAGAGCGGCAGTTTCAGTACGGATACGGGTTTTCATGCGGGGACAAGCAAATCAAATAAGAATGCGGACCAGCATCTTACCGTAGAAAAGAAAGATGCTGCTTTACACCTTCGCTTGAGCTGGCTGAGTTGGTAATAAGTGCTAAGTTGTACTCTGGTAAGTATTCAGATAATATCCGCCGTTAGATAAATTCAGTATTTTGAGCTGGAAAAAATAATCCGGCCGTCACTGGAATGGGAAGCTGTAGTTTTACCCGGTGTTATGGGAAAACTAACTGTATTAAAAGTGTTATATCAATATAAACTTAATATGGAGACTTCTTATGAATACGTTTTTATCAATGAAAAGATCTTGTTTTAGCCTTCTGGCGAACTTGTTCTTGCTACTACTCAGCGTCAATGCGGTTGCACAAACCGTCGATATCAATCCCAATACCAACTATCAAACCATGCGTGGATTTGGTGGATTCAACGGTGCGGGGTGGATAGACGATCTCACCAGTGCCCAGGTTGACAGTGCTTTTGGTACTGGCACAGGGCAGATTGGTTTATCGATCATGCGCATGCGGATAGATTCTTCAAACAGCAACTGGCAAAGACAGGTGCCCACCGCGCAGTTGGCCAAGGCCAAAGGCGTGACCCTGTTTGCGACACCCTGGTCGCCGCCAGCCTATATGAAGACCAATAATAATCTTGTTTCGGGCAGGCTATCGCCGACTTACTATCCGGATTATGCGACGCATCTCTTGAATTTTGCGTCCTATATGGAATCGAGTAGCGCCGCCTTATACGGAATTTCTGTTCAAAATGAGCCTGATTGGGATCCCACCTATGAAGGTTGCCAATGGAATTCTACAGAGTTCATTAATTTCCTGAAGGCGCAAGGTTCACGTTTCGGCGCGCTGAAAGTCATGACACCAGAGTCTTTGAACTTCAGTAAAACACTGGCGGACCCGATTCTCAATGATGCGAATGCAGCACCGCAGTTTGACATTGTTGCCGGCCATCTGTACGGCGTCAGCCCCAGCGATTATCCACTCGCGCGCAGCAAAGGGAAAGAGCTATGGATGACCGAGCATTTCACTGACAATTCTGATGCCAATGATTGGACCAAAGCCATGCCTGCCGCGCTGGAATTACATAACAGCATGGTCGCCAATTACAGTGCTTATGTGTGGTGGTATATTCGCCGTTCCTACGGTCTGATCACTGAAGATGGCAACGTCAGCAAGCGCGGCTATATCATGTCGCAATACGCAAAATATGTACGCCCTGGATATACGCGTATTTCTGCGACGGAAAAACCTTACTCGGATGTGTTCGTCACCGCTTACAAAAATAGTAGTGGAAAAATAGTAGTGGTGGCAATCAATAACGGTACTTCGCAAAGACAGGTCAAACTGCAATTGAGTGCAGGAAGCGCAGCTTCTTTCGTGAAATACAGAACATCGTCCAGCTTCAATAATGAATACGCTGGTCAATATACGGTTACCAGTGGTTTGGCTACTGCTTATATTGATCCTGGTAGCGTCAATACATTTGTCAGCCAGTAAGCATTAAAGCCTTTTCTGAAGAAGCTTGTACTGGTTTTTTCATACTTTCTTCAGCATTTTTTTAGCACTGCGCCACGATCCATAGCTTGCGGTCGTGGTGCTTTTATTGATGGCATGAGTTCTACTGTCTAAGCCACATTTCATCGAACGAAACAAAGCCAAATGGCGTCATCCTGACACCGGCCACATGCGGGGCAATGCGGACCTGCTGGTTTTCGTGTGAAATGGGTATCAGCCAACCTTCCTGCACCAGGCGTTTTCCTATGCGGGCATAGGCCAGCATGCGACGTTTGCTGTCGGCAAGTGTCTTGATTTTCATCAGATCAATGTCTATCGGTTTCAGGGCGGATTCCGGCATCCAGCGACGGAACACACTGTCAGCGGCAAACCATTCATAGCAACCAAAATCCTGATCGTCGTGCATGACTTCACGGGTGATCACCAGGTCGGCATCTTTCATCCAGTCACGCGCAAGCAATTGATCAAACGGCAGGCTGGTCCAGATAACATGCACCCCGCCTGCTTCCAGTCTTTGCTTGATAGTCGCTGCAAGGTCCAGCATTTCCGGGGTCTGGCCACTGACCATGCGTAATTTGCAGCCGGCTTTGAAACTGCTGCACCTGGTTTTTTTCGCGACACGGTGTTTCCAGATCGCCAGCAAACCGGATGCGGCTTTTCTGCTGCGCTCATTCGTGTCAATCAGCGTGTCAGGTGACAGCCAGTCGGCCAGTGCCAGCCTTTGTTCCACTGTCTTGAAAACGCTGCGCGAAGGATTGCAGATAATATAGGTGCAGCCAGACTCTGCGCCCGCGACGGTTTGCTTTTTTGTGCAGTCTTCATTGGTATAACCAAACTGCAAATCAAAGCCTGATGGGCCGGATGGCGGTGGCAGCATCCACAAATCGATTTCATCCAGCAGAGGGCGTTCGCGATAATAATCCTTGAATGCCTGCAAGGTCAGTTGGTAAGCGTTGTGGCGTATCAGGCGGAATGCGCCGCTGCCTATGGGAAAGCGGCCAAAGTCGGCAGCGCGCTGGCGCGGCACGATGGATGAATTGGCGGTCGCCATGCAATGTGGCCACAGCTGGTCACTGTGATCAAGGTAAAAGCTGACACGCTGGCTGCTGCCGGTTTGTATCTCGCGCAAATGCCGGTACAGCGACTGGTAAATGGCTGACTGCTCACGCAATCGCAAGAAGCTGGCGCGCACGTCTTCAACTCCCAATTCGCTGCCATCATGAAAGCTCAGGCCCGGGCGTAGCCAGAAATGCCAGACAGTCGCATTTTTCTCGCTTTCCCAATGATGGGCAATGGCGGGCATCAAAGCATTTTGTTGATGATCGAAGGTGGTCAGGCGTGAAAAAATCTGGCGCACCAGATGCGCTTCCAGACGCCCGTGTACTTTTAGCGGGTCCAGGCTTTCCACCTTGCGAAACAGCGGCATGCGCAGGCTGCGGCAGGCACTGTCTGGCACACCCAGATAGTCTGGCAAGCGTGTTGCCAGTTGCTGCCGCTGGTTATCATCCAGGCTGGCAAACGCCTGTTCCAGATCACCGCGCGCCAGAAAGTGTGACAGGTGATCCAGCGCCAGACTATCTGGTGTTTGCAAAAACTGTAGATGTGAATGGTTGCCACGTCCGCGCCCTGCCTGCCAGTCTAGCCAACCACGCTGCTGCATTTTCGCCAGCAGATTGCGCATATTGCGTTCACTGCAATGCATAGCTAGCGCCAGGGATGGCAGGCCTGGTTGCTGGTCATGGTGCTGGAGGAAAGCATGCAATTTGCGGTATTGATCGAGTAATTTCATGGCGGAGAGTCTATCTGGATGCCGGCGCAATAAAAGAGGAAAAATTTTTTTAAATTATATCCATTTTTTGTTTCATCTTTTTTTACCATACTCGTGGATGTCAGCAATTCCCCGGTTTTGAACGCTCAAAAAAGGAAGATGATGTCCCGCTTTCCCGTTGCCGTGATACGGCTTTTATTCAGTTCATTTGTCTTTGTCATGGGGCGTGCAGTCGCTTTGCCTTTCATGGCGCTGTATTTGAATGAGCATTTGGGTATCAATCCGCAAATGATAGGCTGGGTCCTCGGCGGCAGCATTTTCTGTTCAACGCTATTCAGCCTGTATGCAGGTTATCTGGCGGACCGGCTCAGCAAGAATTTTCTGATGAAACTGGCTGGCATCGTGGTTGCAGTGTGTACGGCTTCCTTGACGATTGCACCGAATGCATTTGCTGCTTTGCTGGTCCTGATATGCATAGAGTCGGCGTTGACACTGCGTAGTATTTCCCTGAAGGCGATGTTGGCCGATTTATTGCCGCCAGAGCAAAGGCCGAAAGCATTCTCGCTCAACTATATGCTGATCAACGTGGCTTTTGCCCTTGGCCCTTTGCTGGGTGCGTGGCTGTTTGCCATCAAGATATCTGGCCCTTTATGGCTTGCTGCGAGTTTTTCTTTGCTGGCATCACAGGTACTGGGCAGGCAAGCCATGGCAGCCACGACGGCCACAACAGCATCAGAAGCCAAACCCAATCCTGCCGGGTTCAAGGCGACCATGCAGGTGTTGCGAAGTGACCGCCGCCTGATACTGTTCACCATGGGCAGCGTACTGACATCGTTCGTGTTTGGCCGTTTTGTCTCAGGTTATCTGTCGCAATACCTGATAATCGGTCAGGGTACACAGGCGACCGCACAGTTGTTGCCATTTATTCTCATTACCAATGCGGTAACCGTGGTGAGCTTGCAATATCCCGTGGGCAAACTCATGCAGCAAAAAAACCTGTTTCGCTGGGTAAGTCTGGGTGCCATGTTATATGCCGTCGGTTTGCTGGGTTTCATGCATGCCAGCAGCATTGTGAGCTGGGTGCTGGCAACGCTGGTATTCACCGTTGGTGAAGTCATCGTTATCCCGTGTGAATACATGTTCATCGATATGATAGCTCCAGCTGACAAACGCGGAAGCTACTATGGGGCGCAAAGCCTGGCCATGTTTGGTGCGGCACTCAATCCAGTGGTCTGTGGATACCTTTTGGTGCATTTTCATAGTGACGTCATGTTCTGGGTATTGATATCGGCCAGCATGTTGGGTGTACTGATGTATTTTGCCGGCACGCGCAGCAAACCTGTTGCGAAACCATTACCTGAAGTGGAAGCCGGGCCAGAAGCTTGCGCGCAGCAAGCTGGTCTTTCAGCACTGGCTGCCAGCAAGCATTTTGGTAGCAACCGGGTGAAAAACCTGTTCCCCCTGAGCTGAATCAAGCCGACACGCCCAGGTCTTTAAAAGGCGACCCGTATGCCGGGTAGCCTTTTTGTCATTTCCTGGCAATTTCCACTTTTCCTTGACATTCTCATGACCGCACCCTAAAGTGATATCACTTTGATTTCAAAGTGCCATCTATCAGGAGAAAGTATGAGTACTACCTCAGTGTCAGCGACTGCTAAAAAATTAATACAAGAGCGCTCCCGCCCATCGCTAGACGGTTATTTCATGATTATTGTTGGTCTGCTAGATGTGGCAGGCGGTGTCTATAGCTTTTTCGGCCTGGTTGGTGTGGGCGGCGACCCCAGTGTTCCGGGGGTATTGCTACGTCTGGCTATTGTGGTGGTGGGCATTTTCATATTGACCGGTTTGTACATGCTGCAACCAAATGAAGCAGCTTTATTGTCACTGTTTGGACAATACAAGGGAACAGATCGCAGCGAAGGCCTGCGCTGGGTGAATCCTTTTTATTCCAAACGCAAACTCAGTCTGCGCGCCCGCACGCTGAATACGGCCGCTTTGAAGGTGAATGACAAACGCGGTAACCCGGTCGAAATCGGTGCTGCCATCATCTGGCGCGTGCAGGATACGGCGCTGGCCATTTACAATGTCGATGATTTTGAACGCTTCGTCTACATACAGGCGGAAGCAGCAATACGTCATCTGGCGACGCAGTATGCCTATGATGATGGCGAAGATCTTGCCGAAGGCGAGACTACCCTGCGGGCGGGCATGGATGTGGTTGCCACTGCCATGCGTGACGAATTGCATAAGCGCTTCACTGCTGCCGGTATTGATGTGGAAGATGCCAAGCTGACCCATCTGGCCTATGCAGCAGAAATTGCCCAGGTAATGTTGCGTCGCCAGCAGGCAGAGGCCATCATCAGCGCCCGTAAGAAAATTGTGCATGGCGCAGTCAGTATGGTAGAAGCCGCATTGCAAGGCCTGTCAGAACGCAAAATATGTGAACTGGATGATGAAAGAAAAGCGGCCATGGTCAGCAATTTGCTGGTGGTGCTGTGTTCCGACAAGGAGACCCAGCCTGTCATCAATACCGGCACTTTATACAATTAAAAGCTAATGGACCAAGCATATGCAACACCCTATTTATGTGGAAAGACAGTTATTCAAGTTTTTATGGATATTCATGCCATTGATGAGCTTGTTTAACCTGTGGATGGAGATACATGCGATAACCCCCCGGGGATCATTGCTGCCATTCATTGTGCTGCTGATTAATTTGCTGGCATTGCTGGCACTGGGTAGTCTGACCATACGGGTGGATGCTACCCATCTGTCCTGGTGTTTTGGCTGGCTTGGTTGGCCGGTGTGGAAGGTCGCACTGGCTGACATCGAGGTGGCGGGGCCGACCAATACCAGCTTTCTGGATGGCTGGGGCATACAAAGGACCAGGGAGGGCATGCTGTATAACGCCCACGGCAAACAGGCGATACGGCTTGGCATGCGTAATGGCAAAAGCATACGCCTGGGTACACAAGACCCGCAACGCCTGCTCAGTTACCTGACCCCGCGTCTGAACGGCAGATAATGGCTAGCCCCGGGAAAAAATCCTTCCCCCTGCGTATCGATCCC
Organism: Undibacterium sp. Di26W; assembly: GCF_049340265.1. Lineage (NCBI taxonomy): Bacteria > Pseudomonadati > Pseudomonadota > Betaproteobacteria > Burkholderiales > Oxalobacteraceae > Undibacterium > Undibacterium sp. Di26W. The sequence goes on from NZ_JBMPOR010000004.1 coordinate 218,023, forward strand.
GTGTTGTGGAACGAGATCGAACGCATGGCGGCCCAGGAACTGCGCAGCGCCAATGCGCAGGTTGAATATCTGCTAAGGCAAGCCCTGCAACAGCGTGGCAGGCATGTCCCTTTGCCGGGCAGGGCTGATGATGACGACGATACAGCCCAGGCCGATACCGAAGGGCCGTAAGCTGACGCTGCCGCCGCTGTTCGGCAGCTTTGTCCAAAGCGGGGTAAACTCCGCTTGACCCTATGAACTATCTCGCCCACATCTTCCTGGCACAACAAAGCGACCAAGCCATGCTTGGTGCCTTGCTGGGTGACTTCGTCAAAGCTGGTGATACGGCACGCTATGCACTGCCGATACAGGCCGATATCATCCTGCACCGCAAGATAGACAGCTATACCGACAGCCATCCGCTGGTGCTGGATGCCAGGCGGCTATTCCAGCCACAGCACCGGCGCTATGCCGGTATCTTGCTGGATGTGTTTTATGACCATGTACTGAGCCAGCACTGGTCGCGTTATTCTGACGCGCCCATGCAAGATCTGATCGCCCGCTTCTACACTGCCTTGCAGGCGCATGAAAACATCTTGCCAGACAGGTTGCAACGCGCATTACCGTATATGGTCAGCCAGGACTGGCTGGGCTCTTACCAGGACTTTGCCGGCGTCGATATCGCCTTGCGCCGGGTGTCGCAAAGACTGTCAAAGAATGGCCATCTTTTGCGTGAAGGTATCGCTGACCTGGAAACCCATCATGCAGCCTTGTCAGCCGGTTTCCTGGAGTTTTTTCCTGAGCTGATTGCCTATGTGGCAGAGCAACGGCAGAACATGGCCCTGGTCTTGCCACCATCTGCCGTGATGTAGAACTTAAAAGTTGAGCGGTATGACCTGGCCCATATCTGGCTTGGCTACAAATGCAGCAAAGTCGTCGCGTATGCGGCTGCTTTCTGAAATCGCGAGTTTCCAGTTCAGTATGCGGAAATCGTGGTCGGTGCCATAGTAAAAAAAGTCTTTGCGGTCAGGCAGTTTGCTGCGTGACAGGGTTCTCAAGAATGCCGGTGACGGTGCGATCATCAGCACATTGTCCAGCCATTCGCGGTTTCTGCCCAGGCCAGCGCGGCGCCAGGGCAGGGGCTTGTCCAGCCAGCCGGGTACGATATGGTCAGTGAAATGCGGGTACAGCACCAGACCACCATCCTTGTCACCGGCAACACGTGAATACGGCAGCGCCAGGTGGTAATCGATAATGCCACCATCCCAATAATTGCCGGCTGGTGCGTGTGGAATATGCTCTACCGGCTCCATGATCAGCGGTAGTGTGCCAGAAGCCAGCAGGGCAGGGGCCAGATTGTCTTCTGTCAGTTGGCAGAAATGCGTGTCAAAACTGTCAAAGCGCGCCTTCAGCCAGAACAGCGGGTCGCGCATATCACCGACCACCACTCTGTCCAAATGCTTTGCAAGGCGCGAGCGTGAAGCCAGATTGGCAAAACTGGCGGCCACAAAACCGGCCTTGGCCTTGTGCCGGGATTTGGGCGCATTCAGCAAGCCGCGACCACGTCCGGCCAGCAAATGTAATCTGTGCAGGGGCTGATGCACGATGTGCGATTCATGACCACCGATAAAGGCATGCAGCAGTTGTTGTATTTCGCGGGTGACGTATTGGGCCGTCGGCTTTTCTGGATAACGCTGTTCACAATACAAATCGCCCAGGCGGGCAAAGGCGGCCACCGGGTCTGCCTGGCTGGCCGCTGCCATGCGCCAGGCACCGATGGATGCACCTATCAGCGTGCGTTCACGCGGGGCGGTTGGCAACCATTCACCAAAAATCCATTGATCCAGCGCTTGCAGTATCAAGCCCTTGGGGCCACCTGCTGCAGCGGGAATGATGGCCACATCCTGCGCCCGCAAGCCATGCTCGCGCAGATGGTCAAAGGCCTTGCGACCTGCATGAATTTGGATGGCCGAGTTCATTTTGTGGTGTGTAGTTGCATCATCGCTTCCGGGAATTTTCCGTCTATCAGCAAGGGTAATACATCCAGGCTCCTGGCGATCGCTTCATCGATCAGGCTTTGTTCTTCCTTGCGCGGACGATGCAGTACAAAGTCTGCCACACCCTGTTGCAGGTTCAGGCTGCGCGGGTGGCCTATGCCTATGCGCAAGCGCCAGTAATCCTGGGTACCAAGCACGGCAGTAATATCCTTGAGGCCATTGTGCCCGCCGGAAGAACCACCCTGTTTAAGTTTTGCAACACCCGGCAGCATATCCAGTTCATCATGCACCACCAGTATCTGGTCTGGCGTGATTTTGTAAAAGCGGCAGAGTGCACCTACTGATTGGCCAGAACGGTTCATGAAAGTCTGTGGTTCCAGCAACCAGACTTCATGACCGGCGATACGGGTCTTGCCAACCAGCGCATTAAAATTCTTGTCCCTTTGCAGGTTGACCGGCAACTGGTCGACCAGCCAAAAACCCGCATTGTGGCGGGTTTGTTCATATTCGGGGCCGGGGTTTCCCAGGCCAACTATTAGACGTATGCTCATGGTTGCGGCAGATTCTTTTATTGTGTTTTGCTGCGGCATGCCGCGACGGATTAAATTCTATTATAACCAAGCACTGTTGCGTATCCGCAAATATGGATTTGGGGCAGCTCTTTGTGAACTGCTACACCCATTAAAAAGCCGTATTTCCCGCTAAGGAAATACGGCTTTTCACCTAAGGCAGAGAATGACTACTTTGATTTTTTCAGCAAGGGCAATAAATACTTACCAGTGACGCTGTCCGGATTGGCCGCCACTTCTTCCGGTGTACCGGTTGCAATAATCTTCCCGCCGCCAGCACCGCCTTCAGGGCCAAGATCGATCAGCCAGTCAGCCGTTTTAATCACGTCCAGATTGTGTTCAATGATGACCAGTGTATTGCCCTGGTCACGCAGCTTGTGTATCACCTTCAGCAGCAGGGCGATATCATGGAAATGCAGGCCCGTGGTCGGTTCATCCAGAATGTACAGGGTGCGACCTGTGTCACGCTTCGACAATTCCAGCGACAGCTTGACGCGTTGTGCTTCACCGCCCGACAGCGTGGTCGCACTTTGCCCCAGGCGTATATAACCCAGACCCACATCCAGCAGGGTTTGCAATTTGCGGGCGATGATGGGGACCACCTTGAAGAATTCAAACGCATCTTCCACCGTCATGCCCAGCACTTCATTGATGTTCTTGCCCTTGTAATGCACTTCCAGGGTTTCGCGGTTATAGCGTTTGCCGTGGCAGACATCGCAAGGCACATACACGTCCGGCAAAAAATGCATCTCGACCTTGATGACGCCATCGCCCTGACAGGCTTCACAACGGCCACCCTTCACATTGAATGAGAAACGGCCTGCACTATAACCACGTTCTTTTGCCGTCGGTACCGTGGCAAACAGATCGCGTATCGGTGTGAACAAACCAGTGTAAGTGGCCGGGTTGGAGCGCGGGGTACGACCAATAGGTGCCTGGTCGACAGAAATGACTTTATCAAAATGCTCCAGACCGCTGACATGGTCAAACACTGCCGGTTCGGTTTGTGAACCATACAAGTGGCGCGCAGCCACGTGGTACAGCGTGTCATTCACCAGCGTTGATTTGCCGGAACCAGACACACCTGTCACGCAAGTCAGCAAGCCCACCGGCAGTTTCATCGAGACTTTTTTCAGGTTATTGCCACGCGCACCGGCAATCAACAATTGCTTGGCAGGGTCAGCCTTGGTACGCTTTTTAGGCACAGCAATTTCCAGCGCGCCACTCAGGTATTGCGCTGTCAGCGAACGTTTGTTGCTCATGATGTCTTCCAGCGTACCCTGGGCAATAATTTCACCACCATGTACACCCGCACCAATGCCCATGTCGACCACAAAATCGGCGCAACGTATGGCATCTTCATCATGTTCCACCACCAGCACGCTGTTGCCGATATCGCGCAAATGCTTGAGCGTATCGATCAGTCTGTCATTGTCGCGCTGATGCAGACCAATCGAGGGTTCATCCAGCACATACATGACGCCAGTCAGGCCAGAGCCAATCTGCGATGCCAGACGTATGCGCTGGGCTTCGCCGCCGGACAGGGTATCGGCACTGCGTTCCAGCGACAGGTAATCCAGACCGACATTGTTGAGGAAAGTCAGGCGGGCCGTGATTTCCTTGATGATGCGGTCGGCGATGTCGCGTTTGGCACCAGTCAGTTTCAGATGTTCAAAGAAATGCAGGGTTTCACGCAGCGGCATGGCGCTGATATCGTAAATTGCTTTCTCTTGCTTGCCGGTGCCGACCTTGACGTAACGTGCTTCTATGCGCAGGCGTGCACCGTCACAGGACGGGCATTGCTTTTCATTGATGAACTTGGCCAGCTCTTCCTTGACGGCCATCGAATCGGTTTCGCGATACCGGCGTTGCAGGTTGGTGACCACGCCTTCAAAGCTATGTTCCTTGATGACGGTGCGACCTTTTTCATTGATATAGGTAAACGGTATCTGCTGCTTGCCCGAACCATACAAAATGATTTGCTGCGCGGATTCCGGCAATTGCTCGAAAGCTGTGTCGATATCAAATTCATAGAAGGCTGCCAGGTTGGACAGCATCTGGAAATAAAACTGATTGCGCCTGTCCCAACCCTTGACGGCACCACTGGCCAGCGACAGGTTAGGGAAAGCGACAATGCGCTTGGGATCAAAAAATTCTATATGTCCAAGGCCATCACATTCCGGGCAGGCCCCCATGGGGTTATTGAAAGAGAACAGGCGTGGTTCCAGCTCTTGCAATGAATAGCCGCAGATAGGGCAGGCAAATTTGTTCGAGAACAATTGCTCGTGATTGCTATCCATATCCACAATCAGGGCGCGGCCATTTGCCAGGCGCAAGCAAGTCTCGAAAGACTCTGCCAGACGCTGTTTGATATCCGCCTTGACCTTGACGCGGTCTACCACGACATCAATCGTATGCTTCTCGGTCTTCTTCAGTTTGGGCAGGTTATCGACTTCATATATTTTGGCGTCATGCGTGCCGCTCTGCACGCGAAAGCGCACAAAACCCTGGGCCTGCATCTGCTCAAACAAATCCATGTGTTCGCCCTTGCGGTTGGCAACTACCGGTGCAAGGATCATCAGCTTGGTATCTTCCGGCATGGCCAGCACGGCATCCACCATTTGGGATACCGATTGTGCTGCCAGCGGGTTTTCAGGGTGGTCAGGGCAATACGGCGTGCCCACGCGGGCATACAACAGCCGCAGGTAATCATGGATCTCGGTGACGGTACCGACAGTGGAACGCGGATTATGCGACGTGGCTTTTTGTTCGATGGAAATGGCTGGTGACAGACCTTCGATCAAGTCCACGTCCGGTTTTTCCATCAACTGCAAAAACTGGCGCGCATAGGCTGACAGTGACTCCACATAACGACGCTGGCCTTCGGCATACAGCGTATCAAACGCCAATGAAGACTTGCCCGAACCCGATAGACCAGTGATCACCACCAGCTTGTTGCGCGGCAGGTCAAGGCTGATATTTTTCAGGTTGTGCGTGCGGGCGCCGCGTACGCGTATCAAGTCCCGCTTTTGCGCCAACTGAATATCAGTGGCATCAAAATCGATTTCTGCGGGTTTAGCCGCTTTTGCTGCTTTTGTACGTGTGGTCATGGTATTGGAGCTGAATTTGGGCCGAATTGGAAGAAGTAGGCGTGCAACCTGATACTATAACGGGTTTTGAAAATTACCGTGGGCTCGTCTTTGCTTTATGTAAGCTAAATTGATTAGGCGGGTTTTGAATATGACTATTGCAACACCTTCAGATGCTTCTGCGCTGAATGAAATGGACCCTGTCGGCATGAGCCGGCAAGAGATCAGTGCCAGTACCTCGCTGGCATCCATCTTTGCACTGCGCATGCTGGGTCTGTTCCTGATCTTGCCGGTTTTTGCCATCCACGCCAAGACTTTGCCGGATGGCGATAACGCCAGCCTGATCGGCCTGGCCATGGGTATCTATGGATTGAGCCAGGCATTTGGGCAAATACCGTTTGGCATCGCCTCAGACAAGTTCGGGCGCAAGCGCATTATCGTGATTGGCCTGCTGCTGTTTGCCATTGGCGCTTTTGTTGCCGCATCGGCAAGCACCGTAGTTGGCGTCATCATTGGACGGGCCATCCAGGGGGCAGGGGCGATTTCTGCCGCCATTACCGCTCTGATCGCCGATTCTACGCGCGAAGAACACCGTACCAAGGCCATGGCCATGGTCGGCGGCTCTATCGGGCTGACCTTTGCGTTTTCGCTGGTGGCCGCACCCCTGTTATACCAACGCATAGGCATGGGTGGTATTTTTGCCATGACCGGTGTGCTGGCCCTGGTCGGGATTGCCGTCGTGGTGTTTGTGACACCAGATGCACCCGCCATCCGCCACGCGCCTGTACCGTTCTCTGTCATTCTTAAAAACCGCGAGCTGATGCGCCTCAATTACGGCGTGTTCGCCCTGCACATGACACAGATGGCCATGTTTGTCGTGGTGCCTTCTGCGCTGGTGCAATATGCCGACTTGCCGGTGGCAACCCACTGGAAAGTCTATCTGCCGGTGATGTTTGCCTCATTCATCGCCATGCTGCCCGCCATTTTTATCGGTGAAAAATTTGGCAAGATGAAACAGGTTTTCGTCGCAGCGATTGCTTTATTGCTGGTGGTAGAGCTTGGCTTATGGCAATACTTGCAATCTCCAGCCATGCTGGTAGGCTTGCTGTTTGCATTTTTTATTGCCTTTAATATCCTGGAAGCCTGCCAGCCTTCACTGGTGTCACGCATTGCACCGCCTTCAGCCAAAGGGGCGGCGCTGGGCGTGTACAACACCTTGCAGGCGATTGGCCTGTTTTGTGGTGGGGCAATCGGCGGATGGCTCAAGCAAAGTGTCAACCCGTCATCAGTTTTTATTGTTAGCGCCGTGTTGACCGCAGCCTGGCTTATAATCGCTGTCTACATGCCGAATATACCGAAACGCAGCAAGGCTGCCGCGTCGGTACAGGCTTAAAGCTTAATAGGCCGGGTCAGCCAGGGTTGACCAAGTCAGTGCCTTACATATTGAATCAGGAAAAATAGGAGAACTACATGGCATCCGTGAATAAAGTCATCATCGTCGGCAACCTGGGGCGCGACCCCGAAACACGTTATATGCCAAGTGGTGACGCCATGACCAGCATCACCGTGGCCACCACCGACAGTTGGAAAGACAAGACCAGCGGCGAAAAGAAAGAACAAACCGAATGGCACCGCATCACCTTTTTCGGCAAGCTGGCAGAAATCGCTGGCCAGTACCTGAAAAAAGGCTCGCAAGTCTATGTCGAAGGCAGCCTGCGCACCCGTAAATACACCGACAAAGATGGCGTAGAAAAATACGCAACCGACATCAAGGCCGACAGCATGCAAATGCTGGGCAGCCGCCAGGGCATGGGCGGCGGCGCACCGATGGATGAAGGCTACGGTGGTGGTGGCGGTGGAGGCGGCGGTGGCGCACCAGCACCGCGCCCACAGGCAGCACCACAACAACGCCAGGCACCAGCATCACGCCCGGCACCGAATTTCTCGGATATGGATGATGATATTCCGTTTTAACGAATCGATAAATTGAAGAAGTAATCAAATTGTCTTGAGCCCGCATGCGGGCTCATTTTTTTGGTGGCAGGATATTTTTCTTTGAAAATGAATAAATTTATCTTGCTACGTAAAAACCTAATCACAAAAAAGCTGTATTGCCTATATGACCGAGCTTCGTTTTTTCTGCGAGGTGCAAGATTTCGCTATCGGGATTAGTCTATAGAGCCCACAAGCTATTTGAGATACTGAATGACACGATCGATACTTACTCAATTACCTACCCGAAAGAACATATTTTGTTCCGTGCCGGCCTCTGCAGGAATCCATTCGTTGTCATGAGGTTCGATTTTGTAATGATATTCTGTAGTAGAAAAAATTACTTGGATACCCTTGAAGCACCGACATGGGTATCGGCTAATTCATCGCGTGACCTGTAGCCTCGTTTTAGCGGCGTGGAATACGCGATGTTCGCCAGTGCTCGACGTAGTGAGTGAATAATTATGTGCATGTAGGGCCTGCAGGGCGCGCTTGATAGTTCACACAGTCTTTGGTTGTGCTGTGGGATTGCCGTAGGTTGCAATGCAACGCGTTCTGAGTTTGTTCTTCGTTCCAGGTACAAACGGTATCTCTTGACGATATCTTGCCATCGAGATAATATTGCCCCCGAAATTTAATCCTGCTGATTGATGAGCATTGGCGCAATCTTAGTCTCACTACCACCTTCAAGGCAATTCCGTGACAAATACATTGACGCATACAAGACCAATCATCTGGTTATGTTGCCTGATTAGCTCTTTGCTGCTTAGTGTCTTCAACACCGTGATCTGGCGCTGGACCGGGGTTAATCTTTTTTCCTTCTCTTACCTGGTAGTTCTGCCGATAGGTGCCGTTGTCATGGGTTTTATCGCCATGAGTGGTTTTTACTTTGCGGCGAATTTCTTCAAGTTCCAGGCAAAGCGAATCGATTTTGCCTTTTTGCTGGTGGTTGCAGTCGCATTTACGGTGCAAATTTTCCTGGGTATCTATGTGTGTTTCTATTTGATGGGCAGGGTTGCGCATCTTTCACCAGACTCATTCATGGATTTCATTTCACTTTACGTGACCAAAGTCAAGCACACCATGCACCTGGACAACCATACCAGTGATTCCGTTGCTGCGGGCGAAGCCGGGTGGTATCTGTTGATGGTGCAAGTGATGGGTTTATGCGCCGTCGCCCGTACTATTTACGGCGCTACCGATAAAAGCGGCAATGCGCAGTGGGAATCGACGTTCTAATCGACACATCGCCCGCAGATTTCATTCATGCATGACAAATGCGGGGGATACCAATCTGCATCCCTAGCCTTATCGGAAGTAAAGTCACGTATTTCCGAATAGCTGGGGCCAAGGGTTACGACGTATGAATTGTCTTCAACATTTCCTGCTTTCATGCGGCAACTGGCGATGTGTCTCCGGGGCGCGACCGTACTTATATATATGCAGTGCAATGTGAACCACGTTTACTGCGAGACTGGTTCCGGCAAACTCTCCAGCACCATGGCAATACGCTCCGCCAAAGGCAAGATGCCGGGTTCATAGTTGGACAGCACAACTACCGTATAAGCCTTGTCCAGATACATGTCTAGCTTGCTATAAGCGCCTGGCATTTGTCCACTATGGCCTGCGACTTTGCCCAGTGTGCCGGTACCCAATTCAAAACCATACCCATAGCTACCCTTGTCTGCGCGGCCAGCGGTGTGGTCTTGCCAAAACAAGTTACGCGTTGCTGGCTTTAATAGCATGCCCATTTGCAGTGCCTGCGCAAAGCGCAACAGGTCATGCACGGTTGAATAGCCAGCTCCGTAAGGGGCGCCGCGCAATAGCATCAGGAAGGTATTTTCTTTTTTGCCTGCTGTTCTGTCTTTTTTGTCCATATAGCCGGTAGCAATGTTTTCTGTCCCCTCGTCTCTGACATAGTTATCGGTGCTGTTCATACCTGCGGGTAAAAACACATGCTGGCGCACATAGTCATAGTAACTTTGCCCGGATACCTTTTCTATAATTGCTCCCAGCAAAAGCATACCTATATTGCTGTAAAAATAATTGCTGCCGGGTTCAAAAACGGGGGTGGCATCACGCGTAAATATCTTGTAGCCATCCAGGTCTTTTAGTGTCGCCAATTGTATGTAAGGGCCGTTAAGAAATTGGGCGTTAAAAATATCCCCCAGGCCCGATGTGTGGGACAGTAACTGGCCTACCGTAATTTTCTTTGCCACGGCTGGCGCCAGCCAGCTTGCATCGAGGTATTTGCTCACTGGGGCGCTATATGACAAACGCCCGGCTTCTGCGAGCTGGCCTATGCCAACGGCGGTAAACATTTTGCCGACCGAGGCAACGTTGAATCGTGTATCGATAGTATTGGCGACGTGATAGCGCTTGCTGGCTTCACCGCATGCTGCCTCGCTGATGATCTGATTGCCCTTGGCGACAAGGTAGGCACCAGAAAATTCATCCCTGCTGCAGGCTGTGTTGAACATGGCTTGCAGTTTGTCCTTCAGTGCTCCCGAACCGTTATCAGTGTTAACAGAGGTGATGGGAGCAGTTTTTTCCACGGCTATCTCAGGTGTTGCAGGTACGCTGGTTTGCCCGGCTACATGGGATGAAAGAAGTAAACTCAGTATGGCTGGAAATATATGGACGGTAGGCATTCGCTCCCCCTATTTATTGCCAGTATCGAAATCGATGCTGGTAAAAATTCTGTTACCATTTAGTTGATGTCATTGCAGATTTTATATGAATATGATGTTGAAAAAAGTAGATGAATAACTATTTTTAATTGATCATTTGTGCGCTATCAGCCATATACAACACTCCTTCCAATCAATGAGACCACTACAAAGATACAGAAATAATCGTGACGTATGGCTAGAGTTGGCTCCGGATTTTGTTCATGCTGTAACTACAGATGATGAGACTATCGATATCAATGCGAAACAACGATACTTTACATTGATCGGGATACAGTATGATTTTCAAGAGTGTGACAAAGAGCTGGTCCGCTATCTGTTTCAGCAAGAGATAAGCTCTCTCATCAATGATGATTCAACCGGCACCACAGATGCGTTATTGTTGGGAGCCTATTTACTGGCACGCTACCAGGATCCGATTGACATTCCTTTGCTCCATGAAGCAAAACATATAGACATGGATACAGGAAGTGGATTCGATATTGAATTCATGTATTGGGCATTAAAAAGCCAGACCCATGATTATGTTCGTGCCCACTTTCCTGATCTCTATGAAGACATCAAGGACCAGAAAGAAACGGATCTATTTTATGAGAACCTGGATAGCTGGTGGCTAGAGCGTTGCTCACAGCATCCGGCCAACCCTACAGAAGAATCTGACTATGCAATGTATGAACGCCATTTGTATTTTGGCGATCTAAACCAGGCGCGCAAGCACGTAGAAAACTGGGCGAGAAACGAAGTAAATGCAAAAAGCACCTTGGTGACACTCAAGTACGCATATAAGAGTCTTGGTGAATATCAGGATGTAATTGAAATTCTTAAAATACATCTCAGCGAAGCAAAAGCAGGCTGGGATAAGGTCAGCGTGCTTAGCGAAATGCTAGAGACTTATGTCGAGCTCAAGTCTCCCCCAGAAGCTTTTGCATGTTTTGCGCAGATAGATGCAGAATTGTCGAGATTTCATAACTGGAAGGATGTGGGGCTTGGGAGAATATTAGTTTGCGCTGCCTTTGAGTATATTGCTCTATGCGAGAACAACGATTTAGCAATGCCAGCTTGTAAGCTGGCATTGTCATGGTTCCGGGAACTGACTTCTCATACTTATGTTTTGCTGATCGCCGGCGAGAAGGCAACAAGACGCTGCCAGATTCTGATCCACGCTGAGAAATTCAGACAACTGGCTGAGGTAGAAAGAAAGCGCATAGGCATCTAAAATAGATGTTGTACTATGCAGACGACACCTCCACCCTAGCGCATCAATATCATTGAGATAATGTCGATTCACGCCTGGACATGTCGCGTATGCCAGGCAATGCCAGGGTGTAGTTGGAAGTGTCGCTGCTGTCATCCAGGCTGATCGCTATGCCGCAGTGATCAAATGCTTCTGAAGACAATTCCATGTTAATACATGCACCCGCCAGCCACGACGGCGCCTCGCGAGGCGCCGTTGTTACATCAGCGCCACCGCATCTGCACCGGCTGCAATGCGCAGCGGCGCATTCGGATCGGTGGCTGCCAGCCACACCGCTTGCACCACATCAGCAGGCTGTGTGACCTCCTCAGTCGATTGTGCCCAGCCGGCAAACACATCTTGCGCCATCGCCGCATACGCTTCCGGGATCTGTATGCGCTGCTGCGCGTTGGCGCCAAAGCTGGTGGTCGGCGCGCGGCCTGGCAACACAAGGTTGACCCGCACGTTGAACTGTTCCAGCTCCAGCGCCAGAGATTCAGTGAAGGCGTTGACCGCCGCCTTGCTGGCCGTGTACAGCGACAACAGCGGCAACGATTTCAACGTCACGCTGGACGTCACGTTAATTACCACGCCCGCCTTGCGCTGGCGGAACTGTGGCAGTACTGCTTGCGTCATCGCTATGGTGCCAAAGGTATTGGTCTCAAAGACCTCGCGCAGGGCGGCCATCGGCGTGCCCTCCACTGCGCCCAGCATACCGATGCCGGCGTTGTTGACCAGTACATCGACCGGACCTGCAGCATCGAGCAGCTTACGGATGCTATCCGCATCGGTGACGTCCAGTGGCAGCACGCGCAGTCGCTCCGAGCGTGGCAGCAATTCTTCATCTGGCATGCGCATGGTGGCGATCACTTGCCAGTCGCGCTCAAGGAAATAACGGGCGATTTCAAGCCCGAAGCCGGACGAACAGCCGGTAATGAGGATTGTTTTCATGCGAACTCCTGTGGTTGGGTGTGACGTCACTATAGCGCGCAGGGTCTGGACTTGCTACAATCAAACGTCCACATTTCGTTATGTCAGAGTCCAGATATGATCGATCCGCTTGCCGAGGTGGTGACGCTGCTGCAGCCGCGTGCCCGGTTCTCGAAAGTCGTTACCGGCGCTGGCGCCTGGCGCGTGCGCCGCTCACTCGAGGGGCAGCCGTTTTACTGCGTGGTGCTGGAGGGCACCTGCTGCCTCACGGTGGCAGGGCAAGCGCCGCTGCCATTGCTGCAGGGCGATTTTGTACTGATACCGGAGTCGCACGATTTTGTCATGAGCAGCATGCAGCCACTGCCGGAAGATGCGCCCGACCTGTTACCGGTCGCGCTGCCAGATGGCGAAGTCCGCCTTGGCAGTACATCCGGCCCGGCAGAAACAGTGCTGCTGGTTGGCCATTGCGCCTTTGATTCGCCGGACGCAGCCTTGCTCGTGTCCTTGCTGCCGCGATTGATCCACGTGCGTGGTGAACAGCGCCTGGCCACCATCGTGCGACTGGTCGGCGAGGAATCGCGCGCCAAACGGCCGGGGCGTGATGTGGTGCTGGCGCATTTGCTGGAAGTGCTGCTGATCGAAGCGCTGCGCTCGACGGCGGGTACGGCCGCTTCGCCAGGCTTGCTGCGCGGGCTGGCCGACGAACGTCTGGCACAGGCACTGCGACGCATGCACGCGGAGCTGACGGCGCCCTGGACCGTAGCGCAACTGGCCAAGGAAGCGGCCTTATCGCGCTCCGCGTTCTTTGATCGCTTCAGCCGCGCAGTCGGCGTGGCGCCGATGGAATATCTGCTGCGCTGGCGCATGGCCAAGGCCAAGAGCCTGCTGCGGCAGCGGACCGATAGTGTGGCCGAAGTGGCCGAGCGTGTCGGCTACGGTTCAGCCAGTGCGTTCAGCGCGGCGTTCACGCGGCATGTGGGTTTGTCGCCCTCACGTTACGCGCTTACGCCGCCGCCCGCTTGACCGCTTGCGGGTGGCACGCAGCAGGCGCGAATGAAGGCGTAGCGCATGCGCGCCGGATCGTCAAAGCCAACTTCACACGCGACGACGTCGATTGCATGATTGCCTTTCTCGATCATTGTTGCGCGCCGCTTCCACCCGCAGGGTTTCCACCGCCTTAGCTGGCATCCACCGCCTTGAAAAGTATTCAATGCACTTACCACGTGATCAGCGGAGAGCGATGCAACCAGGTATTGGCACTCACTTGATCCAAGACGAAGCTCGCAACGTCTTCTCGTGAAATGGAGCCGCCATGGAAGTCGGAAAGATCCGTGAGCGCGCGAATCGAGTCGCGACGAGTCTTATCGTTCAGGACGGTAGGTCGAACTATAATCCATTCGAGCCCGCTGTCCCGAATGATAGATTCCTGCCTATTTTTGTCGGCATACACTTTACGCAAAAGAAGTGGGAAGATCAGCTTGTCGAAGGCAAAGCCGCCGTGGCCAGCACTGTCACCTGCACCAAGCCCGGTGATGCAGACCAAGCGTGATACGTGTTCAGCCTTCATCGCACTGACCAACTCGCGCGTCGCTGTGGAGAGCGACCTAACCTCTTTGAATGGACTGACTGCGGTGCCCAGCGCGCTTATCACCGCATCCTGGCCTTTCACGGCTTGGCGCAATGACATCGCATTGCGAGCGTCCCCTGTGACCAGCGTCACCCCCTTCAGATCAGCCGCTTTCTGCGGCGACCGCACCAGCGCGGTGACTTGGTGCCCCCGGGCCAACGCCTGTTCGACGATATGGCGGCCGGTTCCGCCGGTCGCTCCAAGGACGAGGAGTTTCATTGTTGCTCTCCTGCCCGTGGGTAATCGATATAGCCCTTGGCGGTACCACCATACATCGTCGCGTGGTCCGGGGTGGCCAAGGCATGCCCGTCACGGAAGCGCTCGGGCAGGTCAGGGTTGGGAATGAACAGCGAGGCGAAAGAAACCGCATCTGCCAAGCCTTTGCTCACGACTTCTTCCGCGGACTTTTGATCATAACCATAGTTCAGAATTAACATGCCCGAGAAAATCTCGCGCACCTTCGGGGAAAAAGGCTGCACGCCTTCGGGCAATGTCGCCATTTCCATAAAGTGCAACATACCCAGCTTCAGCTTCTCCAGCTCACGGACGACGTGCAGATAGGTTGCCTCTGGGTTGCTGTCGCTCATGCCGTTGTAGGGATTGCGAGGCGACAAACGCACGGAGACGCGCTCGGGGCCCCAGACATCGCTGACAGCCTTCGTCACTTCCACGAGAAAGCGTGAGCGGTTTTCCAGGCTACCGCCATACTCGTCCGTGCGTTGGTTGGAGCCGTCTTCCAGGAATTGCGCAGGCAGGTAGCCGTTTGCCCCATGGATCTCGACGCCATCGAAGCCGGCTTCCTTGGCCAGTTTCGCCGAATTCTTGTAGTCGGCGATTATGGCCTTTACTTCGTGCGTTTCCAGCGCACGCGGAGTCACCACGTCCTTCGGGCCGGACGGGGTATATGCTTGTCCTTGAAAGGCAATAGCCGACGGCGCGACCGGTAAGCTGCCACCGTGGAATTCAGGGTGGGAAACGCGTCCCACATGCCACAGTTGCAGGTATATCTTGCCGCCCTTGGCGTGAACGGCTTGTGTGATCTTCGTCCAGCCTTGGACCTGCTCCTGCGTATGGATGCCCGGGGTGAAGATGTAGCCGACACCTTGTGGGCTGATCTGGGCGGCTTCGGTGAAGATCAGGCCGGCCGATGCCCGTTGGACATAGTATTCAAGCATCATGTCATTGGGCTTCTGCTCCACGGCCCGTGAGCGAGTCATGGGTGCCATGAAGATACGATTTTTGAAGCTGAGTTGGTTCTTAGTAAAGCCTTGTTGTAAAACTGACGTGGTCATGATGTTTCCTTTTAAGTTGGATAATTAACAGTGGTGGTCGAGTAGATCATGATGATGTTCCCTGGCCTGATGTTCAGTCGTCAGGCCAAGGTCACAATCTCGGAAACGAAGTCGCGATAGGAACGAAGGGGACGCCCCAGGAGCGTAGTCAAACGTTCCACATCGCCGGCTTCCGGAATCATTCCCTCAGTGAGAAAACGCTCGCTCATCAGGCGCATATCAAAGGCCATCCAGCTCGGCATGAATTGTCGAAGGTTTTTCTCAAACCCGGCGGTGTCATCGCCCGGATAGACGATCGGACGACCCAAGACTTCTGTCCAAATCGCAGCGACATCTGCGCCGGTCAACGTGTCAGGGCCAACGAGATTAATCCGGTCCAGTGGAAATGGGACAGTGGTTCGTTCTCGGCGGATAAGTTCGATGGCCGCGATTTCAGCGATGTCGCACGTATCGACCATTGCCAGGCCCTTGCTACCGATCGGCATCGGATAAATGCCGTAGCTGGTTACCACATCCTTGATCGTGAGGTCGTTACCCATGAAGTAGGCGGGGCGCAGGATGGTTGCGTTGAGTCCCATTTGCTCGATCATGCGTTCAACGCCGAATTTGCCTGCGAAGTGCGGCACGTTCACGTAGAGGTCACTATGAATCACGGAGAGGTAGACGATCCGTTCGATGCCGGCCTCTCGGGCGACGTTAAGCGTGATCAGCGCCTGAGTGTATTCGTCGGGTACCACCGCGTTGAGCAGGAACAGCGTCGAGGCACCAGAGAAGGCGGCGCGCAGCGAATCGACGTCGAGCAGATCGCCTTGGACGACGTCGACGCCTGTTGGGAAGTTTGCCTTCGAAGGGTCGCGAACAAGAGCACGAACATCGGCGCCTCGCTTCACGAGTTGCTCGACAACTTGGCGGCCGATAGTGCCGGTAGCGCCGGTAACGATAATAGTCATGATGATTACTCCTTGGTATGGTTGGTAAATTCAAAGGTGGATAGAAACTGTCGATCAACTCGACACTGCTCTATCCACAGAAAGCCGTGCTGGGCGCACGTAGCGTTAAAGGAGATTGGCGAAATGCTTGGCGACATGCCTCAAGCAGACGTCCATATACCCCTTCCACTGGGTACCGACAAATAGCCCCAGCGGAATCTTGGTAAAACTGTTTTTGGCCAAGAACGTATAAGTCCATGTCACCTGAGTACCGCCTTCCGTAGGTGTGAACCAAAATTGCCCACGTGCATAAGACATCAGATGTTTCAACGAAAAGCTCGGATCGCTGACCTGGTATGCGAAATACGAGGGACGGTCGTAATGCGTAATTTCCTCCTTTACCGTGCTGCCATCCAGCAGGTGTACTGTACGGGTTGAACCGGGCTGATCCCACGGGCCGGAGACGTTCGAAGTTGACGCGACGCCAGGCACAAGCCCGTAACCCGTCAGGATCTTCGGCAAAACATCTTGCGCGGCAACGAAGTCGAAAACGTCGCTGATGTCGCCAGGAATGAACATCTCCCGCGTGACAGCAACTTCTAACCGCGCCGTGCGATCGGCTGCAGGATCGACACCGTCTTTACCCAAATGTCTGCCGCTCGATTCAGGATCGGCATGTATGATGTTTGCAATGCTCATGTTTTTCTCCTGTTAAGGAAGGTGATTAAAGGGAGAAATTCACTACGGTCTTGCCGACTTGCGGCTGAGTCCGATTACGCTCGATCGCTTCAGGCAGTTCGTCGAAGCTCACAACGGCGTTGACCTTTGACTGCAAGCGTCCGTGCGCCACGTCCTCTGCGATCATTTGCAGCCGTGCGGCATCCGATGTGTTCATAAACCACAGGCCACGACGCCCTGCGGGGGTGCTCGCCAGAATGGCTGGCGATGCGGTGCTGACGATGACACCATCTTCGGCAAGAACGGACCACGAGCGATTCAGCATCTCGCCACCGATGTAGTCGAGCACGAGGTCGATGTCGTTAGCCGAGGCTTCGAATTGCTCTTTGTCGTAGGCGATGACATGGTCAGCGCCTAGGCTGCGGACATAGTCCGCGTGACTATCCAAGGCGGTGGCAAAAACTACTGCTCCGGCTTGATGGGCGTACTGCACCGCGAATCCCCCAAGACCGCCAGCCGCGCCTTGGATAAGGATCCGCTGGCCGGCCTGGATCGGACCGGCAAAATTCAGGCTTTGCCATGCCGCCACGGACGCCACAGGCAAGGCCGCCGCGTCCACGAAGCTCAGCGAGTCTGGTATCAGGCTAAGATTGGCCTCGTCTACCGCTACCAACTCGGCATAGGCGCCCAGGCCACCGCGTGGTCCCATGACGCGATCGCCTTTGCGCAGTTTGGTGCCTGGACCCACCGCTTCGACCACTCCGGCCAGTTCGATGCCTAAGACGGTCGGCAATTGCAATGGGAAAGCATCTCGGACATAGCCTTCTCGGACCTTCCAGTCCAGTCCATTGACACCGGCGGCCTCGACGCGGACCAGCACTTGGCCTTCTTTTGCCGTCGGTGCCTCGATGGACGAAATCTTGATGGCGGATGGGCCGCCGTATTCGGTAAGAATCAATGCACGGATGTTGTTCATGACTAAACTCCTTTGTGGTGTGGGTTGCGTACGAACAAATAATATGTTGTTCCACATTAAAAACAAAGACTGTAAAATGTAGACACTTCGTTTCAAAAGTGAGACATAATGGATTTCAATGCCCTTGAAGACTTCCAATTGGTGGCCGCCCACGGCGGCTTCGGAAAAGCCAGCCGCGCCAGCGGGCGGTCGAAAGCGACCCTGTCGCGTCGTGTTGCTGACCTCGAAGAAGCATTGGGGATACGGCTCATCGAACGGGGCGCCCGTAGCCTGGAGTTGACCGAAGCAGGTCAACTGCTGCGAGCCAGAACGGAGGGACCAATGCACGAGGTCGCCGATGCAGTTGCTGCAGCGCGAGACGGCCTGGCGACGCCGCGAGGGCGTCTGCGCATCGCGGCACCGCTCCTGTTTTCGCAGTTGGCACTCGGGCGAATTGCCGCCCGGTTCCTGACCAGCTACCCGGAAGTACAGATCGAAGCCGTGGCTGAGGACCGTCTCGTCAATCTAGTAGACGAACACTTCGATGTCGCCATACGGATAAATCCGAGCAAAGACAGCGCATTGGTTGGCAGATGCTTTGCCAAAGACAGGATGGTCCTTGCGGCCGCACCATCCATTCAGATGCCGAAGGGAGATCGTGACAAGCCATTTCCCGTCCCAGCGGTCGTCACGACTAGCTATCGCGACGGGGACATCTGGTCCGTTCGTAATGGGCAGTTCACCATCGAACCGCGGCCTGTTCTGCGTCTGTCTTCGCTCCTGATGGTTCGGGACGCTATTGTCGACGGCGCAGGGGCAGCGATGCTGCCGCAATCCATCGTCGGGAGCTTGCTGGAAAAAGGGGAACTGGTATCGTGGGGAATTGCCGGCGGCGAAGTTGAGCTTTGGGTCCTGCATACCTCTCGCCGTTTGCAGAGTCCCAAAGTCCGGGCTTTCGTGGAGTTCATGTGCGGGCAATATCCCAACGGGTCGTTCAACATTCCAATCCGATGAATTGATTAGGCTGTGACGCGATTAAGCTGAGGACTTCGCCGCCGTTCGGTTATAGATTGTTCTTTTGCTCGCTGAATTGATACTCATCTAGCCATCCTCCCTTCGGCAAGCGCCGAGAGATAAAGTTACGGTGCGAACCCACTTTATCAAAGGAGAACGGCATATTATTTTGTGGCATAGACCTCCATTCGAACAACAGCATTGACGCGGCGCACGAATTGAACGGACATACGCTCATCGGCCTCAAGCGCCTGATGGAAGTGGTCGAGGACGTCGGCGGCCGCCTGTCAGTGGTCCTGGCCGGCCACCCAAAACTGCGCAAGGATTTGCGCCGACCGACAATGGAGGCAATCGGCTACCGCACCGACATTGCGGAGTTCGTATGAACGGCCATTGCCCGAGTCTGTACAAATCACAGAAAAAGATCACAAGGACTCAAGCTTGGATGTCAGGCGCAAAAGCCGCCCGGCCCTGAGTGCTCGCGCGGTGGTGAGGTGCTCGTGGACCAATGGCGTTAAGTCCACGGTGTCGGTATTCGCTTGCACCTCGCTCTGGGACGCAATTCCATTATTGACTTCACGCAGATGAGGGATTTCTTCTACAGTGTGGACTTGCGACATTGACGCGCTCCGAAAATAAAAAACTTCTGCCGTGCGTATTTCACGCATAAAGAAGACGGCCAACACGCGGACGCCTTCTGGTGAGGAAATAGGACGCCGGGCTCTGGATGACACGGTTGACCCTATGCGATGAGGAACGCCAGTTTATTCATGCTCCCGTGCTTTTTCCTCTTGCTCCATCTCACGCGTCAGAAAATAGTTCAACGCTGTTCGAAGGACGGCGATAGCGCCTAGCTTTCCCAGCATGTCCCAACTGGGTGCGACGGACGTTGCGAGAATGTCGGCACCCAACTGAAATTCCAGCGCGAGCGCCATGTATCGCGCCAGTGTCTGCCTCACCGAGTTGTTGTCACGAATCTGATGCGCGACATAGCTTCGTGCGAACTCAACGAAAGAGGCCACCATCCCGATCCCGATAACGAGCGCACCCACACTCTCGACAACAAGCTTGAGCCACAAGACGCAATTGACGATAGCGTCCTCAGCGCCCACATCGAAAGGGGAGGGAATCATGATGATGCTTTCGTGTTTTATGTAACCAGAAATTTACGCTAAGCGCCCACTATGGAAGTCACTGACGGCCTGATTAATCTCTTCCTGCGTATTCATGACGAATGGCCCGTGTTGTACGATCGGTTGATGTAGCGGACGTCCGGCGATCAGCAGGGCACGGCAGGGTTCGGTTGCCTGCAAGACGATGCCATCGCTAGCCGCATCATTTCCGAATGCCGCCATATGGCGAGCTGGCACGGTTTTTTCGCCTATCGATAATTCGCCACGGTAGGTGAAAACAAATGCGTTGAATTCCGACGAAAGCGTCTGGGCAAAGCGCCCGCCAGCGGGCAGATGCAGGTCAAGATACAGTGGCTGCGTGATGTCGCGCTGCATCGTACCCGCGACACCGTGGCTGGCACCGGCGATGACGCGCACTGTCACACCTTCTGAGGTGACGAATTCCGGAATCTCGGTACTCTTGAAATCGCGGTACCACGGTACGAGCATTTTGTCTTTGGCGGCGAGATTCAGCCAGAGTTGAAAACTTTCCAAGCGCCCTTCCTGTTGCTCCGGCATTTCGGAGTGAACCACCCCACGACCGGCGGTCATCCACTGCATCCCTCCGCTCTCAAGCAGGCCTTCGTTCCCGGCGCTGTCGCGGTGGCGCATACGCCCAGCGATCATATAGGTGGCAATTTCAAAGCCGCGATGCGGATGATCGGGGAAGCCACCAAAGTAGTCTCCAGGATTATTGGAGGTAATGGCGTCGAGCATCAGGAAAGGGTCTAGCCGGTGCTGCCAGTCATGGTTCAGCACTCGCGTCAACTGCACGCCTGCGCCATCTGAAGTCAACTCACCTGTCACCAGATGCTCGACAGCGCGCGGTTTATGGACTATTTCCAAGTTGGGGGAAGTTTGCATGGTCACATCTCTTTAAAAAATATTAATCGCTTATAGTCAACCCGATAACAGGTTCCGCGGATCAGCAGTGCGCTTCGGATCGCTCAGGCAAACAACCACCGCTTCACGAGCTTCGTATAGCGCGGCATGATGACGTAGACCATGAGCACAACGATGGTTCCCGTCACCACAAAAGTAGTGAACAAACGATGGTCGGGGATGCCCAGGAGCCGCAGCGCCGGTGAAACGATCATGGGAACGCCGAGGACCAGGGGATAAATCACAGACCAAGTCACCAAACTCTGCCGCCAGCGGGCGGGCACCTTGGTCTTGGTTTCCATCGGGGCAAACCAGAAATCCAGACCGCTACTAATAAAGAAATCGTCGCCACTGGCAAGAAACGGCTTGACTCTGTCGATGAGCTGACTGCGAACTGGTGACTCCGTCCAGGCCTGCAGATGCGCTTTGCTGTCAAACCGGATAATGACCGTGTAGGTCGAGGAGAAACCTGGAACCGGCGGAATGATCTGCCAATCAAGATTGCCAGCCGATGACCGGCAAAGCGGCCCGATTTCGCTCATCCATTTTTCATACTCCCCCTGCCTGCCATCACGCACCCGATGAGTGATGACCACCGTTGCCCCCATGGCGTCATCGGTGCTGGTCAAATTCGTGTTTGGGCTCATGGTTTCGTTAGCGAGATGTGGCATTCGTTTCAACAGATGAAATGGTTTCGATATTTCAAATGCACAAATGGATTTCATCGGAATTCATGGCAATAAGCACACTGCTTTTTTTGCAACTCATTCCAAGTTGAAGACTAAGAGGCCACCTGCTGCCAGGTGGCCCAAGTCCAGTTTTTTGCGTGGACTTATTTCACGCTTTTTTGTGCTGTGTCATAGCTCTCCATCAACGCCCCATAGGCGGGAACGATGTGATCGATCATGACCTTCGCGAAATCCATTGCTTCTGGGCGATTCCAAGTGTTCATCAACTCAGACATGACCGCGAATGTGTCAATCGGCATTGCTCCTGCCTGCGTGACCCGGGCAATGGTGAGGTCGGTTGCCATCTGAGAGTGGTTACCTGAGGCATCCACAATGCAGAACACCTTGTATCCTGCGGCAAGTGCGCTGAGTGCAGGGAAGGCCATGCAAATACTTGTGAGCGTGCCTGCGATGAGCAGTGTTTTCCGCTTGGTGCTTTCGATGGCTTCAACAAAGGGACGGTGATCCCACGCGTTGATCGGGCCGCTGCGCGGAACATGCACCGCATCAGGGTTGCTCTGATGAATCTCGGGAATGATTGGACCATTCGGACCTTCAGGAACTGATGCCGTTGTAATGGTTGGAATCTTTGCGATGTGCGCCACCTTCGCAAGCGTAGTCACGTTATTGCGGAGGGTCGTGTACTCTATATCGCGGACCAGTTGGAACAGCCCGCTCTGATGATCTATCAGCAGCAATACCGCATCGTTGGTGTCTATCATCCACTTGTTTGTTGTCATTTCATTTTCCTTTTGGCTTTGACTACTAAATTTGCTGCCCAAGGCAGCGGAGAGAGTCAGAAGATGGGGCTTGGCCTGAATCAGAGCCAATTCCGTATCCGATTACTGTATTTAATCAGTTGCACAATGGAAGATAAACCCACAAAATAACAATTCATTATTTGATTTTGTAAAACAATATGACTATCGACATCGTAGTGAGTATGCGGGTCTTTACCGCAGTGGTGGATGCCGGGAGCTTTGCCGGTGCAGCGGACAAACTCGATCTATCGCGAGGCATGGCCACGCGCTATGTGGCGCAACTCGAAGAGCATTTGGGCGTTCTGCTGCTCCAGCGGACCACGCGCAAGCTCTCGCTCACGGAGGCCGGCAATGACTATTACGAGCGTGCGATGCAGGTACTGACCATGATCGCGGAGGCCGAGAGTTCGGTAGCACAGGAGGCCTCTGTTCCGCGTGGCATTTTGAGGGTCAGTTCCTCAAATGCGTTTGGTGCCCGTCATTTGGGCTTGGCGATCACAGAATACCTGCAGAAATATCCAGGTGTTCAAGTCGATGTCACACTCAACGATCGGGTGGTCGACTTGGTTGAAGAAGGTTTTGATGTCGCGATCCGCGTCGCAACAAAAATTGACCCAGGACTGGTTGCTCGCAAGCTCGCGAGCTCGCGCCTCGTGGTTTGTGCCTCGCCTGGCTATTTGAAAAAGTACGGACTCCCCAAAGTGCCTAAGGACCTCGCCAACCATCAATGTCTTACCTACGCCTATGTGAGTTCACCAAACGAGTGGCGCTTCAGACGCGAAGGTGTGGAGCAAAAGATTCTGGTTTCCGGTAGTCTATCCGGCAATAGTGGCGACATCCTGCGCAGTGCCGCTATCGAAGGCCTTGGCGTTACTCTGCAACCAGACTTTCTGATCTATGAGACGCTACGTGAACGGAAGCTGGTGCGCGTTCTCCCGGATTGGGAAACCGATGATCTCGCCGTATTTGCCGTTTATCCTAATCGCAAGTTTCTGCCGCCCAAGGTGCGCAGCTTCATCGATTTTCTTGTTGAGCGTTTCGGTCCCGAGCCCTATTGGAATATTAAAGTGGGTGCCAGCTAAAAGTTGATAGCGGCAATCAACGTGAGGACAATGGCGCCAAAGCCATGTGCGGCGAGTACCCTGCCCGGGCGGAATCTGCACATCACCGCCACGCCGATGAATGGCTCGATTTGGCTGAGCGAAACAATCAATGTCATTGAGATAATGTCGATTCACGCCTGGACATGTCGCGTATGCCAAGCAATGCCAGGGTGTAGTTGGATGTGTCGCTGCTGTCATCCAGGCTGATCGCTATGCCGCAGTGATCAAATGCTTCTGAAAACAATCCCATGTTAATACATGCACCACCCAAGTTGTTATGGGCTTGGGCAAAATCTTTATCCAGCGTCAATGCCATTTCAAAATGCTGCTTTGCTTCCGGGAACAGACCTTTTGAAAACAGGAGCACCCCCATCTGGTTATACAGTGCTGCGCTTGGTGCGACACCAAGTTGTTCAGAGATGGCAGATACTTCCCTGATAAAGTTGAAATAGGCACCCGACTGGCTGAAGTTCATATTGGGTTCCAGCGCCCTGGCGGTCCCGGCATCTGCTACTGCAAGCCTGTGTTGTCCAAGCAAGGTATAACAGAGTGCGCGATTGACATAAGCATTGAAATCTTTGCTGTAATAATCGATGGCATTGGTGTATGAGCTGACCGCGTCTTCCAGCCTTCGCAAGCGCAGCATGATATTGCCTTCACTGGTATATATGCTGTCGTTGCGCGGCCCCCAGGTATTGAATCTGCGGTCTTTGCGGAAGACGTATATCTTCAGATTATGGTATGCATTGTTTGTGAACTGGTAGCCATACAGCGACCAATACTGTCGCGTCAGGATGGCCGCGCTCTGTTCGGTGATATGTCTTAACTTGTCGCTCAATGCAATTCTGTTTTCCTGGGTGACAGATTTGTAGAGCTTTGGTTGCCCGGACACAGAACCATTCGACAGGCGATACGACACCATCAGGGGTGCATGACTTGCCTTGTTGGCCCGCTCTGCAAGCTGGTAGGTTTTTACCAGCAGTTGATCGCTGGTTTTGTCCAGCGAAAACGCCAGCAAAACGCAAAGCTTGCTTTGTGCTGTGGCTTGTTTCAGCTTGGGGATTGCATCTTGCAGCTCAGGCAGGGTTTCCAGGAAAGAAAAAGCGGCTTCCCATGGTTCCATCAATTCCAGGTATAGCGTGGGTTGTTCATGTGTCGGCCCAAAGCAAAGTTTCAGGTACAGCATTTTTGCCGGGAAGGCCGCAATACATTTCTTGAATGCAGTGATGATGGTGTCTGGTACCTGCAATTTTTTTGCAAGTCCGATTAAATAGTCTTCTTGCCCGACCCCGCCGGTAATGATTTCCAGGTTGTCTTCAGTCAGGACATATTCTGCATAGTGATCAAAGTTGAACAGGTCTATGGTTGCTGACAACGCTTTTTCTTCAAGTTGATATACCCGGGCCAGCGCCATGATTTCTTGCCTGATGTCTGCATCGGCAAGGGCAAGGTCGGTGTGGGCTGCTTCCAGTGTATTTTCGGTGATCATGTGAAACTCCTTTGTAACAATTGATCGTCATCTTCATAGGACAGCAGGTGCGTTTGAAAGTAATGTAACTTGTCTTCAAAAATGCCTCTTTCTACTTCAGAAAAAAAGTACATGAAGACGTCTTCGCGCATGTCATCCGTGCTGAAGATGCCGGCACCTATTCCATGCTTGACAATACGGTCCGTGCCTTCAGCGCCATCGGCAGAATTGGGGATGCCAAGCACGGGTTTGCCGTGATAAATCGCCGATAAAACGCTAGTGGTTTGTCCACTGCAAATAACGCCCAGTACAGCATCTTTGATATAAGCGATGGTCACCAGGGGATGAAGGTAGAAATTATCAGGGAATTCAATATGCTCATTCACATAGTCGGAACGTGACAGGTCCAGGATGAAATTGACGGGCAAGTTGCCCAGTATGCAGATGAGCTTGTCCCATAGATGCCGGTCATTGAACAGGCGACCGATCTGCACATAGTACAGAGGGCGATTGTTTTCCTGGCTGGTGGCAATGAAATTATCCATGTCGACATTCACATAGGGCGGTTCAAAAATGAGACCGCCGACCAGCTCAACCTGGGAAGGCAGGTTGGTCTCTGTCGTTAGCTGGGGGATGCTCCTTAGCAGGTATTTATCACCGATCAGGGGCGTAGTCGCAGGATCGGCAGTGACCAAGGGAAGGCCCAGGTTCTCTCTTAAATTATTGTAGTGCTGGGTGAGCGACTCTATGCGCCACTGTTTGCTTGAACACGTATCATCGATGCCGGGGAAAAGGTATTCACAATACCCAATGACGATCAGGGGAATCTTGACTATTTCTGCCAACACGAAAGCGGGCATCACCAACTGGGTGCAAACGATGACGTCAGGCTGATACGCATCAAGGACCTGCTTGATAAAATCGTATTGATAGCGGCCCACCCTACTGTCATACCAGTCACGCGTCGATAGAAACGGATTGGGCTGGCTGGTCGTCAAAATACTTTTTAAGCCTGAACTGTCAAACAGAAATTTATTTTCATTGTCTGAGACAAACAGAACATCCCTTCTTTTTTTCTGCAATAAATGGGCTAAGCGTATCGCCGGAAACAAGTGCCCATACGAAGAAGAGACCAGAAAAAGATATTTGTGATGATGTTCATGACCTGGAAGCGAATTTGACATAAACCAGCTTTTCCTCTTTTAAGAAGTTTTTGTTTGTAAAGGCGTCGTCCAGGTGATTGATTTTCAAATCAGATTTCAAATCAACTTCGCTCATATACGATTCAGTCAAATACACCTCTTTCAGATAATCTTCACTCAGGTAGTCCTCTTTCACAAACACTTCAGAACAAAGGCTGAGCGGATTGGTCCTGATCATCTCTGGTGTGTAGTCATTCCTGGTGATAAAACCTTCTTTTTCTGCACGCAGGACGATCTTTTCATTGATCGAATATTTAAGGCTGGGGCAGGGCAGAGATGCTTCACCCAGGGTATCGGCGGCATTGACAAATTTATGTGCGCAAAAGCTGCTGCAGTTTGGCAGGATTTTGCAGGAACTACATGTGGCATTGTCGAAGGGGTTGAATTGTTCCCATTTCTTTTGCGCCGGGCTTTTGTTGGCGAACAATGCATCCAGGTCAAAAATCGTACCTATCCTTTTATTTGGAAATGACACGGTGTCCCAGCACTTATGTACATCACCATTCGGCACCACAATGTAATCATTGGGTTTTAAGGCTGAGCAAATCCCCATGAAGGATGGCACATAGGGCAGCTCGGACAAGCCTTTATCAAATGCATATCTGAGGAGTTCAGATTCCAGTTTGCCATATTGCAGTTTCTGTATCATCTTGTCTGCAATGGCGTGGCAACCTGTCGTAATGGATTCAACCGGGGCAAAATACATTTTAAGATTGGGCAGATTGGCCAGGCCTTCGGCCGCCAGGTCATCAATCAGCGCGAGGACGCCGCCCTTGTTGCGCTCGTCGATATTTACCCGCAAATCAATCTTGATCGGTATTTCATAAATCCATTCTTTCATGTTGGCGATGATCTTGTCGTAGCTGCCTTTTTTCGACAGATAATAGCGACGGGAATCATGATCTTCACGTGCGCCATCCAGGGTAATCTGTACCGTTCTGAGGCCATGTGCATAGAGTTGCTGGGCAACCGCCCGGTTCATTTTTGAACCATTGGAAATCATCGCGGCAGTGTAGTTGATACCGCGGTTTTTATTGATGTCGATAAGCCGGTCTGCCAGACTATAGATCACCGTGGGTCTTAACAGGGGTTCGCCTCCATACCACATGGAGCGCAGGGTGTGCAGCTCAGGGACGTGTTCCAGCAGCCGGTGGTAGAGTTGCACGACACCATCCTGCACTTCTTCTGACATGGTCTGTACTGGCTTGTCTGCCCCCTGGAAACAATAGTCACAACCGAAATTGCATGCCAGGGTGGGGCAGACGGTCAGGGTTACTGTGCCTGAATCGTAGCGGCTGGCATCGTACATTTTTTTGACGACATTGAGCTCGTTGACACTGTCAGGCAGAACAAATCCCTGGCTGCCCAATTGATCAAACAGCAGTTGCTGCTGGCCTGAAGCCAGTGGGCTGGGAAGACTGCCGAGATTGCCAAGGCTGTCAAGTTCATCGCCTTCCAGCAGGCATAAACTTTGACTCAATGAATTGAAAAGCAGGCTCTTCCCACCGAGCAGCGGTACCCTGATATTGTAGGTCGATTCTTTTAATTGCATGCTTTTCTCACTCAGTTGGTACTCAGTTGGTTGTCTCGCTGGCACTGTCCGTGTGTGGGTTGCCATGCTGGCCCGATTACGGTTACGGTGGCCAGCCTGCATTTGCACCACACAGAGCGTCAAAACCACAGGCAGCTGCACCGCAGGCACCCGTAGCGGCACCGCAGGCAACAGTGGCGCAACCGTTCAGGGCGCAGGCCACAGCACCACAGGCTGCTGCCGCACACCCATTGGCGGCGCAGCCAACGGCACCACAGGCCGCAGCGGCACAGCCACCGCCACCTTTACCGGCGGCGGCGCAGGCTACGGTCGCACAGCCGACGGCACCACATCCGGCCGCTGCACATCCTACCCCCGCGCATCCGGCAGCAGCGCAGCCACCGCCGCCAGCACCAGCCGCTGCGCAGCCGACCGTTGCACAGCCTACTGCACCACAGCCACCCCCGGTACCACCGGCAGCAGCACAGGTGGCCATTGCATAGGTAATCTGTTTGCCGTCCTGCGGCTCCGTAACAGGAGTATGTGTATTGACGTCGTCGATATTGGTAGCGTAGCCATTTACACCAGCAGGACGGACACGCAGCGTTACCTCAGCTACCTCACCTGCCGCACTAGACACGAGATCGTGCGCCGTCAACACCAGGCGCAACTGATGGGTATTTTTTATCCTGGCAAGCTGTTCAGGGAGTGCGAGCTGTATCCCGTCCATGAACCCCGAAGTGCCAATGCCATCGACCTTGAATTCTATCGATTCACCACTGGTGTTGTGCTCAAAAACAGATTCAGAATCCGTATTTTGCAAGAATGCCGTGACATTCCGGCTTTGTTTTTGAAATGCTGATGCGACTAGGATTTGCATGTTCATCCTCCAACTTTGGTGTAACGCACAAGGTATTCAGCGGGCTAATGGATTTTTTGGCTGTGCGATGCCGCGCTGGCTTTAGCGAACTGGAAAGGGTCTTCCCGCAGGGCATTCTGGTCCAGCATCATGGGCTTCAGTTTTGTACTGATCGCGATGTAATTGGTCCTGTTGGTCATGGGATTGATTGCCATAGCCTGTGAGACTGCCCTAAGCGCTTCAATGTAATAACCGGCATCAAAGTAAGTCCCAGCCAGATTGTTGTACGACTCTGCCCTGACCAAATCTGTCGAGATCGAAATCGCCAGTTGAAAATAGGTAGCGGCCTGGACATGAAAGCCGTTTTTGTGGAGGTGGATACCGACATCGTTGTAGCCAGCCGCAGAGATTTTTGTATCAAGCGCATCAAACAAAGGCTTGAGCGAGGTGTCATACTGCGCCTTGAAAAACTGCGCAAAACGCAAATTGTTTTGTCCCAGGCTTTGATCCAGGCTGCGCGCTTCAAGACAATCTGCAATGGCAAGATCAAAATTGCGTAAGTTGAGGTGACTGGTGGCCCGGTGGTTCAGGTAGCCGGGCAACAGTTGGCCGATGCCGTTAAGATTGTTTGCGGCAAGTTGCTGGCGGGCTTCATCCACTTTTTGATTGAAAAAATCCAGCGAGTCAACGTATTTTCTGGCAAACAGGTAGTCCACTCCTGTCGCTTGTACTTCGCTGGCACTTGAGTAACTTGCCATGGCAGGCTGATCAGGAAAACCAGACACAAAGGCTTGTGGGTCTTGCCCCAAACCTTCAATTTGTGGCAGGGACAACAGATAGTTGGTCTTGTCAATTGCCGGGTTCAGCAGCACCGCTCTCGCGCTGGCAATGAAAGCTTCAATGATCAGCCCCGATCCAAGATAAGACGCACTCAAAGAGTCATATAGTTGCGCCAGTTCACTTTGTTTGGCGACTGAAATCGCCAGGTGATAATAACCGGCAGCATGGGCATAAAATCCATGACCGTGGTAGGCGTTGGCGATCTTTCGGCATGCATCCGTCGTCAACTTGTTCTTGAGCTGGGCCATTTGCGGCAGGATCAGGCTTTCATAATGATGAAAGAGCAAATTTGCAAGATTCAGGTTGTCCTGATCGAGATTGGCATCTCGCTTCCTGGCTTCCAGGCAATCCGCCAGCCCCTCCCTGAAATGGCCTAGCTGCAGATGAAGAAAGCCCCGGGTGTTAAGATGGTAGCTCAGCGCATGGATTTGATTGGTCGCCAGCACATCTTTGGCACTGAGCGCACGCACCAGTTTATCAATCTCTGCGAACGCTTCCTCGAAGTCATATGCCTCAATACGTGCACCGGCATAGGGGGAATAAACAGATTCTAAATTCGCACTATCAGTATTCATCTTGCATATCCTTTTTCGATATTAGCTTGATAAATAGGACTTACGCAAAATCGCCCCAGCTGCGTTGTAGCTCCTCTCCTAGGAGCCGCATACCAAAATACTGTCTTCGTCGCTACGGTGTAGTTGGGGTTTTAGACAACATGTTGTCTGCCAACGTAACGAGCCTCCCTTGTAAGGGAGGCTACCTTAGCGATAGCCTTGCTGGTACGGTTTTGCGTATGTCCTAATAAAGCACTTCTGTAGTGAATAAGTATTGCTATATATACACTATATTAAAATGGTAAATAGTCAAGTTTTTTATTTATTGATATGGATAGGGCTTACCCAAATTTCATGATGTCAGATGGGCTTCTTGGCTGCATACAAAGATAATCGGCAAGTAATCCTTGTTTGACACGCTAAATGGTTTGTTGAGTTTGCCAGGCAATGGCGGTCAGTCTGATCTAAACCAGCATGGCACAGGCAATGTGATTGCGCTGTATACCTGCCCGGCCCTGACAAGCTTCGGTCGTAAAGTGCCACTCAGGGGCAGTAACAAAGATGTGATTGAATTTCTTGTTGTCTGGCAACCCTGGCTTTGGTCAAGTATCGTCACAGGACAAAAAGTAATTTCTTTGTACGCTACCGTACGATTAATGGGCTTCCCCACAGCTATAGTTGCACGAACTATAAAATAGAATAGTTTCCGGATGATCATGCCGCAATCTGGCGTCGTTCGATTTAACGCGTCGTGGAAGTACGATACCCATCTCTTATCCGTTATGGCAAATACGGTTGATACGCGCTAGTGTAGTGTTGCACGTAGATTGACGCTTATAAAATCGCGAATTTTTCGTTGAGACAAGGAAAAAACCGCAGCAATACCGAGGTATTGCGAGGATTTTTGACGCAGTATCGGCGGAAAAGGCGCATTTTATAAGTGGCAAGAAGAGTGCAGCACGACACTAGCTAACAAAGTTTGTTACCGTGGAAACAGCCGATGGCCATCCAAAATTTACCTGAAGATAAAAAACTCATTGAGGTGCCGCGCTTTCAGCTATTGGTTGATGCGATCACTGACTACGCGATATATATGCTGGACATTGATGGCCGCGTGATAAGTTGGAACGCCGGTGCGCAAAAATTCAAGGGCTACATATCGGCAGAAATCATTGGCCAACACTTTTCCCGATTCCACACGCCAGAGGACCAGAAGGCAGGTGTTCCCGTGCGCGCACTTCAGATTGCTGACACGGAAGGTCGTTACGAGAATGAGGGTTGGCGCGTGCGTAAAGATGGGTCCCGTTTCTGGGCCAGCGTGATCATAGACGCCATCCGGGAAAACGGTCAGCTAGTTGGCTTTGCACAAATTACCCGTGACATCACTGACCGCAAGAAAGCGGAAGAAGCATTGCGTCTGAGCGAACAGCAATTTCGTATGCTGGTGCAGGGGGTGACTGATTATGCGATCTATATGCTGGACAAGGACGGTTATGTCAGTAACTGGAATGCCGGTGCGCAACGTATCAAGGGATATCGACAGGAAGAAGTGATCGGTACGCATTTTTCCCGCTTTTATACGCAGGAAGATCAGAAGAGCGGGGTACCACAGCGCGCACTATTGACAGCCAGGAACGAAGGTCGTTTTGAACAGGAAAGCTGGCGCGTGAGGAAGGATGGCAGTCAATTTCGCGCCCATGTGGTGATTGATCCTATTTACAATGCCTTTTACGAATTCGTTGGTTATGCCAAGATTACCCGGGATATTACCGAAAAATATGAAGCGGCAATCGCGCTGAAAAAAACCGAGCAAGCATTGCAGCACGCGCAGAAGATGGAAACAATCGGCAAATTGACGGGCGGCATAGCGCATGATTTCAATAACCTGCTACAGATCATTTCAGGCAATCTTCAATTACTGTCCGCTGAGATAGTCGGTAATCCGCATGCACAGAGGCGTGTTAACAATGCGCTTGCCGGTGTCAGGCGTGGTGCCAAGCTGGCCAGCTATTTATTAGCTTTTGGACGGCGTCAGGCGCTCGACCCTAAAGTTGTCAACATAGGTCGTTTTGTGATTGATATGGAAGATATGCTGCAGCGCAGCCTGGGTGAAACTATCGAAGTTAATACTATACTGGCTGATGATTTATGGAATACCTTTGTCGATGTTGCTCAAGTTGAAAATGCTTTACTTAACCTCGCGGTCAATGCACGCGATGCCATGGAATCCGTCGGTAAGCTCACCATTGAAATCAGTAATGCTGTTCTGGATGAAAATTATGCGTGCACACACGCAGAAGTTAACGCTGGTGATTACGTGATGCTGGCGGTATCCGACGTCGGATCAGGTATGCCACCAGAAGTCGTCGCCCAGGCATTTGAGCCGTTTTTCTCGACCAAGCCTGAGGGCAGGGGAACAGGATTGGGTTTATCCATGGTGTATGGCTTTGTCAAGCAGTCAGGTGGCCATGTCAATATATATAGCGAACTTGGCTATGGTACTACCGTCAAACTTTATCTTCCACGTTCGACAGAACAGGAAGGCGGGTTGGCGATACAGGCAGCGGAAAAAATTGTCGGAGGAACCGAAACTATTCTGGTGGCAGAAGATGATGAACAGGTTCGTACTACTGCCATCGAGATACTGAGCGCTTTAGGCTATAAAGTATTACATGCTGGCGATGCTGACAGTGCCCTGGCAATCATTGGCACCGGTGTCAAGATTGATCTGTTGTTTACGGATGTCGTCATGCCCGGCGTATTGCGAAGCCCTGAACTGGCACACAAGGCCCGCGAGCGTTTGCCGGATCTGGCGGTATTGTTTACCTCGGGCTATACGCAAAATGCCATCGTACATGGGGGGCGGCTGGATGCCGGCGTAGAGTTGCTGAGCAAGCCATATAGCCGTGAAGCGCTGGCACGCAAGGTCAGGTCTGTGATTGCTAATTGCAAGCAGCATAAAGCATCTAACCCCTTATAGTAACCACAATACCGCACATTGCATTATATCGGCTACATGCGGGGTCTGCTATAGCGCCGTTGATATAGTCGCGTACAACACAAATTCAAAATACTTTCAGATGACGAATGCCATCGGTTCCTGTGCTGATAACTAATCGATTTTGTTGCTATGGAGATTGATTGGCTATGACCATCTCGATTTTTCGCAAAAACTGATCCTTGGCGGCACTTATTTCTATGTCTGACATTGAAGGCAGGCGGTCGATCAATTTATCGAGCGCATCTTTAAAATCTGCACTTGAACTGTAGTTTGGATTGTTTGAATTTTCTGTGATTTTTTTCGTCATGCTTATTCCTGTCTATTGAATATACGCCTGGCGTTGGCTGATTTCATGAACATATGCAGATAAAGAAAAACATATGTTCCAGTTTGTCGCATGGTCTTTTATTTCCGGTGCGCAAATTAACATTGTCAGCTACTGCGCTAGGCAGGTGACCGCCAGGCTTTTTGGGGGAGGCAATTTAGCTGGAAAAATACATGGTTCGCAAATTTCGACGGTGCTCTTCCATTTTCTTCAATTGCATATGGTGCTTTGCAGGAGTCAAATTTTTCGGCGTTTTAGCGCAGCCAATGTCTGTCGCTGTAATGCCAGGATCAACTTTTTGTTCGTTGAGCGCAGAAAGTTTTTGATTTTTTGTTGAAAAATGGAAACCGAAAAAATTCCTCATGATGACTCCTCTGAAAAGATAGCTTGGTTAAGTACTTTCTCTACCACATAGTATCAGCATCGGCAGGGCCGATGAATTATGGCAGCTACTCTGCGATAGAGCTGTTATGGTAACTAGAATCCCGCATATTCAGTACCGGACAATAGCGACCAGATTTGTAGGAAAAATCTTACCACTCGCTTTATGCAATCTATACAGGATTTTCTGTTTATTCAACATTGTTATAGGTAAAAAAAAGCCAATGTGCTCAGCCACATTGCTGAAATCGGGTATTGATAAAGGTGTAGATAAAGGTGTATTTCTCCGATGAAATAACATTGCATATCTTTGCCTCTCCCTGCTTCCTGTTCCGTGTGACCTACCGCACAGATGATGGGTGATTAATTATCTTAATCTATCGCCACTTGTCCGCAATGGACTTAATCAGGAGGGATAAATGGGACGAATATTAAATCAGGTTGGCTGTGCCGCTTTGCTGGGCTTCGCCATATTGCCAGGTATAGGTTTTGCAGCAGATCCAGTTCCCCCAGTTGTTACAGAAGGGAAAACTGCGTCGAACGTCGATAATACGGCGATCAATAACCGTGACAAGTATGCCGGGAATAAAACGCCAGCAGATCAATTCAATACAAAAGAAGATCGCAAGCTTCTTGCTGCAGTCCGGCGTTCAGTCGTGCACGACAAATCGCTGTCAATGATGGCCCATAACATCAAAATTATGGTGGATGCGGGTGTCGTTACTTTACGCGGTCCGGTAAAAACCGCAGACGAAAAATCGCAAGTCGAAAAAATCGTTCAGGCTGTCAATGGTGTGAGTTCTATCAATAATTCACTGGATGTAAAAACCAATTGAACCTGGGCAGGCAAGGCAGGTAAGGCAGGTAAGGCAGGCATGTAAATAACTCACCAAAGGAAATCAAATGAAAACCGCTATCTACTGTATCGCAACAAATCGTGTTCAAGCAGAAACCATCGTCGACAAGTTGAAAATTTCAGGATTTTCAAGTGCTGATATCTCGGTCTTGTTGCCTGATCAAACCGGTACCCGGGATTTTGCGCATGAGCAAAATACCAAATTGCCCGAAGGGGCTGCCACTGGCGGGGTTGCTGGTATGGGTGTAGGCGCCATACTGGGTTGGTTGACAGGTATAGGTACGTTGGCAATCCCTGGCGTTGGTCCTTTCATTGCGGCTGGCCCTATTATGGCTGCATTGAGTGGTGCTGCGTTGGTGGGGGCGGCCGGTGGCCTCATTGGCGGCCTGGTGGGTATGGGTATTCCTGAATATGAAGCAAAATTATATGACGGAAAAATTCGCGGCGGCAATGTTCTTATCTCTGTGCATACCGATAATTCTGATCAAGCTGAAATTGCAAAAGACATTTACAAAAAAGCTGGCGCAGAAGACATCAACTCGACGTCCGAGGCCAGCGTCGCTTAAGGTTTTTTCAGGGTAACAGATTACTTGTATCGCAAGAACGGACTGTGTAAGCAGTCCGTTTTTTTTCTTGAAATTGAAATACAAAATTCAGGAAAAAAAATCAGTAGAAAATAAAAGAGTATTTCTATTGCAAGCCTGCCCTGAGTGTTCGCTTCCGAACAAATAATTCCGTCATTTTGGTCTATCGTCAAATCAGAAAAAATTAAGCGTCGATCTGATCCATGTTTGATTTTTATTGTGTCAAAATCGATCTTTTGTAGAGTGTCTGCCATGTCTAAAACTAATACGACCATCGCCAATCCCGAAATACAGGAAACAAAAAATCTGACCACCACTTCGATTGGTAATGGGGGAGAACTACATCAGATTGCTGGAAATACTCATCCTGAACTGACAACCAATCAAGGTGTCGTCATTGCAGACGATCAAAATTCTCTCAAAGCCAGTGTCAGAGGACCGACTCTGCTGGAAGACTTTATCTTAAGAGAGAAAATTACCCATTTTGATCATGAGCGTATTCCGGAACGTGTCGTGCATGCACGAGGAACCGGTGCTCATGGCTATTTTGAACTGACACATTCACTGGAAAAATATACCACGGCCAAAATCCTGACCGAAACAGGGCATCAAACCCCGGTGTTTAGCCGTATTTCCACGGTTGCGGGCGGCTCTGGCTCTGCTGACACGCCAAGAGACGTGCGCGGGTTCGCCGTCAAATTTTATACATCCGAAGGCAATTGGGACTTGGTCGGCAATAATATTCCAGTCTTCTTTATCCAGGATGCCATTAAATTTCCTGACCTTGTCCATGCGGTAAAAATGGAGCCTGATCGCGGTTTCCCGCAAGCGGCGACAGCGCACGATACATTTTGGGATTTTATTTCACTGACGCCAGAAGCCATGCATATGGTGATGTGGATCATGTCCGACCGCACACTGCCTAGATCACTACGTATGATAGAAGGTTTTGGCGTGCATTCATTCCGCCTCATTAATGAGATGGGTGAACCTACCTTCGTGAAGTTCCACTGGCGCCCGAAGGCCGGGCTGCAGTCCACCGTTTGGGATGAGACGGTAAAAATTGCCGGTGCTGATCCTGACTTTCACAGGCGCGATTTCTTTGATGCCATCAGTGCCGGTGATTTCCCCGAATGGGAATTGGCAGTACAACTATTTACGCAAGAAGAAGCAGACGAATTCCCGTTTGACCACCTCGACGCAACCAAGCTCATTCCTGAAGAGTTGGTACCACTGACTGTGATTGGACGCATGGTGCTTGACAGGTGGCCGGATAATTTCTTTGCCGAGACTGAACAAGTTGCATTTTGTCCATCGCATATTGTTCCTGGCATCGATTTTTCCAATGACCCTCTGTTGCAAGGGCGTTTATTTTCCTATCTGGATACCCAGCTGTCCAGGCTGGGTTCAGCCAATTTCCATCAGATTCCCGTTAATGCGCCGAAGTGTCCGTTTGCCAATCACCAGCGTGATGGTCATATGCAAATGACGCACCCTACCGGCAGGGTAGCGTACGAACCCAATTCGTTGGCAAAGGATGCGCCACGCGAACAACCGGCGACAGGCTTTAACAGCATGGCAGAGCCTGTGGTGGGTGACAAAGGCAGGATACGCCCAGAAAGTTTTGCTGATCATTACAGTCAGGCACGCCAGTTTTTTGCCAGCCAGAACGACACTGAACAAGCACATATCGTTGCAGCGCTGGTTTTTGAGCTGTCAAAAGTTGCGCATCTGCATATACGCGAAGCAATGGTCGGCCATATGCTGCATATCAACGAAGAACTGGCGCGACGTGTTGCCACTGGCCTGGGCATCAAGGATTTGCCAGCGGCACCAGCTATCCCGGTTGCGGTACAAAATTTACCTGTGTCACCTGCCTTGCGATTGATCGACAAGATGAAGGACACCCTGGCCGGCCGTGTGGTTGGTATTCTTATTGCCGAAGGCTCCGATGCCAAGACCCTGGAAAAGCTCAAAGCGGCTGTTGCCAGTGCAGATGCCAAGTACAAAATTATTGCTCCACAGATTGATGGCATACACCTGTCTGATGGCAAGGAAGCCAAAGTGGATGGACAACTGGCAGGTAGCCCCTCGGTAATATTTGACGCAATCGCGCTTGTTCTCTCCAGCGAATCGGCAAAAAAGCTGGAGCGAGATATGGCAGTGGGCGACTTTGTCAGGGATGCTTATAGCCACTTGAAAGCGATTGCTTATGATGCCGGTGGCGAGATTCTGTTGAATGCGGCAGGTATCAATAAAGACACCGCCGTTACATCGACAGATAATGTGAAGGGCTTTCTGGCAGCGGCAAAAACACGGCAATGGAGTCGCGAGAAACTGGTAAGGCCATTGCTGTGAGAGGGCAGGTCCCGCAAACAGCTACTGTCCAAACATCAAGGAATATTGCGTCTGCAAGCAGGACGCTATCTGTGGTTACTGTCCTACACGGCTTCAGCGCAGAGGCTTACTGCCATTTACAGCACAGGTTTTAAGATGACCTTACCTGCTCGTCTGAGCTTATTTTACAAGCAGCTCTTGGTTTTTGAATGCGGTCAGGCAGGTAGGTTTATTGCACTTCCTCTTATCAATGACATAAGGAATCACCATGCGCACTACGACACCTTCGGCCAAAGCCAAGCCTGTAAAAAACCCTGCTGTTATCGCTAAAAAGGCGAATGATACAACAGCACAAGATGCTATCAGCCTGCTTAAGCAAGACCATGAAAACGTGAAGGCATTATTCAGTAAATTCGAAAGCCTGGGCGATGCTGCTGTAGTCAGCAAGAAGAAAATTGTTGCCCAGATTTGCCTGGAATTGACCAAGCACACTATTGCTGAAGAAGAGATTTTTTATCCAGCGATGCGTGAGATTGGCGAAGATACCAAGGACATAATGGACGAAGCTAATGTCGAACATGCCGCTGCCAAGGACCTGATTACACAGATCCTGGCGATGGAGCCTGGTGACGATCTCTATGATGCCAGAGTCAAAGTCTTATCCGAACAAATTGAGCATCATGTACAGGAAGAAGAAGGTGAGATGTTCCCCAGAGCAAAAAAAGCAAAACTGGACCTGATGGCCCTGGCCGAAGCAATACAGGAGCGCAAGGATGAAATTGACCTGCCGTCCCTGCAATAAGTGAAGCAACACAAGGACCCAAGGCATGAAAGAGCTTCTTTCCTGCCTGAAGTTCTGAAGTGTTGTTTATGGAGTATAGTTATCAAGAACAACGCTGCCACCCAGGATTGAGTTCGGAACTTTTGGGTGCAGTGATTATTACTCGGGTTTTTAAATTTTCGCCTTGATGACTAGCCAGATTGATTGGGCGCAGGGAGTTCCAGCGTCGGCCCGGGCCAGTTGAGATGAATGTGCTGTAGCGCACAGATTTATTAAGCAAAAAACTCCACCATCATGGCATGCGTTTGGCTTTCTTGACGTAAATCCCCATACCGGCATTTCTCGCCGTAGGTCTGCAATTGGCAGGCATGGGATACCTACGAGGTATACCATGATGCATGAATTTTTGATCGTCCATCGCGCAGAGCTTGAACGCAGATGCCGCGAAAAAGTTTCCGCTCGATCTGGCGGATCCCCGAACAAGCAACAACTGGAGCAAGGTATTCCTATGTTCCTGGATCAACTCATACGCACACTGCAGGCAGAACACCGGGGTAGCGCGAATGAGGCACTGGCTGTATCTGGTTCGGCATTAGGCGATCCTCAACGGCACGCTGAACTAGGCGTAACGGCTGCAATTCATGGAGCCGATCTTCTGACGCTGGGCTATTCGATCAATGAAGTAGTGCATAATTACGGTGATCTTTGTCAGGCTGTATCGGATCTGTCGATTGATCTTAAGGAGAAATTTGAGGTCAGTGAGTTCCGTACGCTTAATCGCTGCCTCGACAATGGTATCGCAGACGCTGTGACTGCGTTTAGTGAGCACCGCGATTTGGTGATCGCCGATGAACAGGCTTTGGAGGCGAACCAGCGTTTGGGATTTTTCGCCCATGAGCTTCGCAACTACTTGCACACGGCAATGCTGGCGCTAGCGGCTATCAAGTCGGGTAATGTGGGCTTGACTGGTTCCACCGGGGCCGTGCTGGATCGCAGCATGGTGGGACTTCGGGGACTGATTGACCGTTCCCTGGCTGAAGTCCGCATAGGGCCGGGTATGACGCTGCACCGCGCAGTTTTCAATCTTGCCAATTTTATTGGAGAAGTGCAATATTCCTCTTCGCTCGAAGCTGAATTACTCAAGTGTAACTTCAACGTTGAGCAAACTCCATCCATACTGATGGTCGATGCTGATAAGGACTTGTTGTTCTCTGCGCTGGGTAATCTGTTGCAGAACGCATTCAAATTTAGTGGCGAAGGCGGTATTGTTACGCTTGGCGTCGACGCAACAACCGACCGCATACGCATCAATGTCAAAGACAGCGGGCCAGGACTGAGCGAGGATGCTAGCCACAATATATTTTTGCCGTTCACTCAGAGCGGTTCCAACAAAAGCGGCCTGGGACTGGGACTCTCTATTGCACGGCGCAGCGTTGAAGCGAACGATGGCTTGCTGACAGTGAAAAGCCAACCCGGCCAAGGTTGCGTGTTCACTATCGATTTACCTCGTCAATGAGTAGAAAATTGAATGATATTTCCTTTTTAATTGTTGAAATAATGAAAAAAACTTCGCTTGAGATGGATGTTTTGAACGCATCTGATCCTGCTTTTGCGGTACAGGAAGAGTTGCTTTCAAACCCGATAGGTAACAATGAAAAATAAAGAGAACGAAACCTCCGTCGCCAATGAACCTGCCAGTGAGGCGGGGGCAGGCTTGCATATTCTGGTTGTTGAAGATAATCAGGATTTGCTGGAGATGCTGTGTGAAATGCTGGATATGATAGGGCATTTTGCTATCCCTGCCGCTAGTGCAGAAAGGGCTTTGGAATTATTGGCACAAAAGCGTTTTGACGTGCTGCTGACGGATATCAATTTACCCAAAATGTCTGGTATCGCCTTGGGAAAGCAAGTTAAGCTTGATGCACCTGATATGCATATTGTTTTTTCATCCGGTCATGGCCCTCATATTCATACTTATGTGAATTTCCCCTGCTATGTGCTGACAAAGCCTTATGAATTGAGCCAGATTCAGCAGCTACTTGATGGATTTTCCGTTGCGTCGTGATAGGGAAAGCCGGTGTTATGAACGACGTATACTAAAAATTCCATTGCTTGACGCTCTTTGACCGCTGCATAGGCGGTAACAATTTTCTATTAATTTGCTCTTTGATTGTCCGAGTTATCTTGCACCATTTAATGTGTGGTTAGAATACGCAGGCGGAATAGCGCCAGCAGCTTCAGATTTGATCCATGTCGGGTGTATTGGAAGGGGCAACCCAGAGTATTCCCTGGATTTACCAGTTTGAGGAAACTTGACCTGCTGGACCTGAACTTCATTTTATTTTTCATGATAAGCACCGACCGCAGTTGACTAAATGAGATGACCAATCTTAAAGTCACTCAGGCGCGCCGCATATCAGTGGGCCTCCATCAGTCGTGTAGGATGGGGACGACAAAGTAAGCTGAGCTTGACCTAGCCAGTTACAATGGCTTGATATGGAATCAGACAAATACAGAAATGCGTCTGTGCACATGTAGCTACATATACCTGTGCATATACATCAGGCAGATTTGAATTTTGGCTTCATGCAGAGATATGAGCACTTTTTCAGGCAACTTGAAGAGTTTCTATGGCAAGCATAAGTTGCTGGAGTTTTAAAGGTTTGACGAAGTGGGCATCAAAGCCGGCTTCCATTGTCATTCTATGGTCTTCACCGAGCCCATAACCGGTCAGTGCAATTAAGTACATGCCCTTGGTATCTTTATCACTGCGTAAGCGTCGTGCCACTTCATAACCATCCATGCCTGGCAATCCGATATCGATAAGGGCAATGCCAGGCTTTTCCTCTTTCGCCAGGATGAGTCCCTCGGCACCGGTCGCCGCATCAAGAACCTGAAACCCGTGCGCCTTGAGTAACTGTGTGGTCATTTCACGGGCATCTTCATTGTCTTCAATCAGCAGCAGCTTCCTGGTCGTTTTCAGACTTCGAACCTCGTTCAGCTCAGGTGAGGGCCTGCTTTCCGTAGCCTGGGGTAATACAATAGAAAAAGTGCTGCCCAGATTTTCACCTTCGCTATGGGCGAGGATGTCGCCTCCGTGCAATTCAACCAATTGTTTAACCAGAGCGAGGCCTATACCGAGTCCACCTTTAGCACGGTCCAGGGAATGTTCTCCCTGGACGAAAACATTAAAAATCCGGGGTAGCAAGTCTTTCGCAATACCTATACCTGTGTCGGTGATCGTCAATTTTATGGCACCCTTGCATACAGCATTTTTGATAGTGATGGTTCCACCAGTGGGGGTGTATTTGATGGCATTGTCCAACAAATTGGTAATGATTTGCTCTACGCGAGTAGGATCTGCATCTATCCAGGTGTTGCCGGGATCAATACTCCATTGGTAATTGTCAACCGGGCGGCTGGCTCTTAGACTATCTAGGCAGGACAAGACAACGTCGCCGAGATTGACTGCAGTTTTGTTGAGAACGATTTTTCCGGACATCACTCTCCCCAAATCCAGCAAATCATCGACTATGCGCGTCAGATGGAGTGATTGTCTTGAGAGGATTTTTTTTGCACGCTCCACGCTATCTGCTTTTGCGCCCGGAAATCCTATGATGGATGCTGCGCTGGTGATTGCGCTTAAAGGATTGCGCAACTCGTGACCAAGCATGGCCAGGAATTTATCTTTCGCTTCATTTTGTTCAACCGCTATTTTTCTTTCTTTTATTTCACGCTGAAGTTTGTCATTTGCAGCCTGTAAATCCTGCGTACGAAGACCAAGAGCCTCTGTTTGCGCTTTCAATTCCAGATTTTTTTTTGCCAGCGAAACAAATACGGATACCTTCGCTTGTAAGACCTGGGGAATGACGGGGGTGAAAAGATAGTCTACGGCTCCTTGCTGGTAAGCCCTTAATTTATTCAGATCGTCGACCAGAAAAGCGGTAATGAAAATAATCGGTATCGAAGAGGAGCGTGCGCGCTTGTGTATCGCTTCTGCCGTTTCGAATCCATCCATACCGGGCATGTTGACATCCAGTAGGATCACGGCAAAGTCATCCAGCAATACGTGACGCAGTGCGTCCTCGCCAGATTTGGCGGTAACGACCAGGCAATTATTCTCATCAGCCCAACTCGTGAGCAGTCCGCTTAAGGCAAACAAACTCGCCGTATCGTCATTGACCACCAGAATCTTAGGTTTATATTTTGCTTGCACGGGTTTCCTCGCCGGCAGGATTTCCAGTTGGAGACATTTTTACCATTATATAAATATTCAATTGTCACAAATCTTTAAATTTGAAGTAAATTATGGCACCGTATCTCATTTTAAGGAAAGAAAAATACCTGGATATCTTTGAAAAGGTGCTTGCAGATTTTTTTGTACTGTTTTCCCCGCATATTGCAGTGCAAGTTACATGCGTTATTTTGATATTGCCTGGGGGACACTACATCAATTCCAGTCAAATTCTTGCAGAAAAAGGGCAAGACAGTTGGTTGGGTAACATTTGCTATCAATCTTATTGCATAAAAGGCCCGAATGAACATGCTCACTGACATCTCAGAAACACTAGATTCCAAGCTATTGCTCGCTGCACTGACAGCGCTCAAGAAGGGTGATTTCTCAGTCAAAATGCCGTCTGACCTGACTGGCCTCAACGGCAAGATCGCCGATACCTTGAATGAGATTATCGAAAATAGCGCATCTATGACGCAAGGCATTCTCAGCGTCAGTCAATTAGTTGGTCAGGAAGGTCGCTTGTTGCAGCGTGCTTCTTCCGTACGGGCTGAAGGTGACTGGGGAACGATCGTCAATTCTGTCAATTCACTGATTGATGATCTGGTCCGTCCCACCACAGAAATGGCAAGGGTGATTGGTGCGGTGGCAAAAGGTGATCTTTCCCAAAGCATGGCACTGGAAGTCGACGGGCGCGCCTTGCAAGGGCAATTCCTCAGCGCCGCAACTACGGCTAACACGATGGTCAGTCAGCTCAGCTCTTTTGCGTCAGAAGTAACCCGCGTGGCGCGTGAGGTTGGTACTGAAGGTAAGCTTGGTGGTCAGGCGAATGTCCCCAGCGTGGCAGGTATCTGGAAAGATTTGACTGACTCGGTCAACTCCATGGCGGGTAATTTGACTTCACAGGTACGCAATATCGCCGAAGTGACTACTGCCGTGGCAAACGGTGACTTATCCAAGAAGATCACGGTTGACGTGCGCGGTGAGATCCTGCAACTGAAAGATACTATCAACACCATGGTGGATCAGTTGCGGTCTTTTGCGTCTGAGGTTACGCGAGTGGCACGTGAGGTGGGTACCGAAGGCAAGCTAGGTGGCCAGGCATATGTACCAGGCGTAGGCGGTACCTGGAAGGACCTGACCGATAACGTCAATTTCATGGCATCCAACCTGACGGGGCAGGTACGCAATATCGCCGAAGTGACAACAGCGGTGGCGAATGGAGACTTATCCAAGAAAATTGCGGCGGATGCCAAGGGTGAGATTTTGCAATTAAAAGATACCATTAACGTGATGGTGGATCAGCTCAGCTCGTTTGCGTCTGAAGTGACGCGGGTGGCAAGGGAGGTTGGTACCGAAGGCAAACTCGGTGGACAGGCGCAGGTCAAGGGTGTAGGCGGTACATGGAAAGATTTGACTGATT
Organism: Undibacterium sp. Di26W; assembly: GCF_049340265.1. NCBI lineage: Bacteria > Pseudomonadati > Pseudomonadota > Betaproteobacteria > Burkholderiales > Oxalobacteraceae > Undibacterium > Undibacterium sp. Di26W. The sequence goes on from NZ_JBMPOR010000004.1 coordinate 262,020, forward strand.
CTGTTAATTCCATGGCGGGTAACCTGACAGGTCAGGTACGTAATATCGCGGAAGTGACAACAGCTGTGGCCAATGGGGACTTATCGAAGAAAATTACGGTGGACGTGAAAGGGGAAATTCTTGAACTGAAAAACACGATCAACGTGATGGTGGATCAATTGAATTCGTTTGCATCTGAAGTAACCCGTGTGGCACGCGAAGTAGGTACTGAGGGAAAACTCGGTGGTCAGGCAAACGTGCCCGGCGTAGCGGGTACCTGGAAAGATCTGACCGATTCGGTCAATTCCATGGCAGGTAACCTGACGGGGCAGGTAAGGAATATTGCCGACGTCACTACAGCGGTGGCGAATGGTGACTTGTCCAAGAAAATTACTGCTGATGCCAAAGGCGAAATTCTGGAATTGAAAAACACCATCAACGTCATGGTGGATCAGCTCAGTTCTTTTGCGTCTGAAGTGACCAGGGTGGCCCGCGAAGTGGGCACCGAGGGTGAATTGGGCGGACAGGCGAATGTGCCTGGTGTGGCGGGTACCTGGAAAGATCTGACCGATTCGGTCAATTCTATGGCAGGTAACCTGACGGGGCAGGTGAGGAATATTGCCGACGTCACTACAGCGGTGGCGAATGGTGACTTGTCCAAGAAAATTACTGCTGATGCCAAAGGTGAAATTCTGGAACTGAAAAACACCATCAACGTCATGGTGGATCAGCTCAGCTCGTTTGCGTCTGAAGTGACGCGTGTGGCGCGTGAGGTGGGTACGGAAGGTGTCTTGGGTGGCCAGGCGAATGTGCCGGGGGTCGCGGGTACCTGGAAGGATTTGACGGATAATGTCAACTTCATGGCATCCAATTTGACGGGTCAGGTGCGTAATATCGCCGATGTGACGACGGCGGTGGCGAAAGGTGATTTGTCGAAAAAAATTACGGTCGACGTCAAAGGAGAAATTCTGGAGCTGAAAAACACCATCAACGTCATGGTGGATCAGCTTAGTTCGTTTGCGTCTGAAGTGACCCGCGTGGCGCGTGAAGTTGGTACGGAAGGCAAGCTGGGTGGACAGGCATTTGTGAAAGGGGTCGGCGGCACCTGGAAGGATCTGACGGACAACGTCAACTTCATGGCGTCCAATCTGACAGGTCAGGTGCGTAACATTGCCGAAGTGACGACGGCGGTAGCGAATGGTGATTTGTCGAAGAAAATCACGGCCGACGTCAAGGGTGAAATTCTCCAGTTGAAAAACACCATCAACGTCATGGTGGATCAGCTCAGTTCTTTTGCGTCTGAAGTGACCCGTGTGGCGCGTGAAGTTGGTACAGAAGGCAAGCTGGGTGGGCAGGCGAATGTGCCCGGCGTTGCTGGTACCTGGAAGGACTTGACGGATTCGGTGAACTCCATGGCAGGTAATCTGACTTCACAGGTGCGCAATATTGCCGACGTGACGACAGCGGTGGCGAATGGTGACTTATCCAAGAAAATTACCGTGGACGTGCGTGGCGAGATTTTGCAACTGAAAGACACTATCAATACCATGGTCGATCAGCTCAATTCCTTTGCCTCTGAAGTCACACGGGTGGCGCGTGAGGTGGGTACTGAGGGACGTCTGGGGGGCCAGGCGAATGTGCCCGGCGCTTCCGGTACCTGGAAGGATTTGACGGATAATGTCAACTTCATGGCGTCCAACCTGACTGGCCAGGTACGTAATATTGCCGACGTGACGACAGCGGTGGCGAACGGTGACTTGTCCAAGAAAATTACGGTGGACGTAAAAGGTGAAATTCTTGAATTAAAAGACACCATCAACGTCATGGTGGATCAGTTGAGTTCCTTCGCTTCAGAAGTGACACGGGTAGCACGCGAAGTGGGCACAGAAGGCAAGCTCGGCGGGCAAGCGCAAGTGAAGGGCGTTGGTGGCACCTGGAAAGACTTAACAGAAAACGTCAATTTCATGGCGGCGAATCTCACAGCACAGGTACGCGGCATTGCGGGTGTGGTGACAGCCGTGGCGAACGGTGACCTTAAAAAGAAACTGACTGTCGCCGCACAGGGTGAAATTGCCTCGCTGGCCAATACCATCAATGAAATGACGGACACGCTGGCCGTGTTCGCGGATCAGGTGACCACGGTTGCGCGCGAGGTCGGTGTCGAAGGTAAGCTCGGTGGCCAGGCCAGTGTGCCCGGTGCATCTGGCACCTGGAAAGACTTGACTGAAAACGTCAACCAGCTTGCTGCCAACCTGAGTACACAGGTTCGCGCCATCGCGGAAGTGGCAACCGCAGTGACGCGGGGCGACTTGTCACGCTCTATTCAGGTCAAGGCGCGTGGTGAAGTGTCCGACTTGAAAGACAATATTAATGAAATGATCCGTAACCTCAAAGAAACGACACAGAAGAATGCTGAACAGGATTGGCTCAAGACTAATCTGGCACGCTTTACCCGTTTGCTGCAAGGCCAGCGTGATCTGAGTACGGTTACCAAGCTGATCCTGTCTGAACTAGCTCCGCTGGTTTCTGCCCACCATGGGGTGTTCTACATGATGGACTCCAATAACGACGCACCCTTGTTGGAAATGATCGCCAGTTATGGCTACCGTTCCAGTAGCAAATTACCGACTTCCTTCCTGCCGGGCGAAGGCTTGGTAGGACAGTGTGCAATGGAGAAAAGCAGGGTCTGGCTAACGAATGTGCCGCGCGACTATATCAAGGTGTCTTCCGGTCTTGGTTCTGCACCACCTACCAATATTGTGGTCTTGCCTATTTTGTTTGAGCAGCAGGTCAAAGCGGTGATCGAGATTGCTTCGCTCGATAAATTCACGCAGACACATATGGGTTTTCTCGATCAGTTGATGGAATCTATTGGCGTCGTGTTGCATACCATCGAAGCTAACAGCCGTACCGAGAGTCTGTTGACACAGTCCCAGTCATTGGCGCAAAAGTTGCAACAGACTAATCAGGAGCTGGCAGAAAAAGCCAGTCTGCTGTCCGATCAGAACATTGAGGTGGAACGTAAAAACCGAGAGGTGGAGCAAGCCAAACTGGCACTGGAAGAAAAAGCGACTCAGTTGGCTTTGTCATCCAAATACAAATCCGAATTTCTGGCCAATATGTCACATGAGTTGCGTACGCCACTGAACAGTTTGTTGATCCTGGCCCAGCAATTAAGTGATAATCCGCAGGGTAATCTATCTGGAAACCAAGTGGAATTCGCCAGGACCATCTTTGGTTCTGGTAGTGATTTGCTGACGCTGATCAACGATATTCTGGATTTGTCGAAGATAGAATCAGGTACCGTCACACTGGAACTCAGCGAATCGCGCCTGTCCATACTGGCCTCTTATGTCGAGCGCACTTTCCGCCACATGGCAGAAGCCAAGAATATCAATTTTTCGATTACCCTGGATCAAGGCTTGCCAGCTGCTATTAAAACCGATACCACACGTTTGCAGCAGATTTTAAAAAACCTGTTATCCAATGCCTTCAAATTTACTTCTCGCGGTGAAGTGCGGCTCAGCATTGGTGTCGTGCAGTCAGGTTGGACACCGGATCTTCCCCAGTTAAGTCATGCAGATGCCGTGCTGGCATTCTCGGTGGCTGACACGGGTGTTGGTATCGCCAGTGACAAATTGCAATTGATTTTTGAGGCGTTCCAGCAGGCAGATGGTAGTACGGCACGTAAATACGGTGGTACAGGACTGGGGCTTTCCATTAGTCGCGAACTTGCGCGTTTGTTGGGAGGGGAAATCCGCGTTACCAGTATAGTCGGGCGAGGTAGCACATTTACCCTGTTCCTGCCATACAGCGGTGGGGGGCTGATTCGCCCGATGCCGCACCAAAGCACGATCTCAACGCCTCCCACACTGACCAGGGTGTTAGAAACACCCGTGAGTTCTTCTGATGGCTCGGTGCATCCTGTCACTAGCGAAGCAGCGACGATGAGCCTGAACTATGCTGATGGTGAGGCTGCATTCGATGACAGGAATATGATTGCCAGCGGGGACCCAGCTCTATTGATCGTTGAGGATGATGCCAGGTTTTCTGCGATTTTACTCGCTTTCGCCAGAGAAAAAGGTTTCAAGGGTATAGTCAGCCAAAGTGGCGATGCGGCGTTGACGCTGGCACGCGATTACAGTCCGACTGCGATTTTGCTCGATATAGATTTGCCGGACTGTGATGGTTTTACCGTGCTCGACCGCCTGAAGCGCGACCCCGGCACCCGGCATATCCCCGTGCATATCATGTCCAACGCAAATGAGCGCGAGCGTGGTCTGCTACATGGTGCTATTTCTTATCTTACCAAGCCGATCAAGCGCGAGAGACTGGAAGAAGAGTTCAACCGCATTCAACAATTCCTGATTCGCGGTAAGCGCAGTTTGCTGGTAGTGGAAGATGAAGAGTTGCAACGTGCCCACATTGTTGAGTTGATAGGGGAGCATGATGTGCAGATCACCGCTGTAGAGAATGGCCAGAAAGCGCTGGACGCACTAAGAAGCACGCATTTTGATTGCATGGTATTGGATCTGACTTTGCCTGATATTGACGGTTTTGAGTTACTGGACATCATCAGCAAGGATAAAAAACTTAGAGATTTGCCGGTGATTATCTATACAGCCAAGGAATTGTCACGCAAGGAAGTCACAAAGATACGCAAGGTCGCGAAAACCATTGTGGTGAAAGATGCCCGTTCTCCAGAGCGCCTGCTTGATGAGACGGCACTCTTCCTCCATCGGTCGCCAGCCGATTTACCCGAGTTGCAAAGACGCATGCTGGAAGACATGCATGCATCCGATGGCAGCCTGGCAGGACGTAAAGTGCTTGTCGTTGATGATGATTTACGTAACATCTTTGCCCTGACGACAGTATTGGAAAGGCAGGACATGCGGGTCGTCTTTGCGGAAAATGGCAGGGATGGCATAGAGTTGCTGGAACAGGACTCCGATATCGAAATAGTCTTGATGGATATCATGATGCCGGAAATGGATGGCTACGACACCATGCGCGCCATCAGGAAAATACCCAAGTTCAAAAGCATGCCTATCATCACCCTGACTGCCAAGGCCATGAAAGGCGACCGGGACAAATGTTTTGCGGCGGGGGCGTCCGATTATATTACCAAGCCGGTAGATAGTGCGCAGTTACTGTCATTGATGCGTGTCTGGCTGACGGAATAAAGCAGGCATCTGATGAACGCATTAAAAGTCGAGGATATCGAACTTGATATGCTGCTGGAAGCCATCTACCGCTATCGCGGTGATGTCTGTATGCTGGTTTCATGCTTGTCATGTCTCAATCTGATTTTTTAGATTGAGTGTCAGAGTAAAGCACTATTGTGCCGTGCTGTATCGGACTTTTCGACGTTCTTTGGTAGGAGAGTGGCTAATCACGGCAGGCAAAGAGCATCGTTGTTAAGGAGCGCGTGACATAGAAAAAATACCGCAAAAACTGACAATACCCTTCAATGGAGATAAATACATGGCGACGCTAACAGGCTTGGAAATAGTGAAGCATCATGATGCAGACCACGCAGGTATGAATCAGTTTCAAATTTCCAAGCCTGTCCTTTCATTGTGCGACTGTAGCAATTAGACAGTGATTACGCAGTCGCAGCCATTCAGATTGAATGACACGAAAGAGTTAACGATTTTTGGAATCCGAAGTGGATTTGGAATCGTTGCGTTGCGAGTTGCCAGCGCTGTTATTGCCACTGGTAGATTTTGACCCCTGGCTGGAACCCTGGGTATCATTTTTGTGACTTTGCTGACCGGCCTTCACGTGTTGCTCGTGTGTGCTGCCTGGTGAATTGGCTGATTTTTTAGACTGGTTGTTGTTTGCTTGAGAAGGCATACTTAACTCCTTAAAGTTTTCCGCTGAATGCCGCGGTCACATTTTACTGATCGTTTGCAATCAGTAAGGCCATGATAGTTGCAATACTTTTAAGGAGGAGTAGGACCAGCGTAGGAGAGTGCGCACTATCCATGTCAGAAGATGAAGCGGTAAATTTGTGCGGGCGTCGTTTCATACCGCAATGTTAAAGCAGATATTTCGCAATCCTTGCCAAGGCGTTTTACTTTTACAAACCCATCTTCAATGGGGGACCTTGGCAGCAACAGATTGATGTTGCCTATCCATAATCTACTTACTGTTCACTTATCTGTGTAGTGGAGTTTTAGATGCTTTGCCTGTCACAGATGCATGTTTTGCAGGAGGCCCGTTTCAGGCAGTACTTGTGACTGGGTCTGGCTATGCTTGTGACACATTCACCATCCATGACAAACCAAAGCGATCGACTACCATGCCGGACAATGATGACCAGAAAGTTTTTGCCAGTGGCATTTGCACCTGGCCACCATTGCTGAGTGCAGCAAACAGGTGTTTGGCCTCATCATCGTCTTTGGCCCCAAGATTAAGTGTTATGCCCTTGAAATCCGGTTGACTCAAGGTTTGGACACCGTCTGTTAACATCAGTGTGGTTTCGCCGATGCGAAATGAAGCATGCATGATCTTTTCCGGGTCAGAAGAGACAGTGCGTAGAGCCGGGTCTGGGCTGTCTTTCCAGCGTATCATGACGATCAGTTCGGCACCGAGTGCTTCGGTATAAAATTTGAGTGCCTGTTCGCTATGGCCACCAAAAGCCAGAATGATTTCAACTTGCATGATAATTTCCCTCACAATTCCGTTAAAGAAGGCGTGACAGCGGGTCAGAACTCCTGGGCTGGCTGTATTGCAGGCTGTGCCAGTTTTTAATCCTTACGCAAGCCCTCAACCGCCTTCAATTCTTTCGCACGATCAACAGTTTGATTGCTTGTGGCAAATAGTTTGTTAGCCGGCAGTTTGATTTCAATATCAGATACTGCACCTACCTTGATCACACCCTGGCTGAGGTTAAGTGCCAGTACGTGGCCGCCGGCTTTGTGGTCGTTGGAAAGATAGTGCCAGTGATACCCAGGTACATTAAAGCCCTTGGCAAAACCGGGGCTGCGAAAGGCGACTAGTACGCCTTTGGTATTGGTGAAGTTGAACAGGGTCTGTGTCTTGGTGACTTCAGCCAGTGGTTTGTAGGGTTTGTCCTGTGGCGCAATGGCGCGTGTGGTCAACTGTTTAAAATCACCCTCTACCCGGATCGCATAGAAAAGATTTTTATTTTCCAGATGCTGATCCAGCATGTCTTCCAGTTCTTTCATGCTGGTTTCTTTACTGACCTCATAGCGATAGTCGGTGTTGAATCTGGTGACCACAGCGAAAGGTGTCAATTGCGTGCCGCTGGCTTTTACAACGGTGCCGTCGGCTTTGAACTGGAACACCTCACCATCGAGGACGATCATCTCTCCATCCACCCGGTTGAAGGTGCCAATACCAAAATCCCCCTTGAGTTTGAGCTCATCGACTGTCAGTTCACCTTCATAAGCACCAGCCAGCAGTGCGTCTATGGTGGAGTAATGAAACGCTTTGGGTTCCTGTGGTGTTTGTGCGCAGCTTAATGTGGCAACGAGGAAAAGCAGGGATGCAAGACTCAGATTTTTCATGGTTTCAATGGATGATAGTGTTGCGATAGCAGGGGGTAGAAAAGACGTGCGCCATACATTAACCCAGGATAAGTTTACTATATGGTCAAATAGGTAATTGTAGATTGTGCTGCAAAACCGGGTAAAAGGCACGTTTTAAAATGATGGCGGGTTTTTGCTGAATGGCAATACAGGAAGTAGAACTATGGGAAGACGTGGCTGTCTGAGACTGTGATATTCGCAAGCACCGGGCAGCGTGTGTCCATAAAACATCGGTGATCATAATGAAACGATTAATTGAAATACGTACTTATCGCCTGAAGCCAGGTACGGCCGAGGCCTTCCATCAGGCGGTACATAGTCTGGCAGTACCTATGCTGAAGAGCTGGCATGTGGATGTTGTTGCTTACGGGCATACAGATCATGAAGAGGAAAGCTATTTCTTGATACGCTCCTATGAAAACCGTGAGGCACTGGAGCGAGAGCAGAATGCTTTTTATAGTTCTAGCGAGTGGAAAGATGGCCCCAGGAAAGAATTGGTGGATCGTATAGACAATTATATGAACACGCTGATCTGGGTGTCGGCTGAAGCAATTGACAGCATGCGGGAATTGAATCGAGCCTGAGCCTACTTTGCTCTGCTACAAATCTGCAACTTTGTGGCCTCCAGGAATTGTGAAAACCACCAAATCGAATAACGATTCTTCCTAGTGGTGACCAAAGCAATGGTCTGTTTCATTTTCATCTGATAACCTTTTTGAACTTGAATCAGACTTGGTGCTGATCATGCAAAAGTAATTTGCAATACTATAAAATATAGTCAACCGTGCAACCTCGGCCATCGCTTAGCAATGGTCCTCGTTTTAACGGCACGGAGTACGCGAGGTGCTCCAGTTAAACGCCATGCCGCAGGCATGCGCGTTAGTGATAACTGGAGACTGGCAATGTACCGTTTTACTTCCGTTCGAATTCATAAACCTATCCTGAACGTGCAGGGTTTGCTTGGCCTAATCGCACTTACTGCATGGACCAATGTGGCCCAGGCGCAAGACACACGCGACGTGCATGAACCCGTGATGCCACCAACATGCACAGTGTTGCAGGCAGAACCCCCGACACCCAATCGTAACGATGCGCCGCGCATTCAGGCCGCGATGGACAAATGTACGCCAGGTCAGGCTGTGCATTTGGCACCCGGCAATGGCAATACGTCATTTATTTCTGGCCCGTTGAAGCTGCGTTCTGGCGTAACGCTGGCGGTCGATGCGGGCACTACCTTGTATGCCAGCACCAATCCTTTGCTGTTTGATCGTGGTACAAAAACCTGTGGTATCAACGATGCTGCAGGCAAAGGTTGTCAGCCATTCATCACTGTCGAAGGTGTATGGGGCGCTGGTATCATGGGTGAGGGTGTCATCGATGGCCAGGGCGGACAACTGATTGAGGGCAAGAGCGAAACATGGTGGCAAATTGCACGCCGGGCGCAGACGGAAAAGCAGCGCCAGAATGTGCCGCGCCTTATCCAGTTGGACAAGGTGCAGGATTTCACCATGTACCGTATCACCTTGCGTAATTCACCGAATTTCCATGTGGCGATGAATCGTGTCGATGGTTTTACGGCCTGGGGTATCCGCATCGATACCCCGCATGATGCACGCAATACCGATGGCATAGATCCAGGTGCATCGCGCAATGTGACGATTGCGTATAGCCACATCCGCACGGGTGACGACAATGTCGCCATCAAAGCCGGCAGCAGCGGGCCCAGCGAAAACATTTCCGTCCTGCATAACCACTTCTATAGTGGCCATGGGATGTCCATAGGCAGTGAAACCAATGGTGGTGTACGCAATGTGCTGGTCGAAGACCTGGTGATGGATGGAACCACGTCTGGCTTGCGGATAAAGAGTAATGACAGGCGCGGCGGCATCGTTTCTGGCGTGGTATATCGGGATGTCTGTCTGCGCGATATACGCTGGCCGCTGTACATCAATACGCAATATGAACCTGGCCCATCCGGTGATTTGATTCCTTCCTATACCGATATCCGCATGGAGCGCGTGCACAGCCTGACCCCAGGGCAAGTGATCTTGCAAGGGTATGACGAGCAACGCCCACTGCAACTGGGGTTGAAGGATGTGGTGGTGGATGGCAACCCGGTGGTCAAGCTTGAATTTGCCAAATTGACGGGGCAACTGAATGCACCGGGAGCGCAGGCGGTCAATTGCACAGAACGCTTCGTGCCGTTTCCACAATCATGATGCAAGAGCCTCAGTCGCCAGTTTAATTACTGCTACTGGCTGAGGCTTCTTTCAGAAATTCTCACAACACATATCAATGAACACAAGACATTTACTGCTTGCTTTGCTGGCGGCCATATTGTCATTTCCCGCATGCGCCGGTACCTGTCCCGGCAATGCAAGCTGGTGCGACGATTTTGAAAATGGTGCAGGGCGCTGGTTAAGCAAGGGCACTGGCGCATCTGACGTGGCCGCATCTGATCTGATAATACGCAGCCAGGACGGATCGAACAATCATGTGCTGGTACTGAGCGGCCAGGGCGGCCCCTTGCTGGTATCCGACCCGGCAGCACAGGTAAACGGTGCTTACTTCGTAGAGGCACGCTTGCGTCCAGTTGCAAGCGCCGCTACGGCAGGCGGGCAGGGCTACCTGATCGCCCGCTATCAGGACGATAACAATTGGCTGGGTGCCAGCGTCAGTGTCAATCGTGACAGGCAAAGGCTCGCCGTTGACCTGGTCAAAATGCAGAATGGCAAGCTGCTACGTTTGAAACAGTCTGGAAAAGATGCAGGCCCCAATGGCAGTTTTTACACGATCCGGCTGGAAGTTGCCGGTGACGCGCTGGTGCTGTACCTGAATGGCGAAATGCTGGTCAGCGCCACGGATTCTTCACAGTTTGAAGGCCGTATAGGCTTGCTAGCCAAAGGCCAGAGTGTTGAGTTTGATGATGTGCGTATCGGTATAGGTGCGGGTACAGGTACAGGTGCGGGTGCAACTGCCAGCAAGCCAGTGCGCCTTGCCTTGGCACGCATGATGGATCGCGTTAGCTTGCAGCTAGGTGAGGTGCCTCAGCCTTACCCAGTGCTTGCGTTCTCAGGCAAGGACAAGCTCACACTTTCCCTGAGTGCGCTCTCCAGTGATGCCAGTATTGTGGGCGTTGTTGTGGAAGACGGGAAGCTGGTATTCACAGCAAAAAGGCCTGGCCTGGCGACCATCGTTGTCAGCAGCCAGGCGGATGCCAACGTGGCCACCTATATCGCAGTGCGGGTTGATCCGGCTTTCACAACATCATCGCAGCAGTATGTGCTGCAAGGCAAAGTCAAACCAGCAGCGCATGCTGAAGACGTGCCAGTGGATACCCCTTTGCAGATGGAATTTGATCAGGTACCTACCCTGGGGCAAAGTGGATCGGTGCGAATTTATCGTACAGCAGACAATGCCCTGGTCGATGTCATTCGCGTCGGTGACGACATCGATGAGATTGGTTATGAAGGGCAGGAATTAAAACGTGTGGTGCGCTTCAGGCCTATCAGGATAGATGGCAAGACGGTGACTATCCAGGCGCACAATGCGCGCCTGGCGTATGGCACTGCGTATTACATCGCTATTGACGCCGGTGTTTTCGTCAACGCCAGCCTGGCGGGGCAAGCATTTACCGGCCTGGGGCAATCTGCCGCTTGGGGTTTCAGCACGCGCAAGCAGGCACCATCTGGCACCAGCCTGACCGTTGACGCTGATGGCCTGGCTGATTTCCGCACGGTGCAGGGGGCCCTGAATCATGCAATGCGCTATTTGTCGCGGTCAGAACCGGTATCCATACACATTGCCAATGGCCGGTATGACCAGTTACTTTACTTGCGTGGTAAAGACAATATCACCCTGCGCGGTGAAAGCCGCGACGGTGTCATCTTGCAGGCCTACAACGACGATGGCAATAATCCTGGAACAGGCGTCAGCCAGGGGCCAATGACGCCATCCATCACCGGTGGCCGTTCAGTGTTCCTGATTGAAGATGCCGACCTGCTGACGCTGGATACGCTCACCCTCATCAACACGGCAGTGCGTGCCAAAAGTGTCGGCGCGCAGGCAGAAACACTGGTATTCAGCAGCGATCGTGGCCGCCTGGTGGTGCAGCATGCAAGCTTTTTCAGCGAGCAAGACACCATACAGGTGAAGGGTTACTCGTGGTTTTACCGCTCGCTGATTGCCGGCAATGTAGATTTTATCTGGGGTGCCAACAGGGCTGCCTTGTTTGAAGAAAGTGAAATCCGCTCGGTCGGTGACAGTGCCAATCCCGGCAAGGGTGGCGGCTATGTGGTGCAGGCCCGCACGGTTGCTGCCAATGAAGCCGGCTTTGTTTTTTTGAACAGCCGCCTGACGCATGGCAATGGTCCCGGGCAGAACGATGTCTTGCCCGGCACGACGTATCTGGCCCGCCAGGGGCCACCAAGTACATGGGACAGCGTCAGCTTCATCCACTGCATGATGGACAAACATATAGCACCCGTGGGCTGGCTGACGCCACGCCCGGAATCCGTACAGGCGCAGCCCGGTGCTGGCTGGGGTGAGTACGGCAGCATGGATATCAACGGCAAGCCACTGGATGTATCGCAGCGCTTGCCCGGGCACACATTAACTGAACAACAGGTGGCGGCACGCTTCGCCAACCGCCGCCTGGTTTTCGCAAGTTTCGATAACGGCAAAGGCTGGAACCCATCGCCATCGGATAGCAAGTAAGGCTGTAAATAAGGTCGTAAATAAGATCGTAAGTAAGGCTGTAAATAAGGTTGTAAATAAGACTGTAAGCAGTAACACACATAAAAAATGATAAAACAAGGAGATAGACAATGAACAAATTCAGGCGCGCCACAGCCCCACGCTTAGTACTCAGCACGGTCACCCTGGCCGTGCTGAGCTTAATGAGCCAGGCCCAGGCTCAACAGGTGCAGCAAGCCCCGGCGACCCCCACCGCACCGCCGGTAGCCAAGATAGAAATAACCGGTTCGTCGATCAAACGGCTAGCCACAGAAAATGCCTTGCCGCTCACCACCTACAAGGCAGAAGAACTGGAAGCACAGGGGCTGACGACCATGTCCGAAGTGGCCACATCCTTCGTCATGGGTGCCACCAATGAACCCGTTGGCGGTGGTGGTGGCGGCACCATGATTAATATGCGTGGCCTGAACACCAACCGCACCCTGGTCTTGTTGAACGGGCGGCGCTTGCCGAATGAAGCCATTGGTGACAGTTCGATTAACGTCGACGTCGTGCCTATGAGTGCGATTGAGCGCGTTGAAGTCTTGCGTGATGGCGCATCGTCAATTTATGGTACCGATGCAATTGCCGGGGTCGTCAATTTCATTACCCGGCGTACGATGAACGAAATCAAATTGACTGCCAGTGTTGTCGCACCAGAGCGTGCGGGCGGTGGTGATCAACGTCGCTTTTCCATCGCCGGTGGCAAGGGTGATTTGAATAAGGATGGTTGGAACGTGTATGCAGTATTTGATACACAGATGCGCTCGTCCCTGCTGCAAAAGGACAGGCCTAACATCACAGATCCAGATGCCATCGCCCGCTTGGGTGGAAGTGTATTCAGCACCAATACCGCTGGGTCTTCCTCTGCCCCTGCCAACTTTACGGTGTACACCAATGGCAAGGCGACCAGCACTACCGGAAACCCGTATTGGGCTACCGGTTGCTCCAGCACATATGGCGCGCAATATAGTCTTCCTTCGATCAAGACTTCTGGTTCTGGCATCAAGACCTGTCTTCTTGACCCGACTCTTTACCCACAATTGTTGCCAGAGAACAGGCAGACTACCTTATTTACCAAAGGGTCTTTGCGCCACGGTGACAACAAATTGCTGACGGTTGAAGTGCTTGCCAGTGAATCCTATATTGATGCACTCAACCCGCCGCAGGTGTTTGGTGCACAGACGGATTACGATAAGTTCAACCCCGGTGTACGCAAGCCACTGTTTATTACCAAGAGCAGTAAATGGTATCCGGGTGGCAGTGGTGGTGTGCCGGCAGTTGCCGGGGTAACCGGGCAGGATTTGGCATTGACCTGGAGCCTGGATGAACTCGGCCCTGCCGCTACAGATGACCGTCAAAACACCAATCGTTTCGTCATCGCTGATGAAGGCGAATTCATGGGGTGGGATTATCGTGTAGGCTTCAATGCCGCGATGAGCAAACGGCGCGTAGGCTGGAAGAGTGGCTTTGTCACCACCCCGAAACTGTATGACGGTGTGGCAAACGGCATCCTCAATCCATTCGGTACGCAGGACGCCACTGGTCAGGCCTATCTCAACAGTATCAAGGTGGACGACACTACCTATCGCACCGCCAGCGTGAAGTACTTCGGCCCTGATGTTAACCTGTCGCGCGCATTGACAGAGCTGGCCGGCGGTTCGCTGTCGGTGGCGGTGGGTGGCGACCTGCACCGGGAAACCTATACAGATTCCACGAGTCTTCTGGCCAATGATGTAGTCTACAAGGTATCCGGTACGCCGGGTGCCAATCCAAGTGGTGCCCGTACTATTGCGGGTCTGTATGTGGAACTGGATGCACCGCTGACCAAACAGCTAGACCTGACCTTTGCTGCCCGTGCTGATCGTTTCAGTGATTTTGGCTCTACCGTGAACCCCAAGGCGAGCATACGTTGGGAACCGCACAAGTCTGTCATGCTGCGTGGTACCGCCAGCACCGGCTTCCGCGCACCGACCTTGCCTGAATTGTATGGCACACCACGCACCAAGACGGCATCTACCAATCGCTGGGATGACCCTTTGCTTTGCCCAAGCGCCACGCCGTCACAGCCAAATACCGGAACGCTGACTACCGATCCAAAATATGCCAGTTTGAATCTTGACCCGGCACGCGTATGTAATACCCAGCAGACCATACTGACCGGTGCAAATCCTGATCTGCAGCCAGAAAAATCACGCACACTGACGGCTGGTATCGTGCTTGAACCTGTGCAGAACATGATGCTGTCTTTTGACATCTGGGATATCCGCATGAAGGGAACCATCGCCCAGATTACGGAAGAAACGATTTTTTCTGACGTGAACAAATATGCCAGTCTGTTTGTGCGCAACCCTGATGGCACGCTGAACTACATCGTGGTGACGCGTCTGAACATGGGTGGAGTACACACCCGTGGTGTGGATGTCAATTTGCGCTATCTTTTCCCAACTGCCAGATGGGGTAAGTTCGGGGTAAGCATGGATGGTACTTACGTCAACAAGTATGAAGGGCAAAACGATGTCGGCGGTGCCTGGGTCGATAGCGTAGGCCGGCCAGGTGCCTTGGCGACTGGTTCTACCTCGGCCAATACCTATATCTACCGCTGGCGTCATAATTTGCGTCTGTCCTGGGGCATGGGGAAATTCGCAACGCAGTTGTCGCAATCGTATACTGCCAGCTATGAAGATACCAACGCATTGCCGACGCAAAAAATCGGGCAGCCGTATTACAACGTGATCGATTCCTACATCATCTATAACCTGAGCGCCAACTATAGATTTTCGGATAAATTCAGGTTGAACTTTGGCATCAACAATCTGTTGAATGTTGACCCGCCTTTGTCGAATCAGCGATTGAGTTCACGTGTGGTGTTTGCGCAAAATGTCGCCAAACCTATAGGTCGTGCTTATACTGTCAAGGCAGAATACGCATTCTGATTTTTGCTTTGAGCATTTTCCGCACTTAACAAGTCGAAGAGCTGCCTGCGCAGCTCTTCGCGCGAATATTAAAATGATCGTTACCAGCATGCCCACTTACACGTTTTCCACTATGCACCGCATCACGTCAACCATCCTTCTCGGGCTTAGCATGGCTGCCTGTCAGCACACCCCGACTACGCAAGGCGAGGCGACCAAAGAACCGTGGGTGGCTGACCTGGGTGATGGGCGCTATAAAAACCCGGTGCTGCATGCCGATTATTCTGATCCGGACGCGATACGGGTTGGTGACACTTATTACATGACATCGTCGAGCTTTAACAGCTCACCGGGTTTGCCTTTGCTTCAATCCAAGGATTTGGTGAACTGGGAACTGGTGGGCCATGCACTGCCGCAATTGGTTCCTGCAGAACGTTTTGTCGTGCCACGCCATGGCGAAGGTGTCTGGGCGCCATGCCTGCGTTATCACGACAATCAATTCTGGATATTTTACCCCGACCCCGACCTGGGTATTTTTGTCATCACGGCAAAAAGTTTTTCCGGGCCATGGAGCACACCCAAGCTCTTGCTGCCGGGTAAAGGCATCATCGATCCCACACCGCTGTGGGACGACGATGGCAAGGCTTACCTTTTGCATGGCTGGGCAAAAAGCCGGGCCGGGATCAACAATCTCCTGACCTTGCGTGCCATGGCCCCGGATGCCAGCCATCTGCTGGACAGTGTCGGCCAGATTATTATCGATGGCAATAAAATACCAGACTACCGTACGCTGGAAGGCCCGAAATTTTACAAGGCTAACGGCTATTACTATGTATTTGCACCGGCAGGCGGGGTTGAACAGGGCTGGCAGGCGGTATTCCGTTCGCGCAGTATCAACGGACCATATGAAGTCCGTACTGTCATGGATCAGGGTAATAGTCCCATCAATGGCCCGCATCAGGGTGCCTGGCTGCGGGCGCAGGATGGCAAGGACTGGTTCCTGCATTTCCAGGACAAGGAAGCCTATGGCCGCGTCATGCATCTGCAACCCATGCGTTGGGTGGATGACTGGCCTGTCATTGGTGAGAATGGCCCGAAAGCTGGCATAGGCCAACCGGTGCTGACGTATGCAAAACCGGTAGCGGGTGCAGCAATCAAGGTGCCACCGACGTCTGATGAATTCAATGGAACCAAGCTGGGCCTTCAGTGGGAATGGAATGCCAACTTTAGTGAGCAATGGTATTCATTGAGTGAACGTCCAGGCGTGCTGCGTCTTTACACGCAAATTGAACCTGAAATGATCAATAGCATAAGGCGCGCACCGTCAGTGTTGACGCAAAAATTGCCTGCACCAGAATTTGTAGTCAATACCCATGTCCAGTTAAACAATGCAGCAGATGGCGACCGGGCTGGCTTGATTTTGAATGCCATGCAATATGCCTGGCTGGGTTTGCAAAAAACCGCTGGCGTGACGCAACTTGTGTATGTGACTTGTACCGCGTCTGCCGACCGCTGCAAGGAAACTCCGGTGGTGATCTTGCCATCCGCACCATCTTCCATGTATCTGCGCCTGAGCATGGCCGACGGTGCAATGGCAAGTTTTTCTTACAGCACAGACAATGTGAATTTCCGGCCAGTCGCTCAAACCTTCAAGGTCGGCAAAGGGCGCTGGGTGGGCGCACAGGTGGGGCTTTTCAGTATCGGGGAAAAAGCCGCGACACCAGGTTCCAGCCTGGATGTCGATTACTTTCGCGTTACAGCGAAATGATGGTATTCATCCGATCAGGGCGCATTGCAGCCTGATAGCGACAAGACAATATTATCCGCACAAGGATGCACGTAAAAAACGACGCCCAATAAAAATTGGGCGTCGTTTTTTTAAGCGGCAATCTCTCGACGAGACCGCCATTCCCAGCGGATTACTTCGATGCTGCTGGTGTTGATGCAGCTGGTGCTACTTTGGCATCGTCCGCTTTCATGTCTTTTTTCGCGTGCTTTTCATGCTTCGCGTGTTTCATTGTTTTTTCTGTCGTAGCTGGTTTGGCCTCAGGTGCTGCCGGTGCTGCCAGTGCTACAGCGGCAGGAGCAGATTTTGCGACGCTGGCTGCAGCTGCTGCCTTGACTGGCTTATTTGCTGCCGCACTTGCCGCTGTACTGGCTGGCGTCTGAGCAAATGCGCTACCCATGATAACGGTGGTAGCAACGAGAGCGGTGATGAGCTTGTTCATGTTTATTTCCCTGATATGAATGTTTTGTTTTGATGATTTCTTTACCGGCAGCTTTTGCTGCCGGTAATACCTGCGCTTATTAACTATTGCCTATTGCCTATTGCCTATTGCTTATGGCTTATTTCGATGCTGCGCTAGCTGAGGCTGATGCAGCTTTTGTGTCATCTTTCTTGGCTTCTTTTTTTGCATGCTTTGTTGCTTTGTCTGTCACTGGTTTGGCTTCAGTTGTTGCAGCGGCAGAGGCAGGGGTAGAGGTAGATGCAGCGCTGGCTTTGGCAGTGGGAGCGGCTTTCGCTACGCTGGCTGCTGTGGCTGCCGACGCGGCCTTTGCTGCCTTTACTGGTGTGCTGGCAACTGTTGCAGATGCCGCTGGCGTCTGTGCAAATGCGCTACCCATAACAACAGTGGCGGCGATGAAAGCGGTGATGATTTTGTTCATGATGTTTTCCTATTCCTGTTTGGGTTTGCTTGCTTTGTTTTGCGTAGTCAGCCTACGTAAGCCAAGAACGCGGTCGACGACAAGCCCGTTGACGAAAAAAAGACAGTTTCAGCCTGTTAGTGTTGTTGATCTAATCGCAGTGCAGGCTGTCAACCAAAAGCATGGTTCGTACGTTACGCACGTATGCTTGTATAAATCCTGGAAAGCAAGGGAACAAAAAAACAAAAAACGACATCGGCATATTGCCTGATGTCGTTTTTTTATAGGCCGTTAGCCTGGCCTGCAGCAAGCCTACTAGTTATGGCTTGGTTTTTTCGCTATAACTGACACGATAAATGCGTCCGCCAAAGTCATCCGAGATGAGCATGGACCCATCCGGCAGGAATGCGATATCGACGGGGCGGCCAATCACCTTTTCATCTTGCAAGAAACCATCGACGAACACGGTGTCACTGACCACCTTGTTGTTATGCAAGGTGATCAGGGCGACGCGGTAACCGATTTTTTGCGTGCGGTTCCATGAACCGTGTTCTGCGATAAATAGCTGATTCTTGTATTGCGCAGGGAACTGCGTGCCTTCGTTGTAGGCCAGACCGAGTGAAGCAACATGTGGCCCCAGTTTGGCTGCGGGCTCTGCAAATTCTTCACAACGCCTGTTTTTGTGGAACTCCGGATCTTCCACCACACCGCCGGCGCAATAAGGAAAACCGAAGTGCATGCCGGGTTTGGGGGCGTAGTTCAATTTATCAGAAGGCATGTTGTCGCCCATTTCATCGCGGCCATTGTCGGTGAACCACATTTCCCTGGTTACCGGATGCCATGCAAAACCGACGGAATTTCTGATGCCGCGTGCATAGATTTCAAAGCCTGAGCCATCGGGATTCATGCGATAAATCTTGGAATGTGGGGCATCTTCCTTGTCGCAGACATTGCACGGTGCACCTATCGGTATATACAGTTTTCCATCCGGACCTGCCTTGATTATTTTCTCACCATGCCATTTGTCTTTGGGAAAGTCATCTTTGACCACATGCAGTTGCGGCGATTTTTCATACGTCTTTTCAATGTCGTCAAAACGAATGACACGCGTCATTTCTGCTACGTACAGTGAACCATTCAGTAAGGTCAGCCCGATAGGGGAATCCAGGCCTGTGGCGACGGTGACCACTTTGGGGGGCACAGAATCCTTGCCGCTATTGATGACGGCATAAATTTTTCCGACTTTACGTGAACCGACGAAGACAATGCCGGATGCAGTCACTGCCATGCCACGAGCGTTTTCAAGCTGGTCGCTGTATACGGAAATGGAAAAGCCGACGGGCAGGCGGAACTTTTTGAGTTCGGGGTAAGTGTCTGCTGGTGCTTCCTTCGTGCTTGCTGCCTGAGCCGCTGGTTCAGGCTGCAACAGATATTCAGCGATGGCAGCAATTTGCTTCGGGTTCAAGACATTCTTCCACGCAGGCATGCCGGTATTGGGCAAACCTTCGCTGATGAAGCGTTGCAGGCTATCTTTTTTTCCGTTGACCTTTACCCATGGCCGCTTGAGCAGGCTGGGGCCTACTCCTCCTTCACGGTGGGCACCGTGACATTGGGCGCAACTTTGTTTATACAGGTCGCCACCTTCCCCGGCAAGGACAGAGGAAGTGTTCAGTAGCAACAGGGTGGCGAATAGCGTAATGATTTTCATAAGGCGCTGTCAGTGTCGGAGTGGCTGAAATGAGTTCTAATAGCTTAACCTTACCAAGGAAACAGCCTGGCGCGGTAGCTGCATGTGCAGGGTCACTTGTTGCTCATGTACCTGCAAGTACTTGGGGGCTTCGAGTTCAGTCAGTTGGCCAGCTGTTTCCAGTTCTGCAATCTGCGCAGTGCTTGGGTTTTGTGGCGAGCCCATCTTTTTCCAGACTGCATAGGAATTGCTGTGTGTTTCATCAATGCGATAGTGATGCATGGTGAGTTTGTCTGCAGGTATGCCCTTGATGGTCAGTGCTACGGGCGAGCCAGCGTCGATAATGTCGGTGTCATGGTAATTCCACACCAGAATGCTGACCCCCTGTTTATCTTTGGCGGCAAGTGCATTGATGTCGGTTCTTTCTGCACGTACGCCGGTTTTGATGACGGCTGCGGTGTCGTAGGCAATATCGCCACTGACTTCAACCCGTTGACCCGACATCATGCCCAGCATGCGAAATACATTGAGTACTGGCTTATCGACGCCATTGGTGGCCAGGTCGCGAAAGCCGGCAAACCATGGCTGGTCTTCAAATTCAAACGACCAGTTGACGGCACCCAGCAGATTGACGCCACGCTGATCGGCAATCTCGTATTCACGGGCAATGGATGCAGCAGTGTAGCTGGAATACAAGGTGCCATTGCGATAAGCATTTTCTGGATTGGTCTGCATGCCGCAAGCAGCACAGCCTTCGGGGTCAGATTCACCGATGATGATGGGTATGTTCTTCAACTCGGGATAAGCAGCAATCATGGAAAAGCCGCGATCAATTTTGCTGAGATGCGCCATGATGCCCATTTGCACCACGCCATTGACCAGTCTGGGTGAACCCTTGGCATGAAAGGCGACAAAATCAAGCGGCGCGCCGGTCTTGCCTGTCGCCATATTGGTTTCGTACAGTGCGTGCTTCAGGAAATGGTCAAAAAATTTGCCTAAGCTGGCAGTGTGTGGGCCACCCATACGCGCGGTTGGCAAGGCGCGTTTGACGGCATCGGCTGCATAATCGTACATCTTGAAATATTCGCGTTCTGTGTCTGCGGCTTTTAAATAGGCACCGTCCGGTTCATTCCACAATTCCCAATACCAGCTCTCGACTTCGGCTTGACCATAGCGATCCACGCTGTGTTTCACCCATTGATAAATCAGTTCTGCCCATTTGTCGTAGTCCTTGGGCGGGTGGGCCCATCCTGTCATGATGTCTTTGTATTTTTTACCAGGCTCCCAATTGTGGCGGTAGGGTTGCGGTACCACGGACAGCGCTTCCGGCATAAAGCCGATTTGCGCCAAAGGCTTCATTTTTCGTTCGACATAGGTATCGAAAATCTTGTCGATGATGGTCCAGTTATAGATGGGCTTGCCATCTTTGTCTTCTTTGTACATATCGGTCGACCCCCATTTCAGCGCGGCTGTGCCATCGCCGGAAGTCATCAGATTGTGAGCGCGTACATACACCGGGACCGGGCTCAGCGCGGCGATCTCGCTGAGTAATTTCTTGCCGTCTTTCATTGTCGTGTAATTGGGTTCGTCATAACCAAACCATGCCCATATCGGCTTCATATCACCTTTTTCCCTGGCCAGGTCGACTTGCAGGGCCACTGCAGGGGCTTGACTGTGCGCTGTGACAGACGCACCCAAAAGGCAGCAACTAAGAATGATACTTTTCATGATCTTGTCGTTTTTCAGATGGTGAAGATGGTGAATTGGTGATTAGGCGCGCAATGACATACAGTTGCGCAACGGAAGGTGACTGCCAGGCCTCCGGGATTACTGTGTTGAGTACGGATTTTTATAAGGATCAGTACCCTTGTTTGCCTGGGGCAGTATTGTGGTTGAAGGGAATATTGTCAATAATATTGCTCTCACGTTTTTGATTGAATCCTATGTTAGATAGTTAATCGATTGTTTTATAAGGTAAAATTTAGAAATGCCATAGATTGCTATTTATTTTACTTAGTTAATATTATCGATAATAAATGGGTGGCAGATTTCCATCACCATGAACCCTATTCCCATCCTGACGAGTTTTACCCATGCCTCAA
The DNA here is from genome assembly GCF_049340265.1 of Undibacterium sp. Di26W. Lineage (NCBI taxonomy): Bacteria > Pseudomonadati > Pseudomonadota > Betaproteobacteria > Burkholderiales > Oxalobacteraceae > Undibacterium > Undibacterium sp. Di26W. The sequence continues at coordinate 283,639 of NZ_JBMPOR010000004.1, forward strand.
GCACAACGCCGCACTATTGATCCATCCCTTGATAGCGTGCAGGCCATCGGCGAAGCCGAGCTGGTCATGCAACTGGAGGAGGACATACTTTTTTTGCGTGTCAAACCAGGCGAGCGGCTGGTGGAAGATCTCTTGATGCAACGCTTTGGGGCAACACGGCATTGCGTGCGTCAGGCGCTGAATCGGCTGGAGCGCACCGGGATAGTCACGCGTGAACCCAACAAAGGAGTGCGTGTACGTTCGTTTTCGCAAGAAGAGGTGAGTCAGATTTATGAGGTACGCGAGTTTTTGCAGCGCCAGGCCGTACTGATGTTCAAGCTGCCAGCACCGCCGGAATTTATTGATGAATTGAACGCGATTCATCAGACGTATTTAGTGCATGTGAAGAATGCTTACCTGCGTGGTGTGCATGAATTGAATGACCAATTTCATTCGAAAATATTTTCTCTTTGTGGCAATCGCTATCTGGAGCGTTCGATTCAGGATTATATGAATTTGAGTTATGCAATCCGCACCAACTCATTGGCTGTGCCAGACAAATTGCAGATTTCTGTGGCCCAGCATGCATTGATGATAGAACTGCTGAAGGGACGTGACAACTGGACGCTGGCACAACTTTGTGTCGACCATATCTTGCCCAGCAAGTACGAGTATCTTGCGCAACGCAAGGCTAGTGACGCTGCAGATGACGTTGCAGATGAGGCCTGACCTGGCCATGCTACTGTTTGCATGCCGCTTGGTCTGAATACCTGAAGCAAAGAAGATATATGCATAAAAAAAGAGTTTTTCTGGGGCTGAGCCTGCTTGCGCAATGTAGCCTCATTAGCCTGGTACCGGCATATGCAGAGACGCCGGGTGATGTCGTAGTCATCAGTGGCAGTCGTGTCGAACGCAGCAGCTTTGATCTGGCGGCTGCGATTGATGTCGTTGACGATATCCGCATGGGCGAGGCGCAGATGCGTGTCAATCTGTCTGAGGCGCTGGTATCGGTGCCTGGCCTGGTGGTATCGAACCGGCAGAATTATGCGCAAGATCTGCAAATATCTTCCCGTGGTTTTGGTGCACGCTCTGCCTTTGGCGTTCGTGGCATGCGTTTGATCAGCGACGGCATCCCAGCCACCATGCCTGACGGTCAGGGGCAGGCGGCCACGTTTAACCTTGATGTCGCCAGTCGCATCGAGGTCTTGCGCGGCCCGCTTGCCGCCATCTACGGTAATCATTCTGGTGGTGTGATGCAGTTGCTGACCAAAACCGGTAAAGGCCCGGCTTCGGTTGAGCTTAACCTGCTCAGTGGCAGTGATGGCGTTGGCAAGATTGATGTCAACGCGCAGGGGGAAAGTGCAGGCATTGCCTATGTGGTGGATAGCTCGCGTTTTCAGACTAGCGGATATCGACAGCATAGTGCCGCAAAACGCGAGGCTAATTTCGCCAAGATAGCGCTGGTCCCATGGGAGAAGAGCAAGCTGACACTGGTGGCAAACAGGCTGGTCCAGGAGGATACCCAGGACCCGCTGGGCGTGCAATGGCTGACATTTCTGAATAATCCACGCCAGGCGGAAATTGACAGTTCTGACACGCAAAATCCAAAGCGCTCATTTGCCGAACGTTACAACACCCGCAAAAGTATCAATCATGTGCAATTCGGGCTGACCTATGAACAACTGATGGATAGCGGTCGCTTGCGGCTCAGCTTGTATGACGGTGACCGTCAGGTGAGTCAGTACCAGGCGTTTTCCAAGGCGTTTCAGGCAACTGCCAGCCAGTCGGGTGGCGTGGTTGATTTTGACCGGCATTTTTACGGCGCAGAAGTTAACTGGCTTACTACCACTGAATTGGCTGGCGGCGTGTTGATCACGACACTGGGATTGGAGTACGCAAGATCCAGCGACAAACGCCAGGGGTTTGAAAATTTTATCCTTGCGCAGTATGGCGTGAAAGGTAATTTGCGACGTGATGAACAAGATATCGTCACCAGCCTTGACCCCTATTTGCAAACGGAATGGGTGGCTGGACCGTGGCGATTCAGTGCGGGCTTGCGACGCAATCAGCTTGATATCCGGGTACATGATTATTTTCTGGCGAATGGCAATGACAGCGGTAGCCTGAGCTATGCGAAAACCACGCAATTTGCCGGGCTATTGTATAAATGGAACCCCAATCTGAACCTGTATGCCAGTGTGGCGCGTGGCATGGAAAGCCCTACGCTGAATGAGTTATTTTATTCAGGCAGTGGTAGTGGATTTAATTTTAATTTGCGGGCGGCACAAAATACCCAGATGGAAGCTGGAGCAAAAGCCATCTTGCCGGGTGGTGCAAGATTGAACGCGGCCGTTTTCCAGGTGCGCAGCACCGATGAACTGGTGGTTGACACAGCCGTCGGCGGGCGAACCAGTTACCGGAATGCCGCCAGGACTTTGCGCCAGGGGGTGGAAGTGGCGCTGGACTGGTCCTGGCGCAATGGTGTCAGTGCGCGGTTTTCCGGCACGGCTTTACGGGCAATCTATGACCAAGCCTATGGAGCGATTGCGGCAGGTAACAGCTTGCCAGGTGTGCCAAATACCAACTGGTATGGCGAACTTGCATGGCACGCCCAGGATGAGCGTTTTAATGTGGGACTGGAAATGCTCGGTAGCGGCAAGTTATATGTCGAAGACAGCAATAAAGAGACAGCTGCGCCGGCTTATGCCATTGCCAATTTCCGCATTGGTGCCAGACAAGATGCTGGTGCCTGGCGCTTCAAGGAATTTTTGCGTGTGAATAATTTATCGGATAAGACGTATGTCGGCTCGGTGATCGTCGCTGATACAAACCGGCGGTTTTACGAAGCAGCCCTGGGGCGTAACTGGCTGCTGGGCGCAAGCATCCAGATGACGTTTTATTAATACAATCTTTGCAAGCACAGGCAGCGATACTGTCCCCTGTTATTGACGGCAGGATGTGGGCAACGTAAATCTGGTCAAGCAGAACAAGTAAGCTGGATGTGAAGCTGTTGACGTGCTTTTTCGACATCTGCCCTGATAAGCCGAAGTGAAAAAACGCCTTGTTAGTTGACTTTCTATTTGTTACAGATTGTTAAAGAAAAATGGCAAAAAGCCTGTTTTTTACGCAAAAACAGGCTTTTTTATTGTTTTTTTATAAAAAATATGAAAAAAATCTGGTCTTATGTAACGTTCCATGTCAACTGAACTGCAAGTCGAATCGTTTTGGACTAAAGAATCTTTGCTGACTACTTCCATTAAGCAAAGTTTCACTTACAGGAGTCAGAAAATGATTTACGAAATACTGGTTCGCCCCTCGGACAATAGCAAGAAGATGACGTCAGATCATTTGATCTGGATAGAAAGCGACATGACTACCCGTTCTTTCGAGAACTGGCTGCGCGAAAGATCCTTGCTGGACGGTAGCGGCCATGCGCCTGTAGCGCGCTGGAGTATCGTACAGACGCAGCGTGCTGCGCATTTTAAACTGGCTACGCAAGCCAAGGCCCTGAAAAGCCGTATTTCCGAATTGATGACCGGTGTACCGGAAGTTGTCGCCGTACCAGATGCGAAACGTGCACTGAAAGTGTTCCGCCTGAAGAGTCCAGCAACGCCACAGTTGATCGCAGCCTGATTTTAGTACGGTCTGACCTCAGTCAGATCGCCGGCTGAAGTCTGGCGTGCTTGTCAAAATATATTGCCCTGATCCTGCGTCAGGGCAATATATTTTGACAAGCACGCCTTGGGCAAGCACAATCCAGTCTCTTTTTCGGATTGCACCTTGCTTGCCCTGCCATGGCCAGATTAGCCCGACTTGTTATCCCACATCAGCAACATCATGTCATCCAGCGTGGAAACGCTGGTGCCATGGTTTTTATTGATGCGGAAGATTACACAGCCTTTCTCGATTGGCTGAAGCAGGCGGCTAGCCTGTTTGATGTCGCTATCCACGCCTATGCCTTATTACCCGATCACCTGCATTTGCTGCTGACGCCAGGTGATGAAACCGGTCTGGGCAAGATGATGCAATGGCTGGGGCGGCACTATGTCCCCTATTTTAATCGCAAATACCAGCGCAGTGGCACCTTGTGGCAAGGGCGTTACCGGGCCACGGTGATCGAATCTGCCGCTTACTTCATACCCTGCAGTATTTATATAGAAAGCAACCCCCAGCGGGCTGGGCTGGTGGCGGATTTGCTGGATTACACCTGGTCCAGTTACCGTCATCACATAGGTCTGCATATCGATCCGCTGATCACAGATCACAGCACCTATTGGGCTTTAGGCAATACGCCGTTTCAACGCGAAGCTGCGTATCGCGAAGGGATGGAGCAGGGCTTGTCCAGCCAGCAGATTATGGAAATTACCCAGGCAACTTCCAAAGCCTGGATGCTGGGTTCATCCCGTTTCAAGATAGAGATGAGTAAACTGACTGAAAGACGGGTAGAGCCGATCAAGCGTGGCCGCCCCCGCAAAGCTGCCGTTAATTCCTGAACGCCATCATCCAGCAAGACTCAAGCCATCCAGTTTGAAATCCAAAAATTATCGAAATGCTTGTAAATTTCTCTTTGTTTACTATGTCCCCAATTAAATAAATTTGTGAATTTGCTTAATTAAATTTGACACTGACCCTAAATAAACTTGTTGAATAATCTTTTGCACCGCAGTATTCTCTCCCTTAGTCCTTTTCAGGATTTACGCAAAACTGTTTAAGAACCTTGTCTTTATGCCTGTAAGTCGCTTGCCAGCGAATTTCCAACAGACACCCGAGCTTGATCGACCCCCTGGGTTGGCTGTCACGGTCCCGGGTTTGAACAGGTGATAGCAGTTTTGCGTAAGTGCTGAATTTAAATTTGTTTTCCGGAGATCACTATGCATGCTCAAGGTTTATACGACCCATCCAATGAACACGATGCCTGTGGCGTCGGTTTTGTTGCCCACATCAAAGGCAAAAAGACCCATGCCATCGTTGATCAGGGTTTGCTGATATTGAAAAACCTGGACCACAGGGGCGCCGTAGGTGCAGATGCCCTGATGGGTGATGGTGCCGGTATCCTGATCCAGATTCCTGACCAGTATTACCGTGAAGAGATGGCCAAGCAGGGCATCAGCTTGCCGCCGCCAGGTGAATACGGCGTTGGCATGATCTTCTTGCCTAAGGAGCATGCATCCCGTCTGGCCTGTGAGCAGGAAATCGAACGCGCCGTGCGCGCCGAAGGTCAGGTTGTACTGGGCTGGCGTGATGTGCCGGTGGACCGCGACATGCCGATGTCGCCGACCGTACGCGAAAAAGAACCCGTCATACGCCAGATTTTCATCGGTCGTGGCCCGGACATCATGGTGACCGATGCGCTGGAACGCAAGCTGTACATCATTCGCAAATCTGCGGTACATGCGATTGAAGCGCTGAAGCTGATCCACGGTAAAGAATACTTTGTTCCGTCGATGTCGGCCCGCACCATAGTGTACAAAGGCTTGCTGCTGGCGGATCAGGTTGGTGTCTACTATAAAGACTTGCAGGATGAGCGCTGTATTTCTGCGCTGGCGCTGGTGCATCAACGTTTCTCTACCAATACTTTCCCTGAATGGCCGCTGGCGCATCCTTACCGCATGATTGCGCATAATGGTGAAATCAATACAGTAAAAGGCAACTTCAACTGGATGCGCGCCCGCGAAGGCGTGATGAAATCCGCCGTGCTCGGTGATGATTTGCAAAAACTGTATCCGCTGATTTTTGAAGGCCAGTCCGACACAGCCAGTTTCGACAATGCGTTGGAACTGCTGGTGATGGCTGGTTACCCTATCGCCCAGGCAATGATGATGATGATCCCGGAAGCCTGGGAAAATCACACCATGATGGATGAAAACCGTCGCGCCTTCTACGAATACCATGCGGCCATGATGGAACCATGGGATGGCCCGGCTGCGATGGCATTTACCGATGGCCGCCAGATCGGTGGCACGCTGGATCGGAATGGCCTGCGTCCGGCACGTTACATCATCACCGATGATGATTTGGTAGTCATGGCATCCGAATCCGGTGTCTTGCCAATTCCTGAATCCAAGATCATCAAGAAATGGCGCCTGCAACCAGGCAAGATGTTCCTGATCGACCTGGAAGCAGGCCGCATCATCGACGACAAGGAAATCAAGGATACCTATGCCAATGCCAAGCCTTACAAGCAGTGGATACAATCGGTACGCATCAAGCTCAATGACCTGAAACCCGGAGCAGACAAGGCTGAATACAGCGCCAGCCTGCTGGACCGCCAGCAGGCATTCGGCTACACCCAGGAAGACCTGAAGTTCCTGATGGCACCGATGGCTATTGGCGGCGAGGAAGCAATCGGCTCCATGGGCAATGATTCTTCACTGGCCGTCATGTCGAACAAGCTGAAGCCCCTGTACAACTACTTCAAGCAATTGTTTGCCCAGGTGACCAACCCGCCTATCGATCCTATCCGTGAAGCCATGGTGATGTCGCTGGTATCCTTCATCGGCCCCAAGCCGAATCTGCTGGATACCAATAACATCAATCCACCTATGCGCCTGGAAGTGTCGCAGCCTATCCTGGATTTTGCCGATATCGCCAAGTTGCGTAACATCAGCGCGAATACCGGTGGCAAGTTCCAGTCGTATGAACTGGACATCTGCTATCCGGTGGCATGGGGCAAGGATGGCATTGAAGCGCGTCTGGCTTCCATCTGTGCTGAAGTCGTGGATGCGGTCAAGTCTGGCCATAACATCATGATCATCACTGATCGCAAGATGGATGCCAACTATGTGGCGATTCCAGCATTGTTAGCAACATCGACCGTGCATCAACACCTGGTCAGCAAGGGCTTGCGTACCACCACTGGCCTGGTAGTGGAAACCGGCTCTGCCCGTGAAACCCATCACTTCGCCTTGCTGGCAGGGTATGGTGCAGAGGCAGTTCATCCTTACCTGGCGATGCAGACACTGGCAGACATGGCGAAAGACCTGTCCGGCGATTTGTCGGCAGAAAAAGCCATCTACAACTACACCAAGGCAATTGGCAAAGGCTTGATGAAAGTCATGTCCAAGATGGGTATTTCCACCTATATGTCTTACTGTGGCGCGCAGATTTTTGAAGCCATCGGTTTGAACAAATCACTGGTGGACAAATACTTCAAGGGCACTGCCTCGAATGTTGAAGGTATAGGCGTGTTCGAAGTGGCAGAAGAAGCCCTGCGTTTGCACAAACTGGCTTTCAGCAGCGACCCGGTATTGGAAAATGCACTCGACGCCGGTGGCGAATATGCATACCGCGTGCGTGGTGAAGACCATATGTGGACACCGGATGCGATTGCCAAACTCCAGCATTCCACCCGTTCCAACAACTACAATTCGTACAAGGAATACGCCCAGATCATCAATGATCAAAGCAAGCGTCACATGACTTTGCGTGGCCTGTTTGAATTCAAGATCGATCCAGCCAAGGCCATCCCGCTGGACCAGGTAGAACCAGCCAAGGAAATCGTCAAACGCTTTGCGACTGGCGCTATGTCCCTGGGTTCCATCAGTACGGAAGCACATGCCACACTGGCAGTGGCGATGAACCGCATAGGCGGTAAATCAAATACCGGTGAAGGTGGTGAGGACCCGGCGCGTTATCAGCAAGAACTGAAAGGCATCCCGATCAAGCAGGGCCAGACCCTGGCTTCGGTGGTCGGCAAAGACCAGATCGAAGTCGATATTCCCTTGCTGGACGGTGATTCGCTGCGTTCCAAAATCAAGCAGGTAGCATCGGGCCGCTTTGGTGTGACGGCAGAATACCTGAGTTCGGCCGACCAGATACAGATCAAGATGGCGCAAGGTGCCAAGCCGGGCGAAGGCGGTCAGTTGCCAGGCCACAAAGTGTCTGAGTACATTGCCAAACTGCGTTTCTCGGTACCTGGCGTGGGCTTGATTTCGCCGCCGCCACACCATGATATTTATTCGATCGAAGATCTGGCGCAACTGATTCATGATTTGAAAAACGTGAATCCTAAAGCGTCGATTTCGGTCAAGCTGGTATCTGAAGTGGGGGTCGGCACGATTGCTGCCGGTGTCTCCAAGGCCAAGGCTGATCATGTGGTGATCGCTGGTCATGACGGCGGTACAGGTGCATCGCCTTTGTCGTCCATCAAGCATGCCGGTACACCATGGGAACTGGGTTTGTCTGAAACCCAGCAAACACTGGTCTTGAATGGCTTGCGTGGCCGTGTCCGGGTACAGGCTGATGGTCAGATGAAAACCGGCCGTGACGTCGCGATTGCCGCCATGCTGGGTGCCGACGAAATCGGTTTTGCGACTGCACCGCTGGTGGTTGAAGGCTGCATCATGATGCGCAAATGCCATCTGAATACTTGCCCGGTCGGTGTCGCTACACAAGACCCGGTATTGCGCGCCAAGTTTTCTGGCAAACCTGAGTATGTCGTGAATTACTTCTTCTTCGTTGCTGAAGAGCTGCGTCAGATCATGGCGCAACTGGGTATCCGCACGTATGACGATTTGATCGGCCGTGTTGATTTGCTCGACAAATCCAAGGCTGTCGGTCACTGGAAAGCAAAGGGACTGGACTTTAGCCGCATTTTCCATCAGCCAGAAGTGGCGGAAGGGGCTGCAATACGGCATATTGATGTGCAGGATCACGGTCTGGAAAAAGCGCTGGATAACAAGTTGATTTCCCAGGCAAGAATTGCCCTGGAAAGCGGTGAAAAAGTGTCCTTTATCTCACCTATCAAGAACCTTAACCGTACTGTCGGCACCATGCTGTCCGGTGAAGTGGCGAAAAAATATGGCCATGCCGGTTTGCCGGATGACACCATCCATATCCAGTTGCAGGGTACGGCGGGGCAGTCTGCTGGTGCCTTCCTGGCGCATGGCGTGACCCTTGACCTGGTGGGTGAGGGCAATGACTACGTCGGCAAAGGTTTGTCCGGTGGTCGTATCATCATCCGCCCGAATACTGAATTCCGTGGTTGGGCTGTCGATAACATCATCTGCGGCAATACCGTGCTGTACGGGGCGATTTCTGGTGAAGCCTTCATCAACGGCGTTGCCGGTGAACGTTTTGCGGTACGTAATTCCGGTGCGCTGGCAGTGGTTGAAGGAACCGGTGACCATGGTTGCGAATACATGACTGGCGGTACCGTCATCGTGCTGGGTGACACCGGCCGTAACTTTGCTGCCGGTATGTCGGGCGGTATCGCTTACGTGTATGACCCGGAAGGCGAGTTCGAAGCCAAATGCAATATGTCCATGGTAACACTGGAGCCAGTGCTGGCTGGTGATGTACAGGTGGCCACGCTGGATAAATCGATCTGGCATAGCCGCCTCAGCGGCGGTGAAAGAGAGACGGACGAAGCTATCTTGCGTAATCTGATCGAGCGTCATTTCAAACACACAGGCAGCACCCGTTCCCGCAACCTGCTGGACGACTGGGCGCGCAGCCGTGCCAAGTTCGTCAAGGTATTCCCTACCGAATACAAGCGCGCACTGGGTGAAATGTATGCGGCCAAACAAGCCGCAGCCAAAAAGGAAAAAGTCGCCGCATAGGCTGGATGATCGCGCCGCAGCCTGGCTGCGGTGGCGTCTCCGTGTGCTGTTCAGACTATTCAGATTAAGACAGGGCAGATGCCCGCAACGATATTGAGGTTAGAAAATGGGTAAAATTACCGGCTTCATGGAATACAAACGCTTGCAGGAAGCAAGCGAGGCACCACAGTCACGTAAAAAGCATTACAAAGAATTTTTGGTGCATCTTGATGATGGCCAGGCCAAGGTGCAGGCAGCGCGCTGCATGGATTGCGGCATTCCTTTCTGTAATAACGGCTGTCCAGTGAATAACATCATTCCCGACTGGAATGATCTGGTCTTCAACGGCAATTACAAACTGGCGCTGGATACGCTGCATTCCACCAATAACTTCCCGGAATTTACTGGCCGCATCTGCCCTGCACCTTGCGAATCCGCCTGTACCCTGGGTATCAATAGTGATGCAGTAGGTATCAAGTCGATCGAACATTTCATCATTGACAAAGGCTGGGAAAACGGCTGGGTCGTGCCACAAGTGCCTTCCATCAAGACCGGCAAGAAAATCGCCGTGGTTGGCTCTGGTCCTGCAGGCATGGCAGCGGCGCAGCAATTGGCACGCGTCGGTCATGATGTGACCGTATTTGAAAAGAATGATCGCGTTGGTGGCTTGCTGCGTTATGGCATTCCTGATTTCAAGATGGAAAAATCGCATATCGACCGCCGTGTCGACCAGATGAAAGCAGAGGGCGTGATTTTCCGCACCAGTGTGTTTGTCGGCAAGGATTTCCCGGCCACCGTCACCAACTGGGCCAAGGAAACCGTCTCGCCTGAACAACTGCAAAAAGAATTTGATGCGGTCATCATTGCCGGTGGTGCAGAAACCCCGCGTGATTTGCCGGTGCCTGGCCGTGAACTGAAAGGCGTGCACTTCGCCATGGACTTTTTGCCCTTGCAGAACAAGGTCAATGCGGGTGACAAGGTCAAAGACCAGATCATGGCCAGTGGCAAGCATGTCGTGGTGATTGGTGGTGGTGATACCGGTTCGGATTGCGTTGGAACCTCGAACCGCCATGGTGCCAAATCGGTTGCCCAGTTTGAACTGATGCCACAACCACCGGAACAGGAAAACAAACCCATGGTCTGGCCTTATTGGCCAACCAAATTGCGTACCTCTTCTTCCCATGAAGAAGGGTGCGAGCGTGACTGGGCGGTTGCCACCAAACGTCTGGAAGGCAAGGGCGGCAAGGTTGATAAGCTGATCGCCTGCCGCGTTGAATGGAAAGATGGCAAGATGCAGGAAGTGCCGGATTCCGAATTTGAAATGAAGGCTGACCTGGTCTTGCTGGCCATGGGCTTTGTTTCACCAGTCCAGCAGGTGCTGGATGCTTTCGGTGTCGATAAGGACGCGCGTGGCAATGCCAAGGCAACGACAGATGGTGCTGGCTGCTACAAAACCAATGTCGACAAAGTGTATGCGGCAGGTGATATGCGTCGTGGCCAGTCGCTGGTTGTATGGGCGATCCGTGAAGGCCGTCAGTGTGCACGCGAAGTGGATGTCTTCCTGATGGGTGATTCGGTACTGCCACGTTAATCTGCATCGGCTTGCCTGGCACCTTAGGTGCATATGGCTGGCATGACAAGACATAAGACAGGGAGCAGGCACGCAAGGCTTGCTCCCGCTTCATTTGTGCGCTATCAGAGTTACTGATTTGCGTTGTTATTGGCGCTTAATTGGCACTTATATTGCCCGGCATTGATCATGAACAAGCAGTTTTTGTGTATGCTTGGCGCTTAAACCAGACTATCAGAACAGTAAAGAACTTAATGAAAGAGTAAGTATTTGTAAATAACTGACTTCTTGTTCATTAAAAAATTTATTTTTTCACCCCTCATTTTCGAATAAAATTTTGAGATGGGTGACTTTGCTGTGTTTTGCGTGGATTTATTCAGTTATTCCGAATTTATCCTGAATAATTGTATTTTTGTCATAGTTGTCTGTACAACTCTCTTTGCTGTTCTGCATTACAATCTAGCTTTTACAAAACTATCTCCTCTGCTGTGCCAAATCTTGTAGAAATTCGTGATATCCATTTTGGGTATGGAGACCGGGTGATTTTGTCCGGGCTGCATATGGATTTTCCACGCGGTAAACTGATTGCCGTGATGGGTGGTTCTGGATCAGGTAAGACAACCATACTGCGTTTGATCGGTGGGCAGATTCGCGCCCAGCAAGGTAGTGTCAGCGTCAATGGACAGGAAATCAGCCGGCTTGATAATGATGGCTTGTATGCCATGCGCCGCAAAATGGGCATGCTGTTCCAGCATGGTGCCTTGTTCACTGATCTGAGCGTGTTTGATAACGTGGCTTTTCCCTTGCGCGAGCATACGGATCTGAGCGAGTCCATGATACGCGACCTGGTGTTGTTGAAATTGCAGGCCGTCGGTTTGCGCAATGCGGCAAGTCTGATGCCATCTGAAGTGTCGGGTGGTATGGCCAGGCGTGTAGCCCTGGCACGTGCCGTGGCGCTTGACCCGCAACTGATCATGTACGATGAACCATTTGCTGGTCTGGATCCGATTTCCATGGGGGTTGCTGCCAATTTGATACGGAACTTGAACGACGCATTGGGGTCTACATCCATTCTGGTTTCGCATGATGTGCATGAAACCTTTGCGATTGCGGATTATGTCTATTTCTTGTCCAAGGGCAAAATCGTCGCACAGGGTACGCCGGCAGAAATGCAGGTTTCGGATGATCCTTATGTCAGGCAGTTTGTGCATGCCGAGGCAGATGGTCCGGTTCCTTTTCATTATCCCGGCGCTTCCCTGCAGGATGATCTTGGACTGGAGAAGCGTGCATGATAATTGAAAAAATAGGCGGTGCTGTCAGATCGACTGTGGCTGATCTTGGCTATTCTGCACGCAGCTTTTTTTCTATCCTGAGTAATTGCCTGGGTTTGTGGCGCAGGCCACGCCTGGTGACAGACCAGATACATTTCATCGGCAATTATTCCATGCTGATCATTGCCGTATCCGGATTATTCATCGGTTTTGTGCTGGCTTACCAGGGGTATTATGTCCTGAACCGTTATGGTTCAGAAGAAGCCCTGGGTTTGCTGGTGGCATTGTCACTCACGCGTGAACTGGGCCCGGTGGTGACAGCATTGCTGTTTGCCGGACGTGCCGGTACGTCATTGACGGCAGAAATAGGCTTGATGAAGGCTGGTGAACAATTGGCCGCTATGGAAATGATGGCAGTCAACCCGATACAAAGGGTGCTGGCACCGCGTTTTCTGGCTGGCATTATTGCGATGCCGGTGTTGACATCGGTATTCAATGCGATGGGTATTATTGGTGGTTACATCGTCGGCGTGAAGCTGATCGGCGTTGATAATGGCGCGTTCTGGTCGCAGATGCAGGCTGGCGTAGAAATCTGGCAAGACATAGGCAATGGCGTCATCAAAAGTATCGTGTTTGGTTTCGCAGTCAGTTTTGTCGCCTTGTTTCAAGGTTATGAAGCACAGCCTACCCCTGAGGGGGTGGCACGTGCTACTACCAGGACGGTGGTTGTTTCTTCCTTGCTGGTGTTGTGTCTGGATTTCATACTGACAGCGTGGATGTTTCAATGATCGTGCATGACATGACGAAGAAACATGTAGCTTGTATATAGTAGATAGTAGACACGAGCAAATGTAAGCAACTAAGGTATATCTGAATTTTAAACATCGCCCGCCTGTAATGATGCACGGTTTCATTCATGCAGGCAGCGCATACGGATTGATTTGTTGATGCCTCGCTCAATGGCTGGCTAACAAAATGTAGGAAAAAAGAAAATGCAAAAAAAATCTCTGGATTTCTGGGTAGGTCTGTTTGTGGTGCTCGGCGCTCTGGCTTTGCTGTTCCTGGCGCTGAAGGCCGGTAACCTGAGCTCGCTCTCATTTGAGCAAACCTATTCCGTAACGGCACGTTTTGACAATATCGGTGGCCTTAAACCACGGGCGGCGGTGAAAAGCGCAGGTGTAGTGGTCGGTCGTGTCAGCCAAATCAAATTCGATGATAAAACCTTCCAGGCTACGGTCGTGATGGATCTGGAAAAACGCTATAAATTCCCGCAAAACTCGTCTATCAAGATTTTGACGGCAGGTTTGCTGGGCGAACAATACATAGGTCTGTCACCTGGCAGCGATGAAGAAAAAGTCCTGGTTGCCGGTGACAGAATTAAATATACACAGGATGCCATTGTGCTGGAAAACCTGATCAGCCAATTCCTGTTTAGTAAAGCCGCGGATGGCAATACGGAAGAGAAAAAATGAAATCCCAATCCCCATTCCCTGCATTCTCCGGGTTACGCAGACTGCTTCCCCTGTTATTGCTACTTACCAGCATCGTGTTGACAGGATGTAGCACGGTCACGGTAGAAAAGATCAAGGACAAGGCAGACCAAACCCTTGATGTACTGAGCACCAAGACCAATATCGGTAAAAACCCGCGTGATCCGCTTGAGGGTTTTAACCGTGCCATGTTCAGTTTCAATGACACCGTCGATCAGGCGATCGTCAAACCGGTGGCGGAAGGCTATCGCGCTGCTTTGCCGACGTTTGTGCAAACCGGTGTCGGTAACTTTTTCAGCAATATCGGCGATGTCTGGAATGCAGTGAACAATATATTGCAGGGCCGCGTCAATGATGGCGTCACTGATGTGATGCGCTTTGCGGTGAACACCACCTTTGGTATTGGTGGTTTGCTGGACATCGGCTCTGCTGCCGGTATGCCCAAGCACAATGAAGATTTTGGACAGACTTTGGGCAAATGGGGTGTCAAGTCCGGACCTTACCTGGTGTTACCGGTGTTGGGGCCATCAACGGTACGTGATGCGCTGGCGACCCCGGTTGATTTGAAAGGTGATTTGTGGACATACAAGCGGCCGGTCTACGTGAAAAACATAGGCACAGTGTTGCGCCTGGTGGATAAACGGGCATCGGTGCTGGATGCCGGCAGTTTGCTTGAAGAAGCGGCGCTGGATAAATATGTATTTTTCCGGGATGCCTATTTGCAACGTCGTGCAGGTCAGGTGAATCCTGACGACGATTAAAATTATTGTATTTGTGCAAATTATTTACCGGATCTGCTGATCTGGTGTGCACAAATTGTAAGAAATAATAACTGCCGTCAACCTGCTTGCAGGCTGGCAGGTTAACGCGATATGCATATCGCATAAAAAAGGAATAAAAATGAAGAATCTAATCACAAAAATAATTGCTCTGACCTTGCTTGGTGTGACCCTGTTCAGTGGTAATGCCATGGCGCAACAGGAAGCGCCAGATGTATTGATCAAGCGTCTCAGTCAGGAAATTCTGGATCTGGCCAAGAACGACAAGGAAATTCAGGCCGGTAATCAAAAACGTGTCTATGACATGGTGGAAAGCAAGATCCTGCCGTTTATCGACTTCCCGCGCATGACATCGCTGGCTGCCGGTAAAAGCTGGAAAGAAGCCACGCCTGAGCAGCAAAAGCAGCTGACTAATGAATTCCGTACCTTGTTGGTGTTCACTTACTCTGGCGCGATATCCCAGATCAAGGATCAGCGCGTGGAATTCAAGCCTATGCGTGCGGCTGCTGAAGACACTGAGGTGGAAGTGCGTTCCCAGGTGATCCAGGCCCGTGGCGAGCCTCTCCAGTTGAACTATCGCCTGGAAAAATTGCCGGCTGGTTGGAAAATTTTTGACATCAATGTACTCGGTGCCTGGTTGGTGGAAACCTATAAAGGCAGCTTTTCAGCAGAAATCACCAAGTCTGGTATCGATGGCCTGATCAAGACACTGTCTGAAAAAAATAAGAAACTGGCATCATCCGGCGCTGCCAAGGCTGCTGCAAAATAAGCTGACGAGGTATTTGTGTATAAAGTAACAGGCGATCTATGCCATGACAATGCCCCCGCAGCAGTGGCTGCGGGCTTGTCTGCGATTGCCTCCGGGCAATTAGCTTTTGATTTATCTGAATTGAGCAAGATAGATTCCAGTGCCGTGGTTGTCATGATTGAATGGCAACGTAACGCCTTGCAGCAAGGTAAAGAATTGCAATTCCAGGGACTGCCAGCCAGTCTGCTCAGCCTGATCGCTTTATATGGCCTGAGCGAACAGTTTCAGGTCACCGTTCCAGAACGACATTGACGCTTCTTAGAACCTGATTACGATCTGTAGCGAGCGTGCGTCAGCGGGGTAAGGGTAACAAAAGCGCAGCGCAAAAAGCGGAATGTACTGTAGTACATGAGCATTTTGAGCAGCACATGAGCCCAGCGCGGAATCCGATTGCGCGCGCGCAGTAAGATCGTAAACAGGTTCTTTTCTGGCGGCGTCGTGCTGCCAGTCACTGAAATGCACAGTACTTACCCCTGAAGCTGTGCCATTTCGGATCAAATCCGGAAAATCCCCTATAATCAAAGGTTTCGCCACCTGAATGGCGTTTAGCCCAAGCTTCCGATTCTTTCTACCCCTGATGAGCACGTAAAGTGCAAACAACGCCAGATGGCAGCCATACAAATTACCAATATACAAAAACGCTACCAGTCGCTACAAGCACTGGGCGGTGTTTCACTCACGGTTGAAGAAGGTGAGTTCTTCGGCTTGCTGGGCCCAAATGGTGCTGGCAAGACCACGCTGATTTCCATACTGGCGGGCCTGAACCGGGCTGATGCTGGCAATATCACTGTGCAAGGGCACGATGTAGTCAGTGATTATCGCAATGCGCGCAAGAAGCTTGGCGTGGTACCACAAGAACTGGTGTTTGATCCTTTCTTCACGGTACGTGAAACCTTGCGCATGCAATCCGGTTACTTTGGCCTGAAAAACAATGACAAATGGATAGACGAGGTGATGGAAAACCTCGACCTGACCAATAAGGCCGACACCAATATGCGTGCCCTGTCCGGCGGCATGAAGCGCCGGGTGCTGGTGGCACAGGCACTGGTGCATAAGCCACCCGTCATCGTGCTGGATGAACCGACTGCGGGTGTGGATGTCGAATTGCGTCAGACCCTGTGGCAATTCATCGCCCGCCTGAACCGCGAAGGCCATACGGTCGTGTTGACCACCCATTACCTGGAAGAGGCGCAGGCCCTGTGCAATCGCATCGCCATGCTGAAACTGGGCCAGGTAGTGGCGCTGGACAGTACGGCCAACCTGATCAAACGCATTTCTGGCTCGCAGTTGCGGATTACGCTGGCGGCCAGTGGTGTGGTTGCGCTGCCCGTCAGCCTGCGCGACAAAGTCATTACCCATGAAACACCGTCTGACCCGCGTTCGTTTGCCCTGCGTGTGACGGACTACAACCAGGTCGAAGGCATGCTGGCAGCTTTCCGTGCTGATGCTTGTGTCATAGAAGATATGCATTTACTGCAAGCCGATCTGGAAGATGTCTTCCTGCAAATCATGGAGGGCTCCAAATGAGCAGCATGACGGGCTTTAATACCCTGTTCTACAAGGAAGTTTTGCGTTTCTGGAAGGTAGCTACCCAGACCATTACTGCACCTATCATGACGGCTTTGCTGTATCTGCTGATATTCGGCCACGTGCTGGAAGAACATGTACAGGTGTATCCGGGCGTAAAATACACGGCTTTCCTGGTGCCGGGCCTGGTGATGATGAGTGTTCTGCAAAATGCCTTTGCAAATTCTTCGTCGTCGCTGATACAGTCCAAGATCACAGGTAATCTGGTGTTTATTTTATTGCCACCCTTGTCGCACTGGGAAATATTCAGTGCCTATGTACTGGCGGCCATTCTGCGCGGTATTGCCGTTGGTGCTGGCGTTTTCATCGTGACAGCCTGGTTTGCCGACCTGCATTTTGTTGCGCCCTGGTGGATAGTGATTTTTGCCTTCCTTGGTGCCGCCATGTTGGGTACTATGGGTCTGATTGCCGGTATCTGGGCAGAAAAATTTGATCAGCTCGCGGCTTTTCAAAATTTTTTGATCATGCCTGCCACTTTCCTGTCAGGCGTGTTTTATTCCATACATTCCCTGCCTGGTATCTGGCAAAGCATTTCGCGCTTCAACCCGTTTTTCTACATGATAGACGGCTTCCGCTTTGGTTTCTTCGGCAAGTCCGATGTTGATCCTTTGCTTAGTTTGATGATTGTTTGCGTGTTCTCGGTTTTGTTGGCAAGCATCGCCATCAATATGTTAAAACGTGGATATAAGTTGAGACACTGAGTACCAAACTGAATGCCACACTGAATACCGCATTACCTACAACACCAATTGCGTCACCATTTGATCAAGAAAGTTAGCCGTGTTTCCTACGCCCGAACAAATTAAACATTACATAGCAGCCGGTCTGGAATGTACGCACCTGGAAGTCGAAGGCGATGGCCAACATTTCAAGGCCGTGATCGTCTCCACTGCCTTTGCCGGCAAACGCCCGATACAACGCCACCAACTGGTGTACGCCGTGCTGGGTGACCGCATGCGCGAAGAAATACATGCCCTTTCGATGAAAACCCTGACTCCTGAAGAGTACGCCGCATAATGGATAAATTATTGATTACAGGCGGCAATCGCCTGAATGGTGACATACACATCTCCGGTGCCAAGAACGCGGCACTGCCTATCCTGTGCGCAGGCTTGCTGACCTCGGGTGACGTGGTTTTGCACAATGTGCCATCGTTGCAGGATGTCAGCACCATGCTGAAACTTCTGCGTCAGATGGGTTTGCAAGTCACACAGGAAAATGGTGTGACTACCCTGAACGGTGCCGCCGTCGACAAACTGGAAGCACCGTATGACCTGGTGAAAACCATGCGCGCATCGATACTCGTGCTGGGCCCTTTGCTGGCGCGTTTTGGTGAAGCCAAGGTATCCCTGCCTGGCGGTTGTGCGATAGGTTCGCGTCCTGTGGATCAACACATCAAGGGCCTGCAAGCCATGGGTGCCGAGATCACCATAGAAGCTGGTTACATCCATGCCAGGGCAAAAAAACTCAAGGGTGCGCGCATAGTCACTGACATGATTACCGTGACAGGTACAGAAAATCTGTTGATGGCAGCCACGCTGGCCGAAGGCGAAACCGTGCTGGAAAACGCAGCGCGTGAACCGGAAGTCACCGACCTGGCCAACCTGCTGCTTGCCATGGGTGCAAAGATAGAAGGCATAGGCACGGATCGCCTGGTCATCCAGGGTGTGGATAGTCTGCATGGCGCGACCCATACCGTGATCGCCGACCGCATAGAAACTGCAACCTTCCTGTGTGCCGTCGCTGCCACTGGTGGTGACATCACTTTGAAAAACACCCGTAGTGACATCCTGGATGTCGCTCTGGATAAATTGCGTGAAGCGGGCGTGATATTGACGACCGGCCCGGATTGGATACGTGCGCAAATGAGCGGACGCCCCAAGGGAGTCGGTTTCCGCACTACCGAATACCCCGGCTTCCCTACCGATATGCAGGCGCAATTCATGGCGCTGGACTGTATTGCCCAAGGCACCAGCATTGTTACCGAAACGATATTTGAAAATCGCTTCATGCATGTACAGGAAATGAACCGTCTGGGTGCGAAGATAGAAATCGATGGCCACACCGCGATTGTGAATGGCGTCGATAAGCTGGTCGGTGCGCCGGTGATGGCAACCGATTTGCGTGCCTCTGCTTCGCTGGTGATTGCTGCCATGGCGGCAGAAGGTGAAACCCTGATCGACCGTATCTACCATCTGGATCGCGGCTATGACCGCATGGAAGTCAAACTCTCCGCAGTTGGTGCACAGATACTGCGAGTCAAATAATGTCTTCACAACTGACATTGGCCTTGTCCAAGGGCCGCATCTTTGAAGAAACCCTGCCCCTGCTGGAAGCAGCAGGCATACGCGTGGCCGAAGATCCGGAAAAATCGCGCAAGCTGATTTTGGCCACCAATGATCCTGATGTACGCGTCATCATCGTGCGTGCTTCTGACGTGCCTACTTATGTGCAATATGGCGCTGCCGATTTCGGTGTGGCTGGCAAGGATGTCTTGCATGAACATGGCGGTGCAGGCCTGTACCAGCCTATCGATCTGAACATTGCCAAATGCCGCATGTCGGTGGCGGTATCGCTTGGTTTTGATTATGAAAACGCTGTGCGCCAGGGGGCGCGCCTGCGTGTCGCTACCAAGTACACGGAAACTGCGCGTGAGCATTTCGCCAGCAAAGGTGTGCACGTGGATTTGATCAAGCTATATGGTTCGATGGAACTGGCACCACTGGTTGGCCTGTCGGATGCGATTGTTGACCTGGTCAGCACTGGCAGCACCCTGCGTGCAAACAACCTGGTTGAAGTTGAGCACATCATGGAAATTTCTTCACGTCTGGTGGTGAACCAGGCAGCGCTGAAGTTGAAACGTGAACGCTTGCAACCCATATTGGAGGCATTTGATCGCGCCTCCAAAGCAAATGCATAATTGACCCAGAGAACAGCATGGCATCCCTGATTACCCGGCTTGACACTGCCGATATAGATTTTTCCAGGAAACTGACTTCCCTGCTGGCCTTTGAAGCCAGCGAAGATGAGGCGATAGATCGCGCTGCTGCGCAGATTCTGGCCAGCGTCAAAACCAGTGGCGACACTGCCGTGCTGGAAGCGACCAATCGCTTTGATCGCCTGAATGCCAGCAGTGTCGCCGCGCTGGAATTGTCACAGGAAGAAATGCATGCCGCACTGGCATCATTGAATGCTGAACGTCGCACAGCGCTGGAAATCGCCGCTGCACGCGTACGTGCTTATCACGAGATTCAAAAAACCGAATGTGGCTCTGCCGGTTTTAGTTATACCGAAGCTGATGGCACCGTGCTGGGGCAAAAAGTCACGCCGTTGGATCGCGTTGGTATCTACGTACCCGGTGGCAAGGCCGCTTATCCATCTTCGGTATTGATGAATGCGATACCGGCCAAGGTAGCTGGCGTCAAAGAAATCATCATGGTCGTGCCTACACCAGACGGTGTAAAGAACCCGCTGGTATTGGCAGCGGCCGCGATTGCCGGGGTTGATCGTGTGTTCACCATTGGTGGTGCCCAGGCCGTCGGGGCGCTGGCGTATGGCACGGCAAGCATCCCTGCTGTCGATAAAATCGTTGGCCCTGGCAATGCCTATGTGGCTGCTGCCAAGCGTCGTGTGTTTGGCGTCGTCGGCATCGACATGATCGCCGGCCCGTCTGAAATTTTGGTCTTGTGCGATGGCACGACAGACCCGGACTGGGTCGCCATGGATTTGTTCTCACAGGCGGAACATGACGAACTCGCGCAATCCATTTTATTGTGTCCGGATGAAGCGTATATCGAAGCCGTGCAGGCCAGCATCGTCAAGCTGTTGCCTGCCATGCCCAGGCATGCAGTGATCCGTACTTCGCTGGCGAATCGTGGTGCATTGATCAAGGTGCGTGATATGGATGAAGCCTGTGAAATTGCGAATAGCATTGCGGCCGAACATCTGGAAATTTCTGCAGAAAATCCACAGCAATGGGCAGACAAGATACGCCATGCCGGTGCCATGTTCCTTGGCCGTTATTCATCTGAATCCCTGGGTGATTATTGCGCTGGTCCCAACCACGTGTTACCGACTTCGCGTACTGCGCGATTTTCTTCACCATTGGGCGTATATGATTTCCAAAAGCGTTCATCCATGATTCACGTCAGCGAGCAAGGTGCACAGACCCTGGGTAAAGTGGCGGCTGAGCTGGCCTATGGCGAAGGTTTGCAAGCCCACGCGCGTAGTGCAGAATTGCGACTCAAGCCATGACAGCGAAACCGCAGCCTGAGATGAATACCTGCATATGATGGCTGACTGGCGTAACCAGGTGTTTTGTGAAGATGCGTTGCAAGGTCTGGCGCGCGTGCCCGATGCCAGCATCGATTTATTGCTGGCTGATCCGCCGTATGGCCTGGGCAAGGATTATGGCAATGATTCTGACAAGATGGAATCTGCCGCTTACCTGGAATGGATGGCGCAATGGGTGGATCTGGCTCTGCCCAAGCTGAAGGCGAATGGCAGTCTGTACATTTTTCTGACCTGGCGTTATTCGCCGGAAGTGTTTGTCATGCTCAAGCAACGCATGAGCATGATGAATGAAATCATCTGGGACAGACGAGTGCCATCCATGGGTGGTAGTGTACGCAAGTATTCATCGGTGCATGACACCATAGGCTTTTTTGTCAAAGCCAAGGATTATTATTTTGACCTGGATGCGATACGCATCCCGTATGATGCAGCCACCAAGAAAGCGCGCAGCCGAAAAATTTTCGAAGGCGCGAAGTGGCTGGAAATGGGATTCAATCCCAAAGATGTCTGGAGTGTGTCGCGCCTGCACAGAGAGCATGCCGAACGCGAAGAACATCCTACCCAAAAACCGCTCGAAATCATCGAGCGCATGATCAAGGCTTCCTGCCCACCCGGCGGTGTTGTTCTCGATCCCTTCATGGGCAGCGGCACCACCGCCGTAGCTGCCAAACGTTGTGGGCGTGATTTTGTCGGTTTCGAATTGAACCCAGACTATTGCGCAATGATAGAAAATCGCCTGGCCCTGATCGATACGGAAGAACTTCCTGCCTGATTGATTCTGGTGGTCTGCGCGATTTTCAATGGTGAGTGGACTGTACGGTAGTAGTTGAAGGCGAAGTATTTGTCACGCGCCCTTCACTTCTGCTTCAACCGTTGCACTCCACTAGCCCTGAACATGGAGCAAGAATTGAGCATCACCAAACTGATACGCCCTGAAATCGCCAGCCTGTCCGCCTACCACGTGCCGGATGCCAGCGGTTTCCTGAAACTGGATGCGATGGAAAATCCCTACCAGTTGCCAGCGGACATGCAACAGGAACTGGCCCGGCATCTGGCGGGTGTGGCACTTAACCGTTACCCACAACCAGCCTATGCCAGCCTCAAGCAATTAATTGCCGACAAGCTAGGCGTGCCTGCAGCGCATGACATCGTGCTGGGTAACGGCTCGGATGAACTCATCAGCATGGTATCCATCGCCTGTGCCAAACCTGGTGCCAAGGTATTGGCCCCCGTGCCTGGCTTTGTCATGTATGCGATGTCTGCCCTGTTTGCCGGACTGGAATTTGTTGGCGTAGACCTGAATGCAGATTTCACGCTGAACAAAACCGCCATGCTGGCTGCTATTGCCGAGCATCAACCTGCCATCATCTACCTGGCCTATCCGAATAATCCTACCGGCAGTTTGTATGATGCCGATGACATGGTCGCGATTTCGCAGGCAGCCGGCAACCAGGGCATCGTTATCGTTGATGAAGCGTATCAACCCTTTGCCCAGGCCAGCTTCATGCCCAGACTGGCGGAATTTGATAACCTGGTGGTCATGCGTACCGTGTCCAAGTTGGGCTTGGCAGGTATACGCCTGGGTTATATGGCTGGAAATAATGCTCTGATGCATGAATTTGAAAAAGTGCGTCCACCCTACAACATCAATGTGCTGACCCAGGCGGCGGCAGAATTTGTGTTGGCAAGAGTGGAAGTACTGGATGCCCAGGCAGCAGAATTGCGCCAGCAACGCACTGCCCTGATGGCTGCGATGGCAGGTTTGCCAGGCGTGCAAGTGTTCCCGTCGGCTGCCAATTTTGTGTTGATTCGTGTTGCGAATGCCGAACAAGTCTTTGTGAAATTACGCGAACAAAAAATTTTAGTCAAAAATGTAGGTAAAATGCATAATCTGCTGGGAAATTGTCTGCGCATTACAGTCAGTACCCGGGAAGAGAATGCTCTTTTTCTTGCTGCCCTGGCAGCATCTTTATCATCAAAATGAACAAGCCAATTGAACGCATTGCGGCGGTTACCCGCAATACCAATGAAACGCAAATCCGTGTTGCCATCAATCTGGATGGCAGCGGCCAGCAAAAACTGAACACCGGTGTGCCTTTTCTTGACCACATGCTGGATCAGATCGCCCGTCATGGCCTGATCGATCTGGACATAGAAGCCGTCGGTGATCTGCATATCGATGCCCACCACACCGTGGAAGATGTCGGTATTACGCTGGGCCAGGCATTTGCCAAGGCGATCGGTGATAAAAAAGGTATACGCCGTTATGGCCATGCCTATGTGCCCCTGGATGAGGCACTGTCACGCGTGGTCATCGATTTTTCTGGCCGCCCCGGTCTGGAATACCATATTCCCTTTACCCGCGCCATGATAGGCAATTTTGATGTTGACCTGACTCGTGAATTCTTTCAGGGCTTCGTCAATCATGCCCTGGTGACCTTGCACATCGACAACTTGCGCGGCGACAACTCCCATCATCAGTGCGAAACCGTATTCAAAGCTTTTGGCCGCGCCTTGCGCATGGCAACCGAGCTGGATGCGCGTGCCGCTGGGACCATACCTTCGACCAAAGGCAGCCTTTAAATCCTGATACCAGCCATGCTGGTAAATCATTATGAACAAAATTGTTGTTGTAGATTACGGTATGGGCAATTTGCGCTCGGTAGCGCAAGCCCTGCGTGCCGTTGCGCCGGATGCTAATGTGTTGATCTCTGGCGAAATTGCCGATATCCAAAGCGCTGACCGCATCGTTTTGCCGGGGCAGGGGGCCATGCCCGATTGCATGAGTTGCCTGCGTGAATCAGGCTTGCAAGATGCCTTGCTGGAAGCTGCCCGTAACAAACCCCTGTTCGGTGTTTGCGTAGGCGAGCAAATGCTGTTTGACATCAGTGAAGAAGGTGAAACACCCGGCCTGGGCCTGTTGCCCGGCAAAGTGGTACGCTTTGCGCTGGAAGGTCAGTTGCAGGAAGATGGGTCGCGTTACAAAGTGCCGCAAATGGGCTGGAACCGCGTGCATCAATCGCGGTCTCACGCTTTGTGGCAAGATATTGCAGACGATGCTTATTTTTATTTTGTGCACAGCTACTATGCGCGCCCTGTCGATGGCCTGCATACCGTCGGGCTGACCGATTATGGTAGCCCGTTTGCCTGCGCTGTAGCCCGCGACAATATTTTTGCGACACAGTTTCACCCTGAAAAGAGTGCAGCAGCCGGCTTGCAACTGTATAAGAATTTTGTACACTGGAAACCTTAAGCGCATTTTTTCCTGAACAGGTTTTTGCTTTTCGGTTTTACTAATCACTTTTATTGTCTATCTGACGCCCACACTTTTTCTCATATCATGCTGCTCATTCCTGCTATCGACCTGAAAGACGGTCACTGCGTACGCCTTAAACAAGGTGATATGGACCAGGCTACCGTGTTTTCCGAAGATCCTGCTGAAATGGCGCGCCACTGGCTGCGTCAGGGCGCTCGCCGCCTGCATCTGGTGGATCTGAACGGTGCTTTTGCCGGCAAGCCCAAAAATGAGGCTGCAGTCAAAGCCATCATCCAGGCCGTGCGTGATTATGCCGAAGAAACCGATACCGAAGAAATCCCCGTGCAGCTAGGCGGCGGTATCCGCGATCTGGACACGATAGAACGTTATCTGGACGATGGTCTGTCCTACATCATCATTGGTACTGCAGCGGTCAAGAACCCTGGCTTTCTGGCAGATGCCTGCAGCGCCTTTCCGGGCCAGATCATCGTCGGCATCGATGCCAAGGATGGCAAGGTGGCGACGGATGGCTGGAGCAAATTATCTGGCCATGAAGTCATCGACCTCGCCAAGAAATTTGAAGACTACGGTGTCGAAGCCATCATCTATACCGACATCGGCCGCGACGGCATGATGGGTGGCGTCAACATTGATGCCACGGTCAAGCTGGCGCAAGCCGTCAGCATCCCTGTGATTGCCTCTGGCGGCGTGCACAACCTGGCGGATGTGGAAGCCTTGTGTGCAGTCCAGGATGAAGGCGTGGAAGGCGTGATTTGTGGCCGTTCGATTTACGAAGGCACCCTGGATTTGTCGTCAGCACAAGATCGTGCCGATGAACTCAGCGGTGAATTCGACGACGAAGAAGAGATGGAATGAGCTTAGCCAAACGTATTATCCCTTGTCTCGATGTGACTGCTGGTCGTGTCGTCAAGGGCATTAATTTTCAGGAACTGCGCGATGCCGGTGACCCGGTAGAAATCGCCCGCCGTTATGACGGGCAGGGTGCAGATGAAATTACTTTTCTCGATATCACCGCCTCTTCCGACGGACGCGACCTGATCTTGCCGATTATCGAAGCCGTGGCTTCACAAGTGTTTATTCCGCTGACAGTCGGCGGCGGTGTGCGTACGGTGGCCGATGTGCGCCGTCTGCTGAATGCCGGTGCCGACAAGGTCGGTATCAATACCTCGGCAGTCACCAACCCGCAACTGGTGGCGGATGCGGCGCATAAATATGGTTCGCAATGCATAGTGGTTGCCATCGATGCCAAGAATGTAGCGCCCGGCAAGTGGGAAGTATTTACCCACGGTGGCCGCAATGCCACTGGCCTGGATGCGGTTGAATGGGCACAGCATATGGCGAAACTGGGTGCCGGTGAAATCCTGCTGACCAGTATGGACAAGGACGGTACCCGTTCCGGCTTCGATCTGGGCCTGACCCGTGCGGTGTCGGATGCCGTGTCTATCCCCGTGATTGCCTCTGGCGGCGTGGGTGGTCTGCAAGACCTGGCGGATGGCATCAAAGTGGGCGGTGCGGATGCCGTACTGGCGGCCAGCATTTTCCATTACGGACAACATACGGTAGGTGAAGCAAAGCAATTTATGGCGGCACAACATATTCCCATGAGGTTGTCATGAGCGCGGCAAAATGGTTGAACAAGGTTAAATGGGATGAAAATGGCCTGGTGCCTGTCATCGCCCAGGAAGCCAGCAGCAATGACGTACTGATGTTTGCCTGGATGAACCGGGATGCCCTGTCGAAAACGGTGGAGCTGGGTGAAGCCGTGTACTGGAGTCGTTCCCGCAAGAAGCTCTGGCATAAAGGTGAAGAATCGGGCCACATCCAGAAGGTCAAGGAAATCCGTATCGATTGCGATGAAGACGTGGTTTTGCTGAAGATAGAACAGACTGACGGCATCGCCTGCCACACTGGCCGTCATTCCTGCTTTTTCCAGAAATTTGAAGGTAGCCTCAATGATGGTGACTGGGAAGCGGTTGATCCTGTACTGAAAGACCCGGAAAACATTTACAAATAAGTATGTACAAATGAGTATTTACAAATGAGCGTGGCAAAATGACAGCAACACAAGAGCAGACTTTGCAGCGTCTGGCAGAGATCATAGAAAGCCGCAAACTGGCGAATGGCGGTGATCCGGACAAATCGTATGTGGCCCGCCTGTTTTCCAAGGGTGACGACGCCATCTTGAAAAAGATAGGCGAAGAAGCAACGGAAACCGTGATGGCCGCCAAGGATGCGCGGGTGTCCGGTGATGCCACCAAGCTTTTATATGAGTGTGCTGATCTGTGGTTTCACTCGCTTGTCATGTTGGCGCAGTATGATCTCAGCCCTCAACAGGTGCTGGATGAGCTGGCCAGGCGCGAAGGTATTTCTGGTATAGACGAAAAAGCGGCACGCAAGGATGCGTGATCGGCCTCAAAATAATCATGCATCTTGTTGAAATGAACGGGTAAAACGTGGATAACTGCATTTTTTGTAAAATAGCTAGCAAACAGATTCCTTCTGCCAGTGTCTATGAAGATGAAGAATTACTGGTTTTTAAAGATATCAACCCGGCTGCCCCGGTGCACCTGCTGATTATCCCTAAAATCCATATCGATACCTTGTCTTCAGTACAGCAGGAACATACGGTTTTGTTGGGTAAAATGCTGGCTTTGGTCCCCAAGTTGGCACAAGAGCAAGGTTGTGCCCTTGTGCAAGAGGCTGATGGCAGCTTAACGGGGGGTTACAAAACCCTGATCAACACCGGACCGGATGGCGGGCAGGAGGTGTATCATCTGCATATGCATGTGATCGGCGGCCCCAAACCGTGGCGTGGACAACGCTGAGACTGGCTGACCGTGCGATAGAATACGCGTTACGGTCATCGGATTCCCATCAGGACTGGATGTTCTGATCATCATATTTTTCGGGAGCAAGTCTCTCACAAGGAGTAAGTAATGGGTTCATTAAGTATTTGGCATTGGCTGATTGTTCTGGTGGTAATCGTATTGGTGTTTGGTACCAAAAAACTGGGTAATGTCGGTTCCGATCTGGGCAAGGCTGTCAAGGGCTTCAAGGATGGCATCAAAGGCGAAGAGGAAAAAACTGCTGCTTCCCAGCAGGTTGCCGATAAAAGCACTATAGACGTAGAAGCAAAAGAAAAATCCAAGCTGTGATGTTTTTTTTGACTGTTCATCCGGATTTCTTGCCCAGGTCTGACCAATGATAGATTTGGGTATTAGCAAACTCGCCCTGATTGGTGTGGTTGCTTTGATAGTGATAGGCCCTGAAAAATTGCCCAAAGTGGCAAGGATGGCCGGTACCCTGCTGGGACGGGCGCAGCGCTATATCAATGAAGTGAAATCCGAAGTCAGTCGCGAAATCGAGCTGGAAGAATTGCGCAAAATGCAAAAGGATGTGCAGGAAGCTGCCCAGAATGTCGAGCAATCGATACATCAGACCTGGTCAGAAACCGAAAATGAACTGCGTAACATCGGCCAGGAAACCGAATCTGCACTTTTGCATACCGCTACGCCGGAACAACTGGCAGTCAAGGTAAAAAATTTCCGTCGCAAGAAATTGGCCCGCACTTCTGCTGTACCAGCCTGGTACAAAAATCGCCATGGCCAAAGGCAGAAAATCATCTCAGGCTCGGCTAGAATGGCACGCCATCGCGTAACAGCCCGTTCTGGCAGCAGCTTCTTTTAATTGTCGCTTATGTTTTTGCGTTTTTATAATCTGGCGGTATTCGCATGAGCGAGCAAACGGAACACAGTCCTGAAGAAAGTTTCATCTCGCACCTGGTCGAATTGCGCGACCGGCTGGTCAAGGCCATGTATGGCCTGCTGATTGCCTGTGCTGCCCTGATGGCATGGCCAGGGCCATCGGCGATCTATGACTTTCTTGCAAAACCCATGCTGGCATCCCTGCCGGCAGGTTCAAAAATGATCGCGACAGGCGTCATATCACCGTTCCTGGTACCGATGAAAGTCACCTTGCTGATGGCTTTCATGCTGGCGTTGCCGTGGATACTTTACCAGGCCTGGGCTTTCATCGCTCCCGGCTTGTACACCCATGAAAAACGCCTGGTTGCACCGCTGGTGATTTCTTCATCGGTGCTGTTTCTGAGTGGCGTCGCGTTCTGTTATTTCCTGGTGTTTGGCCGCGTCTTCAAATTCATCAATGAATTTGCACCTGCTTCCATCAGCGTGGCACCAGACATAGAGAACTATCTGGATTTCATCATTTCCATGTGCCTGGCGTTTGGGGTGACGTTTGAAGTGCCGGTGGTGGTGGTGGTGCTGGTACGCATGGGCCTGGTACCACTGGAAAAACTCAAGGCCATACGCCCCTATGTCATTGTGGGTGCCTTTGTGATTGCCGCCATCGTGACACCACCCGACATCGTCAGCCAGTTTTCGCTGGCGGTACCGATGATTATCCTGTTTGAACTGGGTTTGCTGATTGCTCCGCTGTTTGTGAAGGCAACCCAGGCACCCGAATCGACGGAATCAAACGGCGGGCACTGACCTTAACCAGCTTACCAGCGGCTTCGCGCTCTGGTAGGCTTTCAGCAGGGTGGCTTTCAGATCATCCGTATCCATGCCCTTGAGCGGGCATTCTGTCCACACCATGAAATTCTTCAGCTTGATCTGCTCTATGTGAGGCAGATCAGCATCAAAGCCTTTCGGCGGACGTTGCAGCTTGCCTTCATCCTGCAAGACACCAAAATACTGTTTCAGCTTCTTGTCCTTCAAGACCTTGGCAAAGCCATCCGGGTCAGCCACGATGTGATTGCGGATCGCTTTCAGGCGGTCTGAAGGCGGCATGTATTCTCCGCAGGCATAAAACAGGCGGCCAGTGCCATCCATCTGGAAATAATAGGCCGGCCCACCGCCTTCGCTGGGTTTTTTGCGTCCGTAGGGTACGATGGACGAAGAAAATGTGGTCTTGTAGGGTGACTTGTCATGGGCAAAACGGACGTCACGGTTGATGCGGAACAGGGCTTTTTTCGGCTCCAGTCCAGCAATGGAGGGATCAAACCTGCTGATGTCGGCGATCAGTTCCGTTACCAGTTGCAAAAATTCTGCGCGCAAGATGTCATAGCGCGGCTTGTTCATGACAAACCAGGCGCGGTTATTGTTATCGCCCAGTTCGGACAGATAAGCTTGTAAATCAATCAGGTGCATGGGATTTTATTCTCTCTGTTCTTCTTTGCGTGCCGGTGGGCGTTTGCCTATCAGGACTTCCAGTGTGGGTTCCTTGGTGTCACGCAAGACAGTAATTTTAGCCTTGTTGCCAGGTTTTAGCTGTGCCACCAGATTCAGCATCTGGGTGGTGTCGCCAACGGCTTTGCCTTCTATCGCAATCAGGATGTCACCTGGCTTCATACCTGCCTTGTCAGCCGGGCCGCCACGGATGACGCCAGCAATGATGGCGCCGGATTTTTGTTTCAGGCCAAAACTGTCAGCCAGTTCAGGTGTGATGTCTTGCGGTTCCACGCCTATCCAGCCGCGCACCACATGGCCATTGGTGATGATGGATTCCATCACCAGTTTGACGGTGGACACCGGAATGGCAAAGCCTATGCCGACCGAGCCGCCATTTTGCGAATAAATCGCGGTATTGATGCCGAGCAGGTTGCCATTCACATCCACCAGTGCACCACCAGAATTACCGGGATTGACGGCAGCATCGGTCTGGATAAAGTTTTCAAAGGCATTGTCGGTCAGGTTATTGCGACCCAGGGCAGAAATAATGCCCATGGTGACAGTCTGGCCGACACCGAAAGGATTGCCTATGGCCAGCACGACGTCGCCGACACTGGCCTGGTCCGAACGACCAAGGGTGATGGCCGGTAAATCGGTCAAATCGATTTTGATGACGGCCAGATCGGTTTCCGGATCGGTACCCACCACCTTGGCATTTGCCTTGCGGCCATCGGCCAGCGCGACTTCGATGTCGTCGGCAGATTCAACGACGTGGTTATTCGTCAGGATATAACCCTGGGTGCTGACTATCACGCCAGAACCCAGGCTGGACAGGCGTTCTGCCTGCGGATTTTGCTGGTCGCCAAAAAAACGCTTGAGGAAAGGGTCATTCAACAGCGGATTGCGACGTTGCCTGACTTCTTTTGAGGTATAAATATTCACCACCGACGGCATTGCATGCTTGGCTGCTGCGCCGTAAGAACTTTGTGCCGGCACGCTGTTGGCCGGTGCTTCCTTGACGGTGACACCTGCGTTCAAGGGCAAATCCTGGCCGGCGCGATAACCGCCTTTTACCCACCCGGGTTTCAAGGTGGTTACAATAAACCATATCGCCAGACCGACAGTGACAGTTTGGGCAAACAATAACCAAAGACGACGCATAGTGAGAATGAGTATGAAATCAGTGAATCGGGATGAACTGGGACACTTTTTGGCAAAAGAATTGCAAGTCAATTACTTTCGTGATTATTGCCCAAATGGCTTGCAGGTGGAAGGGCGCGATACAATAAAACATATAGTCAGCGGTGTGACTGCCAATCTGGCCCTACTGGAGAAGGCGGTAGAACTGCAGGCGGATGCTGTATTGGTGCACCATGGCTATTTCTGGCGTGGCGAAGACATGCGCGTGATCGGCCAGAAACACCGCCGCTTGAAGCTGTTGCTAAAGCATGATATCTCACTGTTTGCCTATCATCTGCCACTGGATGGACATGCAGAACTGGGTAACAACATCGGTCTGGCCCGCTGCCTGGGTTTGCTGCCCGATGGGCGTTTTGGTGAAAATGACCTGGGCTGGCTGGGGCGGGCAGACAATGTACAACTCAACACCATGGCCGACCTGGCGCTGCATGTAGAGCTTAAACTGGGGCGCAAGCCCTTGCTGATTGGTGATCCGGCAACACCGCTGGGACGCATTGCCTGGTGTACCGGTGCCGCGCAAAACATGCTGGATCAGGCGATTGCGGCGGGTGCCAGTGTCTATCTGAGTGGGGAAATTTCAGAACCTACGGTGCATCTGGCGCGGGAATCAGGGGTTGCCTACCTGGCTTGCGGCCATCATGCGACCGAGCGTTTTGGCGTGCAAAGCCTGGGTAACTTCATTGCTGCGCAACTGGGCATACAGCATAGCTTCGTGGATATTGATAATCCCGTGTAGCGACACCCGGTGTGGCGACACCCGAAGCAACTCTCCCTTGCAGACAAGGGAGAGCGTATATCCTTACTTCTTCAATGCATCGCGTATCTCGCGCAACAACAGGATGTCTTCGGCAGTCACTGCTGGTGCCGGTTCTGGTGCTGGCTCTGCCTTTTTCATAGCATTCACCAGTTTCACCATCTGGAAAATCACAAAAGCCAGGATGACGAAACCGACGCTGACCGTAATGAAATTACCGTAAGCGATCACACCACCTGCCTTTTTGGCTTCTGCCAGTACCAGATGTGTGCCCTGACCATTCAGCGGGATATAGTAATTGGAAAAGTCCAGGCCACCGACGATACGGCCGATGACAGGCATGACGATGTCGCCGACCAGCGAATCAACGATTTTGCCAAAGGCGGCACCGATAATGACACCAACGGCCAGATCGACGACATTGCCACGGCTGACAAAGGTTTTAAATTCTTGCAACATACTCATGAAAGTCTCCTGTTTGATGGGCTTGACGGATATGCATGCCATGTCCAAATATAAGTGACAAGATTTTAATGCCCAAATCATATGAAAAGGGCACGGAATTTTGTTAATTGTGTTTTCCATCCCCAAGCAAATGCCAAATCCCGATTGGAATTCTGGACTTTAAACAGGTTTAAGACTAGCTGAAGCACGCTATTGAGGGGCTAAATGTCGAAAAAAGCCTTCAAGTTGGCGATTCGGATATCTTTTTCTTTAAAACCATACCCGCCTCATTTATAATTTAAGGTTGCTAGAAGCTGGGTTGTGCTTCATCAAGTTTTGATTATTGACAGAATGGGGTTGGTATGAGTATCGAAAAGCAGGTCGATTCCGGCCGTCGCGGTTTGCTCGTCGCCACTTGCGCGGCGGGTGGTGTGGCAGGCTTGGCAACGGCAGGGGCGCTGGTAAGCACTTTCCAGCCATCCGAGCGTGCTAAGGCAGCAGGCGCGCCGGTGGAAGTGGATATTTCGGCCTTGAAACCGGGTGAAATGACGACCACGGAATGGCGCGGTAAGCCAGTATGGATACTGAAGCGTACGCCAGAAATGATGGCGAGTCTGGCCAAGACAGAAGACAAGGTAGCCGATCCAAAATCGGAAAAGCCCTACACCATGGAAATGCCGGACTATTGCGAAAAGCAAAGCCGTTCACGCAAAGAACACAGCGATATCCTGGTGGCAGTCGGTATCTGCTCGCACCTGGGGTGCTCTCCAAGTTCCAAATTCCAGGAAGGTGCACAGCCATCCTTGCCGGATGACTGGAAAGGCGGCTTCCTCTGCCCATGCCACGGTTCGACTTTTGATCTGGCTGGCCGTGTATATAAAAACAAACCAGCGCCTCAAAATCTGGATGTGCCTCGTCACATGTTTTTATCAGACAGCAAAATCATCATCGGTAAAGATGAGAAAGGCGAGGCTTAATCATGGCATTTGTTGAGAAAAAACTCCCGGCGGACGCTCCTGTCGTGGACAAGGCCTTGAACTGGGTAGATTCCCGTTTCCCGCTGACCAAGCTGTGGAATGATCAATGGGGCAAGTACTACGCACCCAAGAACTTCAATTTCTGGTACATCTTCGGTTCCCTCGCCATGCTGGTGCTGGTTATCCAGATCGTTACCGGTATTTTCCTGGTGATGCATTACAAACCAGATGCGACGCTGGCGTTTGCGTCGGTTGAATACATCATGCGTGATGTGCCATGGGGTTGGCTGGTGCGCTATATGCACTCAACGGGCGCTTCGGCATTCTTTATCGTCGTGTACCTGCACATGACCCGTGCTTTCCTGTACGGTTCATATCGCAAGCCACGTGAACTGATCTGGCTGTTCGGTTTTGCCATCTTCCTGTGCCTGATGGCCGAAGCTTTCTTCGGTTACCTGCTGCCATGGGGCCAGATGTCTTACTGGGGTGCACAGGTTATTGTTAACTTGTTTGGTGCCATTCCTTTCATCGGTCCTGATCTTTCCCTGTGGATCCGTGGTGACTACGTGGTGTCTGATGCGACATTGAATCGCTTCTTCTCTTTCCACGTCATCGCTATTCCCCTGGTCTTGCTGGGCCTGGTGGCCGCTCACTTGATCGCCTTGCATGAAGTGGGTTCGAACAATCCTGACGGTATCGAAATCAAGGATAACCTGGGACCGGACGGTCACCCTGTTGATGGCGTGCCTTCTCACCCTTATTACACTTTCCACGATATTTTTGGCGTGACTGTGTTCCTGACGATTTTCAGTGCAGTTGTCTTCTTTGCACCAGAAATGGGTGGTTATTTCCTGGAATACAACAACTTTATCCCGGCTGATTCCCTGAAAACGCCTCCGCACATTGCACCGACCTGGTATTTCACGCCGTTCTACTCGATTCTGCGTGCAACTACTTCCGAGTTCCTGTATGTCGTACAAATTGGTGCCGCTGCTTATGTTGCACTGATCTGGCTGACAACCAAGCTGCCACAATTGCTGAAGATCGCCATTGCACTGATCGCTCTGGTTGCCATCATCGGCATGACACCTTTCGGTCTCGATGCAAAATTCTGGGGTGTGGTATTGTTTGGCGGTTCTGTCGTGATCCTGGCTTTCTTGCCATGGCTGGACGTATCCCCAGTTAAATCAATACGTTATCGCCCTGACTGGCACAAATATGTGTACATCGTATTTGGTATTGCATTCGTGACGCTGGGTTATCTGGGCGTGGAACCACCTTCACCAGTTCGTGAGCGTATTTCTCAAGTTTGCGCGGTCATTTATTTCGGCTTCTTCATGCTGATGCCATGGTGGAGTGCAATGGGAACATTTAAGCCCGTGCCCAAGCGCGTTACATTTGCAGCGCACTGAGAAAAAGCGAGGAAGAATAAGCATGAAATTACTTAAAAAACTGATCGCTGTATTGGCTTTTGCACCAGCATTGGCAATGGCAAATAGCGGTACTTTCCCACTGGATCACGCTCCTGACCGCTCTACCGATATGGCAGCGCTGCAAAACGGCGCAAAATTGTTCGTCAATTACTGCCTGAATTGCCATTCAGCATCTGCGATGCGTTACAACCGTTTGAAAGATATCGGTTTGACCGATGACCAGGTCAGGCAAAACCTCTTGTTCACCGGTGAAAAAGTCGGTGACCTGATGAAGACCACCCTGGCAGCAAAAGATGCCAAGGCATGGTTCGGCGCGGTGCCACCAGACCTGTCCGTGATTACCCGTGCCAAGGCATCCGAAGCAGGTTCCGGTGCTGACTGGATTTACACTTATCTGCGTACTTACTACAAAGATGAATCCCGTCCAACCGGCTGGAACAATATGGTATTCCCCAACGTCGGCATGCCGCACGTACTGTGGGAATTGCAAGGCACGCGCACAGTCAAAATGGTAGAAGAAAAAGACGCGCATGATGAATCCAAAACCGTTCATAGATTCGACGGTTTTGAAACAGTCAAGCCAGGTACCATGACTTCTCTCGAGTATGACAATGCAGTGGGCGACCTGGTCGCTTACCTGCAATGGATGGGCGAGCCTGCACAAAGCACACGCAAACGTCTGGGCGTTTGGGTATTGCTGTTCATGGCGAGTTTGGCCACACTGGCATGGCGCTTGAATGCGTCCTACTGGAAAGAAGTCAAATAAATGTAATGTTCCCGGTTGGCGCTGCTTACAGTGCGAGCCGGGGATTTTTGAGATCGTCCGTTTTTCTCCGTCGTAAATGGACGTGTAATCCCTGGGGTGAGGTGCGCAAAACTGGCTCCTCGCCCTGATCGTTTCTAAGGAACTATAAAATGATGGTTCTCTACTCGGGCACAACTTGCCCATTTTCCCAACGTTGCCGCCTGGTTCTGTTTGAAAAAGGCATGGATTTTGAAATCCGCGATGTTGATCTGTTTAATAAACCGGAAGATATCTCGACCATGAATCCTTATGGTCAGGTACCGATTCTGGTTGAGCGTGAATTGATATTGTATGAATCCAATATCATCAACGAATACATCGATGAACGTTTCCCGCATCCGCAACTGATGCCGGCAGACCCGCTGCAACGTGCACGTGCCCGCCTGATGTTGTTCAATTTTGAAAAAGAATTGTTCATCCACGTCCATACCCTGGAAAACGACAAGAACACCGCGTCGGCCAAGGTACAGGACAAGGCACGCGCAGAAATCCGCGATCGCCTGACGCAGCTTGCCCCTTTGTTCGTCAAGAACAAATACATGCTGGGTGATGAATTCTCCATGCTGGACGTGGCCGTTGCTCCCTTGTTGTGGCGCCTCGATCACTACGGTATAGAATTGTCGAAAACAGCAGCACCGCTGATGAAATATGCAGAACGCATCTTCTCTCGTCCTGCCTATATCGAAGCACTGACTCCTTCTGAAAAGGTCATGCGTCGTTAAGCGCTGTCTGTAGCAGATAGGGGATAACAAGGCTGATGCGTTACGTCAGCCTTGTTGTTTTTCGACTCCGCGCCTATTCTTGAAATACAATTTTCGTCTGATGGTATAGCCATGCAAGAAATACCCACCAAGCCCTATTTTATGCGTGCCATTTATGAATGGTGTACCGACAATGGCTACACACCATATATGGCAGTCAAAGTGAATCATGCCGCACGCGTTCCCATGGAATTTGTACGCAATGGCGAGATTGTCCTCAACATCAGCTTCGGTGCCACCAGTGGTCTGAAGATGGATAATGATGCCGTCGCCTTCAAAGCCAGATTTGGTGGCGTTTCGCGCGAAATCCATGTGCCAGTCGAAAACGTCATGGCAGTGTATGCCAGTGAAAATGGCCAGGGGATGGCATTTGAAGTCGATCTCGGCGAAGCGAGCGCGGCCCCTGCAGCCGATGAGGCAGCAGCAGAACCCGTCAAACCGGTCATCGGTCTGGCTGCAGTGAACAGCAAGCTAACACCGGTAGAAGCCACGGCGCCGCAAGCAGAAGTAAAAAAACCTGAAAAAAAATCAGAAAAGCCCTCGCTAAAAATAATAAAGTAGCCTATAATCTTGGACTTCGGGAATGCAACGGCAACGAAGCAAAAACGAAAACAGTTTCGCCGACTTAGCTCATTTGGTAGAGCAGTTGACTTGTAATCATCAGGTGGCCAGTTCGATTCCGGCAGTCGGCACCAAATTAAAAACCCATCGTTAGCAATGACGATGGGTTTTTTCTTTATCCCTTCTTTATCCCTTCTTTGTTCCTTCTTAGTCCCTTTACTATCCTTTTCTTTGTTGCAAAATCCCCCTGTAGTTTTCCCGCAGGCCAGTAGTCTTTCCAGACTTTCTCTGCCATGCATTGAGCGCGAATCCTGTTCGTAGCTAGCGACAGTATTTATTCGAAGAAACTTCCCGTCGCCTTAACAGGCAAATAATCAAATCAATAATTACAGGCAAAACTGAGTTTTTTCTGATATTCTCATTTTGTCAATTGTTGAAATTGCCATGATTGACAGGCATTAATGCACTAAGATCGTAAACAGGTTCTAAAACTTGATGCAAGTCTGGAGCAGCTTGCCTGAATCTGATCCTGAAGTGGCATGTGTTTGAATAGGCATCAAACTTTGACCGTAAGGAGAGCCGGACTATGAAGCGTCTTGTCACTCAACCGGGATTGATCGGGCTAGGCTTGATGGCGCTCGGTGCAGAGACGATGATAGGCTGGGTGACACGGCAGCCACTGTGGGTGCTGCTATTCCCCAGCAGTACAGTCATGGTGTTTTCTACTGCATTCTGTTTTTTTTGTGCAGGCATTGCATTTGTGTTGCCTATGTTTCGCGCGGCACATACCGCATTGATACGTAATTTGGCAGGCATTACCATTGTGTTGATTGGTGGGGTGATGTTGCTGGAGAACGTGCTGTCCATCGGTACGGGCCTGGATATGCCCGACCTGCATCGCTGGTTTGATGATGCCAACCCCTATCCAGGCCGCATGGCACCCAATACCGCGCTGGCATTCATGGCGGGCGGCGTTGGCTTGCTGCACAGAGAGGGCCTTCTTTACCTGAAGCCGCGCATGCTGGCGGCCATCATGCTGACCATCAGTTTGCTGGGCATGGTGGGATATGCGTTGTTGCTGGACCTTGCCTATACCTGGTATGGGTTTCCGCGCATGGCTTTTTCAACCGGCCTGGGTATGAGTCTGTTTGCCTGCACGCTGTTAATGGAAAGAGCGGAATCCGATGGTGCAGCCAAAAAAGAATCGAATATCTACCTGTTCCTGGGTGTCGCAGTCACGGTGCTGATCAGCACCATGTTTGTTTCTTATGGCAGTCTGCGGGCAATGGATGCGCGCACCAGTTGGGTGGATCACACTTATCAGGTCAGGCTGTTTGCAGATGAAGTGATCAGTACTTTGCAGCAGGCCAGGCGCGCCGGCGATCAACATGAATTCAAGGCCATCACTGCGGCAATGGACGACAAACTACTTGAGTTGCAACGCCTTAGCAAAGACAACCCCACGCAGCAAAACAGGTTGACACAGTTACGCCAGGTCTTGCAGAGGCACCTGGATGCTGCACAGCGGATTTTGCCGGAAGAATCCAGCGATGCGAATGGTTCCAGGCTGGATGTGGAATTTAAACCTCTGATACTGATGATGAATCAGTTTGCAAATGCAGAGAGTCTTTTTCTGGTACAAAGAAAACAGGATTCCATACAAAGTACGTCCAGCACGATTTCCATTATTGTGATTGGTAATCTGCTCGGTTTCGCGATTTTGCTGTTCACTTTCTGGCTGCTAAAAAACCAGAATGATCAGCGCAATGCGCTGGAACTGGCTTTGCAACAATCGAATACTGAACTCGAAAGCAAGGTCGAAGAAAGAACCCGGGCACAGGCTCTGCTGAATGATGAACTGCAAGAACTGAATCAGACGCTGGAAGCAAGGATTGCAGAGCGTACCGCTGATCTGGAGAGTTTTACTTATTCGATCTCGCATGATTTACGCGCACCTTTGCGCGCCATTGATGGCTTTGGCCGCATGCTGGAAGAAGACTATGCCGCCACCCTGGACCAGAGCGCAGCACGTTACCTTGCAGTCATACGTAGCAATAGTCAGCGCATGGGTAATCTGATTGATGACTTGTTGGCCTTTTCCAGGCTGGGTCGCCAGGATGTCGTCAAATTTCAGATCGACATGACAATGCTGGTGCAGGAAGTCATTAACGACGCCGTACAGAACTTGCCCGATCCGCCAGAGATACAATTGCAGGCTTTGCCGCCGGCATTTGCAGATCGTAGCCTGATGAAGCAAGCTTGGGTGAACCTGGTGTCCAATGCGATCAAGTACAGCAGCAAAAAAGAGCAGCCACGTATTGAGATCAGCGGCAGTGTCGAGGATGGTGTACTCAGGTATATGATCAAGGACAACGGTGCCGGCTTTAATATGGAATACTATGACAAGTTGTTTGGTGTGTTTCAGCGCCTGCATCATGTCGATGAATTCAGTGGCACCGGTGTTGGTCTTGCCATCGTACATCGCATTGTCAGCCGGCACGGTGGACGTGTCTGGGCGGAATCCGTCGTCGATGAAGGTGCCACTTTCTTTTTCACCTTGCCTATGGGAGAGAACAATGGATGAACTGGAAGCAATAGAAATTTTGCTGGTTGAAGACAGTGAAGAAGACGCAGAATTGACCATGCGTGCGCTGAAAAAGAATAACCTGGGTAACAAGCTGGTCTGGGTCAGGGATGGCGTGGCTGCGCTGAATTTTATTTTTAATACCGGCGAATACGCAGGCCGTGCCAAGGGCGATCCCAGGCTGATTTTGTTGGACATCAAAATGCCGAAAATGGATGGTGTCGAGGTGCTCAGGCGGATCAAGGCCGATGACCGCAGCAAGACTATTCCGGTAGTGATGCTGACGTCGTCAGCAGAAGGCCGGGACGTGACGGAATGCTATAAGCTGGGCGTTAATAGCTACCTGATCAAGCCGGTTGATTTCGATGCCTTCATGAGCGTCGTTGCACAGGCGGGTCTGTACTGGACAGTGATGAACAAGGTGCCTAAATAAAAAGCGGTTTCCCCTGCCATGGACAAAGCCAGGTTGTAGCATCCGCCCGGAAATCGATCGCTTAGCACCTGTTTGCATGATCGACTGATCGTGCGATTTCACACTATTTTTCTTCATATTCCGGCTACGCAGGAACTGTATTCCAGTGACTGCAGTCATAATTCCTTGGTAAAACGAGAACTGATTTCACACCTTGTGGTGAAATCAGTCCACATCCTGCTTCATGCCTTGGCATGGAATTATCTAATTTCGCAATATTGATGGGTGAGGAATGTTATGAAGTTGCATCATGCATATTGCAGGGTAAGCTTGTTGTGTCTTTGTCTGGCGGCCATGGCTGCCAGCCAGGTACAGGCACAAGAGGGGATGTTGAGTCTGGACATGCTGTATCACCCGACAAAAAAAGAAAAATTTGATACCAGGCCGCTCACCCGCCTGGCATGGGATGCGCAAAACCGGCTGATAGAAACCCAGAGTGTCAATGGTGTTGTCCAGCAGCTGGTGGTCAATCCAGTCACCTGGGAAAAACAGGCTTTGCCGGCGGATGGCAATATCCTGGCCATGATGATGACGGCTGGTATTCCGGAACCAGAAGCCAAAGCCCAGGTGGACAAGTTGACGCCACTGATCAAGCCTGAACTGAAGTCTTATCTGTTCACTTACAAGAATGATGTATGGTTGCTCGATCTGCAACGGGGCAAAGTCAGGGAACTGACACACACACCTGATGTGGCAGAAGATGAAGCCCTGCTATCCCCCGATCTGCAATCGGTTGCTTACCTGAAAGGGAATGACCTGTATGTGACCAACGTCGCCAGTGCTACCGAAAAAAGGCTGACCACCAGCGGCAGTGAAACTGTATTTAATGGCCGTCTTGACTGGGTGTACATGGAAGAAGTGTATGGTCGTGGCCCTCTGCGTGCTTTCTGGTGGGCACCCGATTCGCAAAAACTGGCTTACCTGAGTTTTGATGAAAGTCGGGTGCCGGTGTATACCCTCAGCGGTGACCATGTACAGCCGGCCAGGACTGAGCGCGCCCGTTACCCCAAAGCTGGCGACCCCAATCCCGATGTCAGGCTGGGTGTCGTCGATATGGCCGGCAAAACCAGCTGGACTGAAAGCCCGTATGCCGGCAAGGAAACCCTGATCGTACAGGTAGGCTGGACACCAGACGGCAAATTGCTGGCATCCTGGCAAGACCGGGTACAGACCTGGCTGGATTTGCGTTTATATGACGCTCAATACCGTAGCACGCAATTGCTGCGTGAAAGCGGCCCGGCATGGACTGATCGTTTGCCATTGCCTCAGTTCTTGAAGGATGGCAGCTTTGTCTGGGAATCAGACCGTACGGGTCACCGGCATTTGTACAGGTATGACACACATTACCAGTTGAAGGGGGCCATCACCCAGGGTGAATGGGATGTCCGTAGCATCTATGGGGTGGATGAAAACCGGGGCAGGGTATTGTTTGCCGCCAATGAACGCAATCCCATAGGCAACGATGTGTATGCCGTCAGCCTGGAGGGTGGCAAACTGCAAAGACTGACGACAGAGTCAGGC
Source organism: Undibacterium sp. Di26W (assembly GCF_049340265.1). Lineage (NCBI taxonomy): Bacteria > Pseudomonadati > Pseudomonadota > Betaproteobacteria > Burkholderiales > Oxalobacteraceae > Undibacterium > Undibacterium sp. Di26W. The sequence goes on from NZ_JBMPOR010000004.1 coordinate 324,933, forward strand.
ACCCATATGGCGCATTGGAATACTGCATATACGCACTTCATCGATAGCTGGAGCAGCCTGAAGCAGCCGCCAAGGCAAGCTGTCTTCAATGCCGAAGGCACGTCCCTGAAGCTGGTTGATGATGTCGGCATGCCAGAAAAAATGCAGGGTCTGAAACTGGCTACCGTGACACAACAGCAAATCAAAGCGCGGGATGGTTTTTTGATGGAAAGCCTGTTATTCCTGCCACCAGATTTTGATCCGAAGAAAAAATACCCTGTCTACCAGCATCTGTATGCCGGCCCCATGACACCGCAGGTTACGGACCGCTGGAACAACAATCTCTGGCATCACTTCCTGGCACAACAGGGTTATGTGGTGTGGATACTGGATAACCGCAGTGCCAGCAACAAGGGCGCAGTCAGTGCCTGGCCGATACATAAAAAACTGGGTCAACTGGAATTGCAGGATCAACTGGATGGCCTGGAATGGCTGCGCCACCAAGGCTGGGCCGACATGGACAGGATAGCCCTGAATGGCTGGAGTTACGGCGGCTATATGACCTCGTATGCGATGACCCACAGCACGGCCTGGAAGATAGGTTTTGCCGGCGCGCCAGTCACTGATTATCGCCTGTATGACAGCATCTATACCGAGCGCTACATGGGTTTGCCGCAGGAAAATGCCGAAGGCTATGACAAAGGCAGTGTGTTGAAAGCAGCCAATAAGCTGAGCGGTAAAATCCTTCTCATGCATGGCACCATGGACAACAATGTGCATCCGCAAAATACTGTCATGCTGATCGATGAATTGATCAGGAATGGTAAGGACTACAGCCTGCAATTGTATCCAGGTGCAGGCCACAGCCCACGTGGGGACTGGATAATATGGTCGCTACAAAAAGCCAAGTGGGAGTTTTTGAAGAACAATCTTTGATTGCTCATTTACCCCAATAAAAAACGGGACAGATTTATCATCTGCCCCGTTTTTTCTGTTTGTTTCGTTGGACCGGACCTCGTAGTAAATTGCGTGGAAAAAATTTTCCGCGAATGGTCGACGGGCTTGTGACGCGCCATGACAGCTATGTACGTACTCTCTATGAGCTTGCTAAGCGTTTTCTTTGATACCTTGCCAGCGAGGTGTCAGTTCATGCGGAAGGGCAAACATGTCGAGTACGCGACCGAGAGTGTGGTCGACCATCTCGTCTATGCTTTGTGGGCGGTGGTAAAAACCCGGCAGGGGTGGGAAGATGATGCCGCCCATTTCGGTGACGGCAGTCATATTGCGCAAGTGGGCCAGATTGAAGGGTGTTTCGCGCACCATCAAGACCAGACGGCGGCGTTCTTTCAAGACCACATCGGCCGCACGGGTGATCAGATTGTCAGACAAGCCGTGTGCCACGGCTGCCAGGGTCTTCATTGAGCAAGGGGCGATGACCATGCCATCCGATAAAAACGAACCGCTGGCAATACTGGCACCGACATCGCGCACATTGTGGACAACATCGGCCATGGCTTCGACATCCTTGCGCTTCATGTCCATTTCCTGATGCAGATTCAGTACACCTGCTTCTGAAATCAGCAGATGACTTTCTACACCGGAAATATTACGCAAAACCTGCAATAGGCGCACGCCGTAGACAGCACCTGTCGCACCGGTAATGGCAACAATCAGGCGCTTGGAGGCGGCAGGTGCAGTCATTCCTGTCTTAGTCTTTCAGCAGGGCTTGCAGTTCGCCGCTTTCAAACATTTCATTCATGATGTCAGAACCGCCGACAAATTCACCCTTGATATACAGTTGTGGAACCGTAGGCCAGTTGGAATAATCCTTGACGCCCTGACGTACTTCCGGGTCTTCCAGCACATTGATGGTGACCAGGTTTTCCACACCACTGGCTTTCAGCAATTGCACGGCACGGCCAGAGAAGCCGCATTGTGGGAACTGGGCAGTTCCTTTCATGAATAAAACGACAGGGTTTCCTGTGACGGTTTCTTTAATCCAGCTTTGTACGTCGCTCATGGCTATCTTCCTTAAATAACGAATCCTCTCATTATAGAGGAAAGCACAATTCAGTGTAGCTGACCTGGGTCAAGATGATGGGAGAAAGGAAGGACTAAAATCTGATGGGAGTTGCCGACATCAGATACCAATGGTGTTACATTAAGCCCTCAGAGCCAATAAAATCGGCCATGTTGCTGGAGACCCGTATGCACATACGTGATACAAGAATTTCATCAGGGCAAGTTTCTGACCTTGGCCTGATTTCTGCTTCATCTGCTCACATGATGATAGAACAGGCTCATGAACGTTCCGCCGCCTATGGCATACCGCGCACAGCTGCGCCGGATTATGGCCCTTTGGGCAAGACTGACCTGAAAGCGCTGCTGGAGCAAAACCAGGTCTTGCATCAGCATGCAGTGCCCGTCATGGAAACCCTGTATGAACAAATAATCAACACGCATAATATGGTCATCCTGACCGACGTGAATGGGCTCATCATTCACACTCTGGGGGATGCCGATTTTCTGGAAAAAGCCGACAGAGTGGCACTTAGCCGCGGTGTGGCGTGGTCAGAACGTAGCAAAGGTACCAATGCCATCGGCACCGCCATTGCCGAAAAAATGCCAACAATAGTCCATGCAGATCAACATTACCTGGAAGCAAACAGCTTTCTGACTTGTTCCGCTGCCCCGATTTTTGATGTCATGGGCAATGTCATCGGCGTACTGGACGTGACCGGTGACCAGCATAATTTCCACAAACACACCATGGCGCTGGTGCGTATGTCGGCGCAGATGATAGAAAACCAATTATTTGCCTCGTCTTTTCAGGATGCCATCAAACTGAGTTTCCATAGCCGCCCGGAATTTCTGGGTACGCTGATGGAAGGCATCGCCTGTTTTGACAGCGATGGCCGCTTTTTGTCGGCTAGCCGCAGTGGCTTGTTCCAACTGGGGTTGAGCTTGTCTGCCCTGCAGGCACATACCTTTTCATCTCTGTTTGGCTTGCCGGTATCCGCCCTGCACGAGCATTACCGGACGGCTGCACCGGGTTTGCTAACGCTGTGCCTGCACAACGGTGTGCGCGTGTATGCCAAGAGCCAGAGCCTGAAACGTCAGTCTGCCGCCGCCCGCCATGTGCTTGACAATGCGCGTGAACCGCAAATAGCACAGGTTGCCGAAACCAGACCCAAATTATCCAGCCTGCATTATCTGGATACGGGTGATGAACAAGTCGCCCGCGCCATCGATAAACTCAAGCGTGTCATAGGTCGGGATATTTCCGTCCTGGTGACGGGGGAAACCGGCACCGGCAAGGAACTGCTGGCGCAGGCGGTGCACAATGATTCACCGCGCAAATCCGGTCCCTTTGTGGCAGTAAATTGCGCCTCGATACCCGAAACCCTGATTGAATCCGAATTATTCGGCTATGAAGATGGTGCCTTTACCGGTGCGCGCAAGAAGGGTAATGTAGGCAAGATCTTGCAGGCGAATGGTGGCACGCTGTTTCTGGATGAAATCGGCGACATGCCCCTGAACCTGCAAGCACGCTTGCTGCGTGTCTTGCAGGAACGCATGGTGACGCCGCTGGGCAGCAGCAAATCCATTCCCGTCAACCTCGCCCTGATTTGCGCCACCAATCGCAATCTGCGCGAGATGATAGGCAAAGGCGAATTTCGCGATGACCTGTATTACCGCCTGAATGGGCTGGTCGTGCGCCTGCCACCCTTGCGTGAGCGCTCTGATCTTGGCATCGTCATAGAGAAAGTGCTGGCGACAGAGAGCGAGGGGCGGCAGTACAGAATTGCGCCCGCGGTCATGCAAGTCTTTCACGCTCATGGCTGGCCGGGCAACTTCCGTCAATTGACGAATTTGTTGCGCACGGCCATCGTCATGACGGATGCCGATATGGAAATCCGGCTGGAACATCTTCCTGAAGATTTTCTGGAAGATATGGAGGCGATAAGCGCGCCAGCGGCCTCATCTGCAACGACCACTCAGCCAGCATCCAGCCTGGAAGTATTGGAAATGGATGCCATACAACAGGCTTTACAACGGCATCAGGGGAATGTCTCTGCTGCCGCCAAGGCATTGGGCGTGTCGCGCAATACAATTTATCGCAAACTGGCGGCTTTGAAGAGCGATTGATTACACTTGTGGACCGTGCAACACGGCAGCGCCCAGCAAATTATTTTCTTCATCTGTGAACAGACGTGATCGCGTCAGGAAGCGTTTGCCTGTGCCATTGTCGAGCGAAAACATGCCGCCCATGCCAGCCACCACATCAATGATCAATTGGGTGTGCCGCCAGTATTCAAACTGATCGCTACCCATGTAAAACGGCGTGCCATCCAGATCGCCCAGATACACATCGGCATCGCCTATGCCATATTCATTCCTGGCGTAACACAGGGGTGAACTGCCATCACAGCAACCACCGGACTGAAAGAATAATAGCGGACCGTATTTGTTTTGCAGCGCACCGATAAATTCCAGCGCAACAGGTGTGGCGGTGACGCGGGCAGGTGCGTTGGTCATTTTTTTCTGTATCCTATGTTTTTTTTGTTACTTCATTTAACAAAAATCCAGATATAAATTCCCTCCCTTTCAAGGGGAGGGTTAGGGTGGGGATGGGTTTCAGTTGATGGGCCATTATTCCATTTTCTGAAGAACCCCATCCCCATCCCAACCTTCCCCTTGAAGGGGAAGGAGCTAAAAATCCTGACGGTTTCCTGCTTTCCTCTGTGCCTCTGTGTTGAGAGGTCTTGAACTTAATGATTGCTAAAAGAATCCCATCGCATTCGGGTTATAGCTCACCAGCAGGTTTTTGGTCTGCTGATAGTGATCCAGCATCATCTTGTGGTTTTCACGACCGATGCCGGATTGTTTGTAACCGCCAAAGGCCGCATGGGCTGGATACAGATGGTAGCAATTGGTCCAGACACGGCCAGCTTCTATGGCGCGACCCACACGGAATGCGCGTGAACCGTCGCGTGTCCACAAGCCAGAACCCAGACCATACAAGGTATCGTTGGCAATGGAGAGTGCTTCTTCTTCATCCTTGAAGGTGGTGACCGACACCACGGGCCCAAAGATTTCTTCCTGGAAGATGCGCATCTTGTTATGACCCTGGAAGATAGTTGGCTTGACGTAATAACCCTTGGCCAGATCACCATCCAGCATATTTCTTTCACCACCCAGCAAGAGTTGTGCACCTTCCTGTTTGCCTATGTCCAGATAAGACAGGATTTTTTCCAGTTGTTCCTGCGATGCCTGCGCACCTATCATGGTCGTGCTGTCGAGAGGGTTGCCCTGCTTGATGGCGGCGACACGCTTGACGGCTCTTGCCATGAATTGATCGTAAATGGATTCCTGTATCAACACGCGCGAAGGACAGGTACAGACTTCGCCCTGATTCAACGCAAACATGGCAAAGCCTTCCAGGCATTTATCGAAGAAGGCGTCATCATGATCCATGACATCGGCAAAGAAAATATTCGGCGATTTACCGCCCAGTTCCAAAGTCACGGGAATGATATTTTGCGACGCATATTGCATGATCAGGCGACCGGTTCCGGTTTCACCTGTGAAGGCGATTTTGGCGATACGTTTGCTGGTCGCCAATGGCTTGCCGGCTTCCAGACCAAAGCCGTTGACGATATTCAAGACACCGGGCGGCAATAAGTCCTTGATCAGGTCGATCAAGACCATGATGGAAGCGGGGGTTTGTTCTGCCGGTTTCAGGACGATACAATTGCCTGCAGCCAGTGCCGGTGCCACCTTCCAGACTGCCATCAGGATAGGGAAATTCCAGGGGATGATTTGCCCAACCACACCCAGGGGTTCATGGAAATGATAGGCATATGTCTGGTCATCAATTTGCGCAACTGAACCTTCTTGTGCACGTATGCAGCCAGCGAAATAGCGGAAGTGATCGATGGCCAACGGGATATCCGCCGCCATGGTTTCGCGTATGGGTTTGCCATTGTCTATGGTCTCTGCCGTTGCCAGCAGGCTCAGATTGGCTTCCATACGGTCGGCGATTTTATTGAGTATGTTGGAACGTTCCGCCAGCGAGGTCTTGCCCCAGGCTTTCTTGGCTGCATGGGCGGCATCCAGTGCCAGTTCCACATCTTCTGCCGTTGAACGCGCAACTTCGCAAAAAGCCTGGCCGATGACGGGGCTGATATTCTCAAAATATTCACCCTTGACCGGGGCTACAAATTTGCCACCGATAAAATTGTCGTAGCGTTTGGCGAAAGGATTGCTGATACCCAGTTTGCTGATGTCTGCCATGTTCATGATGGTGATCTCCGTTGTTTGTTAGAGGGTGCGCATAAGTAATGCGACACATCGATAACAACGCAAACGGCGTGCCATGCTGGAGATGTTGAACTGGCGAAATAGTTGAGCGTAAGCGGCGGATGAATTCCCTCCCCTTGAAGGGGGAAGGAGCAAATACGGCAAAATATTCAGATAGGAGTAACTGACTACTTGTGTTGCAGCAAGCGCGAGCTTGTCACATTATTTCGCAACACCGGTCAGACTGTCACAATTTGGGACAGTTGGATAAATCACATATTCCTTCCCTTCAGGGGGAAGGAATATGCAGGCTGCAATATTATTACCCACGCAATTTCGCAAACGCCGCCGCCATCGCATTGCCAGCAGGTGCTGGTGCCTGGGCTTGTGAACGGTGTTGATTCAAGCGCTTGGCATCGTTACGGTCGCCGCGCTGTTCAGGTTTGCTGCCTGCTACCGGTGCCGCATCTGTCAGACGCATGGTCAGCGCGATACGCTGGCGTTTGACATCCACTTCCAGTACCTTCACCTTAACCACCTGGCCAGCCTTGACCACGGTATGCGGGTCTTTGACGAAGGTGTTCGACAGCGCCGAGATATGCACCAGACCATCCTGGTGTACACCGATATCAACAAAAGCGCCAAAGGCGGCCACGTTGGTGACCACCCCTTCCAGTATCATGTCTGGACGCAAGTCCTTGATTTCTTCCACGCCATCTTTAAAGGTGGCGGTAGTGAATTCAGGACGTGGATCCCGACCCGGTTTTTCCAGTTCGCGGATGATGTCGGTAATGGTAGGCACGCCGAATTTTTCGTCGGCATATTTGGCCGGGTTCAGGGATTTAAGTAACCCAGCGTCGCCAATAACACCCTTCACGTCCTTCTTGATATCAGCCAGGATTTTTTCTACCAGCGGATAAGATTCAGGATGGACTGCGGATGCATCCAGCGGGTTGCTGCCGTTCATGATGCGCAAGAAACCAGCGGCCTGTTCAAAAGTCTTGTCGCCCAGACGTGGTACTGCACGCAAGTCAGAACGTGAGCTGAACATGCCCTTGGCATCGCGGAAATTGACGATACTTTGCGCCACGCTGGACGACAGGCCGGAGACACGCGCCAGCAAAGGTGCAGAAGCAGTATTCACATCCACACCAACCGCATTTACGCAGTCTTCGACAACTGCGTCGAGCGAGCGCGCCAGTTGGGACTGGCTGACATCATGCTGGTATTGACCCACGCCGATGGATTTGGGATCAATCTTCACCAGTTCAGCCAAAGGGTCTTGCAGGCGACGCGCAATCGATACAGCACCACGGATGGATACATCCAGATCAGGCAATTCTTTTGAAGCGAATTCGGATGCGGAATACACAGATGCACCGGCTTCAGACACGACGATCTTGGTCAGCTTGAGTTCAGGCTTGAGCTTGATCAGGTCGCCCGCCAGCTTGTCGGTTTCACGCGAAGCCGTGCCATTGCCGATAGAGATCAATGAGACATTGTGTTTGGCCGCCAGTTGCGCCAGGACGTGCAGCGAACCATCCCAGTCATTGCGTGGCTGATGCGGATAGATCGTCGCATACTCAACCACTTTGCCAGTAGCATCAACGATCGCTACTTTGACACCGGTACGCAGGCCAGGATCAAGACCCATGGTGGCGCGCGGGCCGGCAGGTGCTGCCAGCAACAGGGCTTTCAGGTTACGGGCAAAGACATTGATGGCTTCGATTTCTGCGGTTTCACGCAGCTTGCCCATCAATTCAGTATCCAGATGCATGAAGACCTTGACGCGCCAGGCCCAGCGCACGGTATCGACCAGCCATTTGTCGGCAGGGCGGTCTTTCTGGCTGACACCAAAGCGGGCGGCGATGCGGCTTTCGCATGGGTTCAGTGGGGCATCCCATTTTGGTTTTTCTTCTTCGCTGTCCAGACGCAGGGTCACCGTCAGCATTTCTTCGCGGCGGCCACGGAACAGGGCCAGCGCACGGTGAGAAGGGATAGTGCCCAGGGTTTCGGAATAATCAAAATAATCGGCAAATTTTTCACCCGCCTCTTCTTTGCCAGCGACCACCTTGGATTCCACGATGCCGTGGTCATTCAGATATTCGCGCAAGGCTTGCAGCAGAGTGGCATCTTCAGCAAAGCGTTCCATCAAGATTTGACGGGCACCATCAAGCGCGGCTTTGGCATCTGGCACGCCGGGGTTGTCGCCATTGTCGGTGGTGAAGGCCGGTTTCAGATAGCTTGCTGCTTCTGTATCCGGGTTCAGCATGGGGTCAGCCAGCAAGGCATCGGCCAGTGGCAACAGCCCGGCTTCAACGGCGATCTGGGCCTTGGTGCGGCGTTTGGGTTTGTATGGCAGGTACAAATCTTCGAGACGGGTCTTGTCTTCGGCATGGGTGATGGCATCCAGCAGTACCGGCGTCATCTTGCCCTGTTCTTCTATCGAAGCAATGATGGCAGTGCGGCGGTCTTCCAGCTCGCGCAGGTAGCGCAAGCGCTCTTCCAGCAGGCGCAACTGGATATCATCCAGGCCACCAGTCACTTCTTTACGGTAACGGGCGATAAACGGGACGGTCGCACCTTCGTCCAGCAAGGCAACAGCAGCGGCAACCTGAACTGGTTTGGCAGCCAGTTCTACGGCAAGTCTTTGTTCAATCGAAGGCAACATAAATCCAGAATCCAGACAATAAAAAAGCAATCAAGGCGCAGATGATACGCAATTTGCGACTTTGCGCCAGTCTTGACATGGGCGCGGACTAAGGTTAGAAGAGTGAGATTGTTAAAAACACAGCATTGAATTTCGCTGCTGCTACCCCTGGAAACTGCTTTAGCCCTTCTTGCAGCGTCCCCGGAGGTTTTCTTCTTCACTTACCAAGTTTTACAGGATACTGCTTACAGGAATGATAAAGTTGAGCATTGCAATATCTATTTTGCTACTTATCAACCGGTGCGTGCATCTCATACGATAAACGTGGCCGTCTACAAGGTGAGTGCAGTTGGGATGAAAACCGCAAACAATTGTCTGATGAGATTGATGAAGATGAGTCACGCAAGGCATTTGCAAAATGCGTTGTATCGCGTGGTAATCAGCTAAACCACGGCACATGACTATATTTGATTTCAAGTACCTGCGCAGATATGCATCCGTGCTGATCAGCATGATACTGTGCTGCCTGCTATCCGCTTGCAACATGGCCGAACTGCAACGCGGACGGACACTGGTGCAACTGAGTCAATTCCAGTTCAGTGATGGTGGCAAGGCGATTTATTATCAACTGGAAAAAAAGCCCTGGCGGCAACAGGATGCCGATGGGCCGCTGGCGAACCTGATCTTTGTGATTTCTGGTTCGGATTGTGTCAGCATGGGCGAATTTCTGCCGCAGTATTTTTCTGGAATGGAAGGCGAGTCTGGTCGTACACGCATTCTTATTCTGCACAAGCGACATATTTTTCCTGGTTCAAATGGCCAATCATGTGGTGACGCATTTGTGCGTGCCGATCACCCCTCGCGCTGGCAGGCAGATCAACTGCAATTCATGCGAACGCAACTCGCCAGTCTGCAGCAACATGGCATCAGACCCAGGCGCGTGATTGTGTGGGGGGTGTCTGAAGGTGCGGAGCTGGCACCGATACTGGCGCAACAAATACAGGCGACGCATCTGGTGTTGCTCTCGCATGCAGGCATGAATGCACAGGATGCTTATCGTTCACTGGCCATGTATCACCCCCATATGCAACAGGGCTGGCAAGCCTTGCAGAACGCATTGCTGACAGTGCCGGCTGATCAAGATGCGCTACGCGTCCATGGACGTAGCTGGCGTTACTGGTCTGAAATTGCAGCTATTCCGCAAACGCAGAATTTGCTGCATGCAGGCATACCCATTTTCCTGGCGATTGGGGAAGCCGATCCTGTGATACCTCCCGGTGCCGTCGATAATTTGCAGCAAACCTTTAGCCTTGCTGGCAAGCAAATTCATATCAGTCGATTTCCCGGTGTGGGGCACAGCCTTGGTGGCAAGGATGTCAATCGCCTGCCGGATTTCATGCATCAGGTGGATAATTGGCTGGTGGAAACAGATGCACACAAAACTTCCATGCAGTAATGATCTTTTGAGATGAGTTAATTACAACTCGTTACACAACTGTATTTTTGTAGCAGTTCTTTCAATGACAATATGGCATAGCCTTACTATACTTGTTGGCTGTGCTTGCGCCGTAGTAGGTTGAAGGAGGTGTCTTGCATGTCGTGCCTTTTCGTTTCTCTCAAAAAAAATCATAATCATAACTATGCGCCTATCGACTGTCTCCTATACCCCTATTGTCGCGGCACTATTGCTCGCCGGTTGCGTGACTACGCCAACCCATGACAGCAAAGTTGCAGCTTCTCTTTCTGTCGCCAAAAGCGGCCAGATCGATGAAGCGATCAAACAAGTGGAAGCACAAACACAGGGCAATAATAAAGCTGATCTGTTGCTGAATCTGGAAAAAGGTGAACTGATGCGCATAGGCAAGCGCTACAAGGATAGCCTGGATGCATTCGATGTTGCCGACACCAAAGTGAAGGAATGGGAAGAAACAGCCAAGTCCTCACCGCAGAAATTGATGGGCCAGATCGGTGCCACCATCATGGGCGATGCCAGCCGTGACTATGAAGGCCAGGACTATGAAAAAGTCATGCTGACCACACGCATGGCCATGAACCGGCTGAACCTGGGTGATCTTGATACGGCCCGCGTCGATATCAAGCGCACCCATGAACGCGAAGCCGTGATCGCCGAATTCCGCGCCAAGGAAACTGCAGAAGCTGAAAAAGAAGCAAAAGACAAAGGCGTCAGCACGTCAGGCAAGGAACTGAATGGTTATCCGGTAGAAACCTTGAATGATCCCGAAGTACTGAAACTCAAAAATGGCTACCAGAATGCACTCAGCCATTACATGGCAGGTTTTGTGTATGAAGCTCTGAATGAACCTGGTCTGGCCGCACCCGGCTATCGCAAGGCGATAGAATTGCGCCCTGATTTGCCGGTGCTGGAAGATGGCCTCAAGGGGCTCGACCAACGTACCAGCTTCCGTCGCAAAAAAGGTGTGACTGATGTCTTGTTCATTATCGAAGCCGGCAATTCGCCAGCACGTCAATCCAAGAAAATTGCTTTCCCGGTACCTACTGGCAGGGGCTTGGTGACGGTATCCTTCGCTTTCCCGGTGATTTATCCGGATACCAATGCGCCTGTGATTGACAGTGTGCGTGTCGGTAACCAGGTGTTGCCAACAGCGCTGGTGACCGACTTCAATGTCATGGCCCGCAAGGCATTGAAAGATGAATTGCCTGGAATACAAACACGCGCCGCGATTCGCACCGTGACCAAGGCGGTGGCACAGGATCAGGTCAACAAGAAATTCGGCGCTCTTGCCGGACTGGCAGCAAACGTCGCCGTCGCCGCGACTGAAAGCCCGGCAGATGACCGCATGTGGCGCAGTCTGCCAGAACGCGTTTTTGTTGCGCGTGCCTTTATTGCACCTGGTGAATATGAAGTGAACTTTTCCAACCGCCCGGGTGACAGCATGAAGCTGACGGTGGATGGTCGTTACATGGTAGTACCGGTCCGCATGTATCAGGACAAGACCTATCTGGGCGACCAGGCAAAGTTTGGCAGCGTGACACCGGTGGCACAATTGCAGGCCGAGCCAGAAGCCAAACCTGCGGAAACAGCAAAAGGCAAGTCCAAGACCGCAGCAAAAGCAAAACCGGCAGCCAAGGCTGCTACAGCCACAGCAACCACCAGTACCAGCAGCACCAGCAGTGCCAAATCCAATTGACATCCAATTGATAACAGAGGGTATATGAAACAGTTTTCCAAACAATTTGCAGCATGCGCCGCTCTGGTTGCCGCCTGTTTTACCACACCAGTCATGGCGGATGATATTCCTAACGCCGTTTCTCCCGGCATTGCCGCCAAGCTGATCGTGCGTGGCACGCTGGAAGGCGTCCAGGTGACCGACCTGCGTTCACAACGCAAAAATGATGTCCTGGTGGTACAGGCAGAACTCGTCAATCAAATCGTCAAGGATGTGCGTGTGTATTACCGCTTCCGCTGGACAGATGCCGCAGGCATGCAGGTAGGTGATGGTGAAGTATGGAAACCCTTGATGATACTGGGCAAGCAAAGCCAGTTCATCAGAGGCACAGCCTATGGTCCGCAAGCGACCGACTTCAAGATTGAAATGAGTGCAGAACCACGCTAAGTGGATACAGATTTTGCAGAGTTGAAACAGATAAAATTTAATTACGGAGCACCTATGAAAAACATTTCCTCACTGTCCAAATCCTGCGTCATGCTGGCGCTGGTGTGTGCCTCACTCAGCGCCTGCCAGACAAAACTGTCTCAGCCTACCGTCAGCCTGGCGCGTCAGACCACCTATGGCGACAACAAGGCAGTAGAAACCGTTACCAATGAATTCGGCTCCACTGACTTGCAGATGATTGCAGAAAAAATGGTCGGTTCCCTGCTGGAAGATCCGGTATTGGCAAATCGCCCTACCATGACACTGGCCGGTGTACGCAACAAGACCAGCGAATACATCGATACCAAATCCATCATGAACAGTATCCAGACTGCACTGGTAAAAAGCCGCAAGGTCAAGTTCACCCGCAGTGCCGATGAAATGCAGCAAGGCGTCGATGAGTTGCAACGTCAAAATCAAAGTGGCCTGTACAAAAATGATGGCAAGGCAAAAATCGGCAACATGACAGCCGCCAAGTATTCCCTGGAAGGTGAGATTGTGTCAATCGTCAAGCAAAGTGCAAACACCAAAGACGTGTTTTATAAAATGACCTTGAAGTTGTATGACGTGGAAGATGGTTCCATCGAATGGCAAGACGAAAAAGAAATTCGTAAAACTTCCAAGCGCTAATCCTTCAAAAAGGAAATACGATGTTGAATTTGAAAAAATTGGTGGCAGGCCTGTTTTGCTCGGTCACTGCATTCAGCGCTTATGCGGCTGAACCAAAAATTGCCGTGACTGATCTGACATACGAAGAAAAAGTCAGTGAATATTTCCATGTGGTGTCTGCTTCCAGCAAAAGCAGTGTCAAGGGTAGCTATAGCGAGCGTGAAACGGATCGCAGCTATTCACAACGTGGCAATGTGAACGCCAAGAGCGAAAGCAATTACTACGAAGCTGAAGGTTTTTATACCTATATTGACCGCGGCGAACTGAAAACCTATACCGCCGACCTGAAAGGCTCGCTGATCAAGGGCGGTGGCGTTACGCTGGTACAGGCACGCCCCTATGTTGGCAAGCCCATGGAAAAAATTTACGACATCATCGGTCGTATCAAACAGGGTATGTATCCAGGCGCTGATTATGTCTTGTTTGGCACACTGAGCAATATCCAGTTCCGCCAGGAAAGCAATCAACTGCAATACGGCAATTCCATGACAGCCAGCCTGTCGTTGGACCTGGTTGCTGATTTCAGCCTGATCAATACCAAGACGTATGAAATCAAGGCAGCTTTCAGCGCCAGCGGTTCAGGCGTTGATACCAAGATCATCAGCCGTGCCGGTGACCGTGTGGTGTTCAATCGCGGTAAAGTCATGCAAGAGACTTCGCACACGCTGGCAGACAATGCCTACAATGAGCTGATGGTGCAGTTCGGTTATCCACGCGGTAATAACCGTGGACAGAATGTCCGCATACAGGGCCAGCCAGTGACACCGGTGCAAAATCCTGAGCCGGTGACTGTCTATAAGTAATTGTTTTAGTTTTTGTGAAAAAAAATGGCTGACCTGATGGTTAGCCATTTTTCATTTGCGTTGGGTGAAGAATGATTTGATCGAACTTAAACCTCAGGATTGATATCAACCTTGTACAGGTTCTTGCCATCAATATCGTGCAGGGACACCGTCATTACCTTGGTTTTTGCATCGATTTTGGCGATGCCAAAGAATTGCAGTAAGTCTGCTGGTGAGCGATTTTGTTTCAGGTCTTTCGGTACGCTGACATAGCGCACGTCGGGGCCAAAGGTCTGGTCGACTTCGTTGGGGCCAAACGTGCCTGCGTTCAGTGGGCCACCGACAAATTCCCAGAATGGCTTAAAGTCGGTAAAGCTGGCTTTGCCGGGTGAATAATAAGTGGCTGAGGCATAGTGCACATCAGCAGTAACCCACACCACGTTCTTGATATTGTGCTGCTTGATGAATTTCAATAGCTCTGCAATTTCCAGCTCGCGTCCCAGAGGTTTGCCATTGTCGCCATTGGCCCAGGCTTCAAATGTACCTTGCGGCACGTCCGGGTTCAGGTCGGGCACCACCAGGGAAATTGGCATATCGCTTGCGATGACTTTCCAAGTCGAGCGTGAACGCAGCAGGGCCTGTTTTATCCATTGCAATTGTGCCTTGCCCAGAAAGGCTGCATCCTTGTCCAACCTGCTTTGACGATTGGGAGAATTGGCTCCGCGATAGCTGCGCTCGTCCAGCATGAACACTTCAAGCATGGGGCCGTAGTTGAACATGCGGTAAATGCGTCCGGGATCGTTCTCGTCTATGCGATAGGGATTGTATTCAAACATCGCACGGCGGGAATTTTGCGCAAGTGCATTTAAGTCGCGTTCGTGATAACGCTTTTCCGCAGCACCGATTTGCTGACCCGGATACCAGTTATTGCGTACTTCGTGATCATCCCATTGCACCAGAAAAGGCACTTCGGCGGCAAAACGTCGTTTATTTGCGTCGAGGAAGTTATAGGCAAAATTGCCGCGATAATCTTCCAGGGTTTCTGCGACTTTGGATTTGGCTGGTGTCACCAGGTTATTCCACAGGCTGCCATCGTCAAGTTTGACTTGCGCCTGTATCGTCCCGTCAGCATAAATCTGGTCGCCGGAATGAATGAAAAAATCAGGTTGGAAGCGACGCATGCTTTCATAAATCCGGTATCCGCCAAAGGCCTCATTGATACCCCACCCCTGGCCGGCTTCATCGCCTGAAAATGCAAAAATGATGTCGCGTTCCGTGCCGCCCGGTATCAGCAAGCTGCCTTGTACAGGTTCACTGTTTGCCGATGGATTTTGTAAATCCTGAAAGCGCACGCGGTAAAAGGTACGCTGACCAGCAGGCAAGCCACTGAGGTCTATGCGTGCCGTGTAATCGCTGCCAGGTAATGCCAACGGGCCGCTGATGCTGCGCGCATCTTTGAAGGTTTCATTGCTGGCATACTCAAGCAGCATACGGGCTGGCCTGTCGGTGCGACTCCAGATGATGGCCTTGTTGCCGGTAATGTCGCCGCTCATGACACCACAAGGCATTTGCGGTCGCAATTTATCTGAGGTGATATAGGCCGGTGACAAAGCAAATGCCGGCAAGCTTGATCCACCTAAAAGAGTGCTGGCGCCGACGGTGGCCTGGCGTAAAAACTGGCGACGGGAATTCTTGCTGAGTTTTTGCATGGCTTTACAGAGTTGGCTATGAATGCTTTAGAAATCTCTGATTGCGTGTAGCGAGTGGCGTGCGCCTGGGTTCAGCAACGCAGTTTACAAGACTGCATCATGAACACAACAGACCTTAAGTTACGCTACATCGTCACTCAATCCGGGTTTTCGTCATTGTAGGGCCTCTGTATGACTAGATGATGTCAGTTTCAGCGTGTCTTGACGGCGAGACTTACGAAAGTCGGTAACGGTGAGGGCCGTGACTAACAGCATTCCCAAGGGTAATAACCAGGCACAGATCAAGACCATGATGCCCAGATAAGGCGCTCGTGCCAGAGTCCCTTCATAGGGATGAAATTCCATGGTATCAGTCGGGTCACGGTGCTGACCATCCAATACCTTGACCATCAGGACTGCCGATTTGTACGGTGTTGTATGCTGCTCTTGAATATGGAAAGCCATGCCAGGCCGCCCCGTCTGCGCATAGTGTAGATTGGCGACTTCGGTGGCCCAACAACTGGCCTGACCCATTGGCAGCAATATCAGGCAACCCAGCAAGACGAAAATTTTCCTGATCATTGCAGTGTTTTTTTCTGCTAAAAAAACACTTGTTTTCATGTCGGGGACCAGGTTTTTCTGGTCAGGAATTGTAATGCCGTTGTGTCAGATAGATCCAGTGCAGGCATCGGTTTTTCTGGCACCTGGATTTTGCCAGCACCATGAATCACGCCCAGTTTTACCTTGCGTAACTTGACGTTGACGGTAATCAGGGTTTCCATCCTTTTTTGGCGAACTTCATTAAACGTCGCCAGCCAGTAGATATCATCAACTTTCAGGGTTTCTGCCCTGATGTTGTCGCGAACCGGATCCGCACAGGGCAGGCCAAAACTATTATTGTTGCCAGTTGTCCTGGAAATTATGTCGACAGATGTGATAGTCATGATTTCGTGTGTCCTTCGATAGCTCGTGGAGTCGGTTTCATTAATCCGATGCAAGTGTCTGGCATCTAGTGTATTGCGGCGGTTTTTTCCTTGTCTCAACGAAAAATTCGCGATTTTATAAGCGGCAATCTGCGTGCAACACTACACTAGACAAGTAAACAAGAGACTTCTCGTCAGCAATTACCTGGCGCCAGGTAATTGCTGACCGGGCGTTGCAAGAAATCATCCATCTATCTTCCAGACATATTGCACCTTGGTCCAGCTTTGTTGCGGTACGCCATCCACCGTGCCTGGCTTGAAGCGACATATAGATAATGCCTGTGCTGCGGCCCGGTCAAGAGTGCGGAATCCGCTGGAAGTATCAGTTTTGGTTTCCAGCACGCGGCCATCGGATCCAATCAGCATCGAGAAAGTGACGGTCCCGGTTTCCTCATTGCGTATGGAACTGGCTGGGTAGACGGGCTTGGTGCAGGCGTTCATGTCCACCACGGCAGCAACATGATGCGGCGCTTTGATAACTGCCGGTGGCTCTGTGCTTGTGCCGGTACCACCCTCAGCGCCACCGCTTTCTGTTTTGCCTTTTCCCTCCTTGGCGTCGCCCGTTTTCTTTGCTATGCCGGATTCATCTGTCGTAGGCTTGACTTTGGTTTCTACCTCGGGGAAATAGGGTGGTGGGTCTTTGGGCTTTGGCAGTTCTCTGTCGAATTTTGGTTGTTCCGGCTCCTTCACTTTAGGCTCGGTTATATCTTTTAAAATGATGGGGGGAGCAGACGGTAAGGAAATCTTGATTTTCATGTCGTTGAGAATGACAGCCAGCAAAGCAACATGCAGCAGGGTGACTACGCCAAGACGTGACATGCGTTTGAAGGGATTTTGCTTGTTTTCGGTAAATTCCATTTTTTCCTCCAGGGGTTTAGCAAAGCCTGAGAAAGACCGATGCTATGGCATACGGGTTTTCGTCCTGATTTTTAATTGGAAGTGCAATCAAGATGCTTTAAAATAGCAATAAAAATGACACTTGAAAAGCATTTAAAGGAAATATTTGAGGTATTTTTATTGCCATATTCTGGAAAATCACGCACGCCGAAGGAATTTAATACGAATAATCTCAGCTTTTATCGTTGAAAGTTGCTTGTCCCTCATAGTGGATTTCCTGGGATCAGTCGTGGTTTTTCTCTCAAATTGAAAAATTGCTAGTAAAAAGCATTATCATTGCGTTCAATGAGTAAAACAGTTCTCTACCTTGGCAGAAAGTGTTGTGTATATGCAAAAGCAAACTGGCATTCGTGTTTTATTGGCTGACGATCACCCTATCGTGATGACGGGCTTTGCCATGTCGCTCAGCAATCTGGGAATAAAAGTGCTGGGTCAGGCCAAAACCCCGCAAGAGGCGTTTGAACTCTTTGCGACCCTGCAGCCCGACGTGGTGATACTGGATATACGCTTTGGTGCCGAACTGACAGGACTCGACGCTGCGCGCAACATCCTGGCAAAATTTCCCGATGCGAAAATCATTTTCCTCAGCCAGTTTGATCAGGATGCATTGATCAAGGAAGCCTACAGGCTGGGGGCCAAGGCTTTTGTCACCAAGGACTGTGATCCAGCCGATCTGGCAAACGCCGTGCAACGCGCTCATCAGGGCGAATTGTATTTCTTGCCGCATATTGCTGAACGGCTGGCGAACCTGTCGGTGCGTGGTGATGAGTCACCGCAATCCCTGTTGAGTGAACGTGATCTGGAAATTTTCAAGTTGATGGCAGAAGGCCTGACCAATGCCGAGATTGCCGAGCGTCTGGAGCTGTCGCTGAAAACCATCAGCAATGTCAGCCAGACCATTAAAGAAAAACTCGGTGTGCACCGGCCTGCGTATATCACCAAGCTGGCCGTCAAGCATGGCTTGATCGCCCCATGATGTTGTCGTCAGCGATGGGCTGCTGATGTCGGGCGCAGCTATCTTCAACTGGAAGAATTGGGGCATACGCACGCGGCTGATATTGATCACCTTGCTGCCGGTGATTTACATGTTCTGCTCCATCGTCTGGTATTCGTATCACTCGCGTTTGCAGGAAGCCCGCACGGAACTGGCCGAGCGGGCCTATGTCGTGTCTACCGCGCTGGCAGAAAGTGTGGAATACAATCTGCTGTCCAAAAACATGCCCGGCTTGAGAAGCACGATGACCGATGTCATGCAGTCAGATCACAGTATTTTCAGGATCGATGTGCTGGATATCGACAAAAAAGATATCGTCCACATCATTTCCGCCCGTCGCGTGCAGAGTGATGAAAGCTATGTCGAAGTGCCGATCAAGAAGCAAATGGTATGGGTCAATATCCTGAAAGACCCGGCGAATGCGGGATTAGCCGCGCGCAGTATGGACGGTGCAAAAAAAGCTGGAAAAGACAGCGACATCATTGGCTATGTGCGGGTCACCATGTCGCCCACGCGGATAACGGAAAAGCATAGCCAGCGCTTCCAGTTTGAACTGGCCCTGAGTGCACTGGCGCTGCTGGTCAGTGCCATGGTGGCGGTGTTTCTGTCGCAAAGCCTGACCTACCCTTTACAGCGATCGATAGAAACCTTGCGTGAAATACGTGAAGGCGATTATTCCACCACACTGAAGTTGAGTACTGGCGGTGAACTGGGGGACTTGCAGACTTCCATCAACACCATGTCGGTTAGCCTGCAGCAAGCCAAACAGGATCTGGAAAACAAGGTGCAGGAAAGAACCAGGGACTTGCTGGAGTCGCGCAATGATGCCCTGAAAGCGAATGCAGAAAAAAGAAAGCTGATACAGAAAGTGCATACCATCGTCGAAGATGAACGCAAAAGCATTGCGATAGAGATTCATGATGAGTTGAATGCATCCCTGATCGCGGCACGGCTGGAATCGCAACGCATCCTGCATCTGGCGGAGCAGATGACGCCAGGGGCGGTGGCAGATGAAATACAGGAAAGAGCCAAAGCCATCACCACGCTGACACTGGATCTGTATGCCAATGGCCGCAATCTGGTGCGTCGCCTACGCCCTGAAGTGCTGGACATGCTGGGTTTGCAGGGGGCAGTCGAAGACATGCTCAGGCATTACAACAGCAATGCACAGGGGTGTCAGTTCCATTTTGACAGTGAAGGTGATTTTTCTCAGCTTGATAATGCACTGGCAATTTCTGCCTACCGCATTATTCAGGAAGCCTTGTCGAATGTACTCAAGCATGCCCAGGCCACGCAGGTGGAAGTGGCATTGACGCTGTTGCCAGAGCAACAGGTATTGCAGATAGAAGTCAGTGATGATGGTGTCGGCTTCGACATCGGCCATAGTACTGCAGGCATAGGTATTACCGGCATGCGCGAACGGGTGGCTGCCTTCAACGGCGAATTTGACTTGCACTCTGCCGACGGCCAGGGAACCCAGGTGACCATACGCCTACCGCTGACAACTGCGTGAAGGCAGCTGTCAGCAAGAGGCAAACAAAGGGCCACAAATCCTATACAGAAATTGCCACGGACAAGGTGACGACGTAGCCTTGCGTCGCATTGCCGGTCACGCTGACCATTTGCAGGCTGGTGCCGTCACTGAATACATTGTCGGTTGCATACGTGATCTGTGCCAGATTGCGTACGCTGGCGGTGTAGCCGGTGGCCAGATAGGCCTCATTCAACGTCGCCATCGGGAAAGTGAATTGCGAGGTTTTCACCTTGTTGTTGGCGCTGCTGATTTTAGTCAGGCTTGGGTACACCTCAAAATGCACATGCGGTATGCGCCCTGAATAACAGCCGGGGAAGATGGTCGTGAAACTGACGTTGCCGCTGCTGTCGGTTTCCTGCACACCACGCAAATAGTTTTCAGTGGTGATACCCGATGAATACATGGAGTAATTGCCGTCACGGTCGCAATGCCACAAATAGATCGCATATCCAGCGAGGGATGCACAACTGGTTTTGGTATTCACCAATTGCAATTTGATGGTCAGCGGCACACCGGCAGCAACCGCACTGGCACCGGCAATGCTGGCGCGTATGTCACTGCGCACTATGCCTGACAGCAACAGAGCGTTGGCAATGCTGCTGCCATTGCTGTTACTGCCATCACCAGGATAGGGGCCGGCCGTTTCTTCCGGAATGACTGTGCATGAGCCAGTGCCGGTGCTTGTTCCTGTGGTGGTACCGGTGGTTGTGCCCGTGGTGGTACCAGTAGTTGTACCGGTACTGGTGGTCGTCCCGGTTGTGGTCGTTGTTGTGCTACCAGTCGTGGTGGAGCTGGCATCGCTGCTACCGCCTCCACATGCCAGCAGGGACATGGCGCTACCGGCTGACAGCCAGCGCAGCATCTGCCGTCTGTTGGTCGCCATTTGCAGCAGAGTGTTCAGGTCGGTTTCGAGGTGTGGGCTGTGCTTGTCCATGGTATTTTTAGGTGTAAGTTGTGGTTGTGGTATTTTGTTCTTTCCACTTGTAAAGCGCCGTAAATCGAACGTAAAGATAGGTAAGGAATTTGTGTAATTGGTCTGAAATGACTGTAAAAGCAGGTAAATTTGCCAAAAATCCAGACGAATTTTGCTATGATTTACAGACTCGCATAATAATTTTATATTGATAACTGACCACCCCTGATGACCAAGGTATTACTCGCTGACGATGATGTCGAACTGGTAGGCATGCTCAAGGAATACCTTGAGCGTGAAGGCTTTGTCATTACGACAGCGTATGATGGCGAGCAGGCCGCAAAGGAAGCTTTGTCCGGCGAGCACGAAATTGTCGTACTGGATGTGATGATGCCGCGCATGAATGGTATTGATGCCTTGCGTCGTATTCGTGCCGAAAGCCGTATCCCGGTGCTAATGCTGACCGCCAGGGGGGATGACGTCGACCGCATCATCGGTCTGGAGCTGGGGGCGGATGATTACGTCCCCAAGCCTTGCACTCCGCGTGAATTGTTGGCCAGGTTGCGCGCCATCTTGCGACGCACCCAGATCGGCGTCAATATTGAGCATGACCGTCAAACTCTGGTGGTAGGGTCCTTGCAAATATGGTCAGGGCAACGCAGGGCGGAATGGAATAATAAATTGCTGGACCTGACCAGTACCGAATTCAGTCTGCTGGAATTGCTGGCAAAAAATGCCGGCCAGACCGTCAGCAAGAGTGATTTGTCAGAACAGGGACTGGGCCGGCCTCTGACCAGGTTTGACCGCAATATCGATGTACACCTGAGCAGCATACGGCAAAAAATCAGTGCATTTTCCGATGGCCGCACTGTCATACAGACGGTCTACCGGCAGGGCTATATGTTGACCCGCGAGTAATCATGGGGCGATTGTTCTGGAAGTTTTTTTTCTTTATCTGGCTGGCGCAATTGACTGCAATTGCCGGTATCAGCATGACTTTCTGGTTCAAGCATCTTGACCAGGACAACAATATTTCCGCGCGCAGCCCCGATTTTGACAAGCCTCCTCTGCACGGTGATGGTCCGCGTTTTTCTGATGGTGAACAACGACCACGGCCTGGCTTGCCGCCGCGAGGGGAACCACCATCCAGAGGCGGGCCGCCAATGCGGGGGCAACCGCATGATGAAAACTCACGCGCACTGGTGCCCATGGTGGGGGCCTTTTTTGCCAGCTTGCTATTTGCTGCCCTGATGGCCTGGTACATGGCGAAACCAATACGGCGGCTGAGTGAAGCTTTTCACGCACTGGCGGGCGGCAGCCTGCATACACGCATAGGTGACAGCATGGGGCAGCGCCAGGATGAATTGACGGCGCTGGGCCGTGACTTTGACCGCATGGCCGAACAGTTGACGGGTGCCTTGCAGAGTCAGCGCCGCCTGTTGCACGATGTGTCGCATGAATTGCGTTCGCCATTGGCGCGCTTGCAGGCGGCGATCGGCCTGGCAAGACAGCAGCCACAAAAAGCCGAAGAATATATGACCAGGATGGAGCGTGAAGCCATACGCATGGATAAGCTGGTGGGCGAACTGCTGACCTTGTCCAGGCTGGAAGCTGGTGCCAATATAGGGCAAGACCTCATCCACATGGATGAACTGATGTTGGAGCTCATGGATACGGCCAGCTTTGAAGCGCAGTCGGTACAGAAAAATTTTGTCACCACCTGCCAGCCGGAACGGCTGGCCATGGCTGGTGTGGTGGGCAAATATGAGTTGTTATACCGCGCATTTGAAAATGTATTACGGAATGCCTTGCGGCATACCCGGCCGGGCAGCACAGTGACACTGGAAGTAGCGGTGCTGAGCAATGAAATCCAGGTGACGGTGCTGGATGAAGGCAGTGGTGTGCCGGAAGCGGAACTAGATAATATTTTCAGGCCGTTTTATCGCGGCCATGATGCCGAACGCAATACCGATGGCTATGGCCTGGGCCTGGCGATTACCCAGCGCGTCATACAGGCACATGGTGGCCGCATCGTTGCCAGTAACCGTCAGACGGGTGGTCTTTCCATGCGTATGAGTTTGCCGCTGGTCGGCACGCAGTAAGCAAAGCCCTGAGTGTATTTACCTGACAGCATGCTTGACAGGTAAAAACAGGCTGACTGACAGCCCGCCACCATCCCGGTTATTCAGGGTAATCCGACCGCCATGGGCTTCAATGATTTCGCGTACCAGCGCCAGCCCCAGTCCGGTGCCGCTGCGTTTGGTGGAATAGAAGGGGATCAGCGCATTCGACATCACGGTATCCGTCATGCCGCTACCCCTGTCCATGATTTCTATACGGGCGATATCTTGCACGACACGTATGGCGAGGCAGACTTGGTTTTCTGCTGAACCCGATTCATGGGCGTTCTTCAACAGGTTGAGCAGGGCATGTTCCATTTGTGCCGGATCGACACTGATGCTTTCATCGGGTATGTTGCCGGTGATCGTGAATGCGATTTGTGATTTCAGGCCGTTGATAAAGCGCGTCCAGTTGATACTTTCCAGGCGGGGTGTAGGCAGTTTCGCAAATCGTGCATAACCATCGATAAAACTTTCCAGATGGCGCGTGCGCTCTTCGATGGTGTGCAGGATAGCGGGCAGGCGTTCTGTTTGTCCGCGTCGCACCAGTTCTGCTGCCGAATTGGCCAGCGAGGCGACGGGGGCCAGTGAATTATTCAATTCATGGCTGATGACCCGTATGACTTTCTTCCAGGTCTGCACTTCCTGACGGCGCAATTCCACGGTCAGGTGACGCAGCAGGAATAATTCATGATGCCGCCCATTCAGACTGAAATGGCGGCGTGCCAGATGATAGACTTCTTCCTCTTCTTCTGCGCTGGCTGCGCTGACCGTGAACAGGCCATCACCACTGCGCTGTATGGCTTCGCGTAAAGACGGCGAGACCTGAGTCAGCAATTCATTGAAATGATGGCCTTCCAGTTTGCGTCCCTGGTTCAGTAATTGCCGCGCGGCGATATTCGCAAATACGATCACGCTCTGGTCGGTAATCAGTAGCATGGCTACCGGTGTATTTTGCAGCATGGTGTCGAGCAATAGCTCGCGTTGCACCAGGTCCAGGCGCTGGCTGCGCAATACATCACCCAGCGCATTGTGGGCGTCGACCAACTCCCTCAGTTCATCCGCATAGGGCCAATGCACACCGAAAGAAAAGTCATTGTCCTGATAACTGATGACCGTACCGGCCAGTGCATGGAACAGGCGTATGACAGAGTGCAACTGGCTGCGTATGATGATCAGGCCAATCGGCAGCATCACCAGCAGGCTGAGTGAAACCGCCAGTAAGGGATGCAGATCCAGCCAGTAGTGCAGGGCCGTTGTCAGTGATACCGCCAGTGTCAGCAAGCCTGCAACGCTGAGACTGAGACGGCTGATCAATGACGGTGCCAGCATTTTCCCGGTTTTGCTGTGGCTGCTTGGTGAGTCTGGCATCATGTGTTGCGGTTGATGCCCAACCTGTCCATGCGGCGATACAGGGCTTGCCGGCTCAGACCCAGTTCGGCGGCTGCCTGCGCCACGACGCCACCAGCCCTGCTCAGTGCGCGTTCTATGGCTTCCTTGCCTGGTTCATTGTCGCTACTGGCCCAGGAGGTAATGACAGGCAAGCCTAAATCGGCTGGCATGATCTCGTTTTTAGCTGCCAGCAGGCAGGCGCGCTGCAAGACATTTTTCAATTCCCTGACATTGCCTGGCCATGCATATTGCTGCAGACAGCTTTGTGCCGTCGGGTGCAGGCTTTTGCCGTCGGATAGAAAATATTCTGCCAGTGGCAAGATATCGCCCGTCCGTTCAGCCAGCGGTGGCAGATGCAATTCGATCACATTTAACCGGTACAACAAGTCTTGCCGGAAACTGCCGGCCCTGATCATAGCTTGCAAGTCAGCATTGGTTGCACTGAGTACCCTTACCTTGACTTGTCTTTCCTTGTTGGACCCCAGGCGTTCGAAGCGCCCGGTTTCCAGTACGCGCAATAATTTCATCTGGCCTGCCAGCGGCAGGTTGCCGATTTCATCGAGAAACAGCGTACCGCCATCGGCAGCTTCAAACTTGCCTTCGCGGGCCTTGCCGGCACCGGTATAGGCACCTGCTTCTGTTCCAAACAATTCAGCCTCGATCAGCTCTGATGGCAGGGCGCCGCAATTCAGGATGATAAAGGGGCCATCCCTGACACTGGAATTGGCCTGGATGATTTGCGCTATCCTTTCCTTGCCGGCGCCATTGGGGCCGGTAATCAGCACCGGCACATCAGCACGTGCTACCTGGCAAGCCATGCCCAACACGCGCTCGGTGGCGGCATCATTCCAGACCAGCCCGCACAGGTCGAATTTTTGTTCCAGCTCGCGTTTTTGCTTGCGCTCTCTTTGCAGCCGCTGCTGCAGTGCACGGTTAGTCTGGCCCAGCTCTATCAGGTTGCGTACCGTTGTCAGCAGCTTCTGATCATTCCAGGGTTTGCCCAGGTAATCTGCTGCGCCTGATTTGATCAGGTCGACGGCGGTATCGAGATGGGTCCAGGCCGTCAGCAATACCACGGGCAAGTCGGGAAAACGCTTGCGAATTTCGCTAAACAAAGCCTTGCCTTCTTCACCAGACGTCGTGTCTGCGGTAAAGTTCATGTCCTGTATCACCAGATCGACGGCGTGCTGGTCCAGCATCGCCAGACCCTGCTCTGGCGATATGGCACAGATCGCATCGATATCATGCAGCGAGAACAGTACTTCCAGTGCCACCGCGACGGTGGCGTTATCATCAATAATCAGTACGGTAGGCATGGTCAGTGTTTAGGTTTTCATTGCTTCAGGTACTGCGGGTGGCGGTTGCCGGCGAAATGGCTGCCGCACGCGCCGCAGGGCCGACAACCGCGATGATACCAAGTATCCAGAAAATAACACTTCCTACTACCAAATATTGCACAGGCAATTTAGCCAGTTCCAGTTTGCTGACCAGAAGCTGGTTCAGGGCGATTGCCAATGCCACACCAAAGAAGATACCGATACTGGTGATCATCATATTTTCCATCACGAAGTAACGCAGGATATCGATGCGGCGCGCACCCAGTGCACGGCGCACACCGATATGTTTGCGGCGTTGCGTCACCCACAGGCTGGAAATACCGACGATGCCACTGGCCGTCACCAGCAAGAGCAAGACGCAGACGGCTATCAGCATCCAGGCCAGGCCATTGTCGGCGCGATAGCGTCTGGTTCTGTCTTCTTCCAGGGTGCGCATATTGATAATCAGGGGTGTTGCAGACGATTTTCTGAGTGCCATCTCAACATCCTTCATGACACGTTCACGCTGGCCAGGTTCGGCACGGACCGAATACTTGGAATACGGGTCATTCGACATACGTATGGGCAATATAACCGAACTTTCACCCTTTGCGCCGATTTGGGCGCTAACGGTCTGCAAGCGTTCAAGCACGCCAATGATACGCGTCGCATAGGCATCGTCACCAGTGCCAAAATAGATGGTTTTCCCTACAACATTGGCCTGGCCAGGAAAAATTTTCTCTGCAACTGCCTTGGTAAGGATGACTACGTCAGGAAATTCCTTGCTGGTGCTAGTGTCAATTTCGCGAAACTCACCCGGATTGAAGTCCCGCCCGTCGGCTAGTTTCAAACCCCAGAGTTTCATCACAGATTCGGACGCGATATACATCGAAACACTGGTACTGGTGGCGGCCTGTTTCCTGTCGAGCGAAATGCCGGTGTAACTGCCCGACCACGACAATGGTGTCTGGCTTACTCTTATGACACCCTGCACGCCAGCTACGCCGCGTATGGTTGCCTCATCCTGCTTTTGTGTGGCGATCTGTTCTGCATGTTCAGCTACTTTACGGTTGCTGAGGTTAATGGAAAACAGATTATTTTCTTCTGTCAGGCCGCTGGGGCGTGCTACTACTTCCATGCGCAGCTGTACGATATACACGGCGTTGGCCAAGATTGCCAGGCTGATGGCAACCTGCAGGGCCACCAGGATGGCACCGGTCTTGCTGCGCAGTAGCGCAGACAAAATGGGTCGGATTTCCAAATTGAGTTTCATGGTAACCTCATTGTGATTTGAGTTGTATCGCGGGTGTCACCTGACATGCGCGCCAGGTCGGGAACAATCCCGCCAAGATGGCTGCAGTGACTGACATGACGAAGGTAATGGTCAGCATTTGCCAGTCCATATGTGCTACGACGGTAAGCTGTTTCGATTGCATGGCGATCAGGGCAAGTGCGCCAAAAGCCAGTAACAGGCCGGTGAGACCGCCAGCGAGGCCAATGACGCTGCTTTCGATGAGAAATTGATTAAATATCTCTTTGCGGGATGCGCCCAGCGCCCGTCGTACGCCGACTTCCGATGCCCGCACCGAAAATTTGGCCAGTAAAAGTCCCACAGTATTCACCAGGCACAATAGCAGAAAGCCAAAGGCCAGCCATGCAGACAACTTGTTGTCGTTACCAACCACTTTGGATTCATCCAGCCATTCCATGACATTGAATAGTTTATTTTTTGCCTGACGCATGTAACGACCCAGTTTGCGCTGTTCAGTTGCATAATTATCGAGGTAGCTTTGCAATTCCTGACGCTGGCTTTCTGACTTCAATTCAAACCAGAAGCTTAGCCATGTGCATTCGGAATCCAGCCGCCCCTGCCAGCCGGGTGCGACGTCGCCAGTACAGCCCATGCCGCCAGCGTGTGTAATTTCATGCCGGATGGCGCTTGCAAGAGGGATAAAAAAATCTTCCTGCGTGCCAAATGTGGCGTTGCGGTAAAAGCGCGGACTTGGCTCCCAGGTGTCGAGTACGCCGACTATCTGGAACTGGTGGCCTATCATGGTCAGATACTGACCAACAGGATTGGTATTGCCGTACAGTTTTTCAGCCAATTTTTTTCCAAGTACGACAACGTCCGCAGCTTTGGCGTCATCGTTGTCAGTCCATCCCTGCCCGTGCAAAAATGGAGTGTCAAACATGGCGAAAAAATCCTTGGTTACGGCGCTACCTTCGGGTTCTATTGCAGGCAGGTCTTTGCGTGCTGGTTCTATTGCCATTAATATGCCGTACGTAGCCGTACGTCTTTCCCCAATTTGGGCCGGCAGATGATTCATGACATCCCGGTAACTCATCTGGGTATCATTCGGTTTATCATTTGGCGTGTAGCCTTTCAGTGGGCCATTATCCATCAGGGGTATGAACAGACGGTTGCTCTTGTGTGGTATTGGGTCACCCGACATCACATGTAGAATTGTCAGAGTGGAAATGCTGGCAGCAACGCCTACCGCCAGGGTCAGCACCATCAGCGCAGTCAGGGCCGGATTGCGGCGCAGACTACGTATGCCCAGGAAAAAATAATATTGAAACATGTCACTGCTCCTCAGGCGACGGCCGAACGATCAACTTCATTGGCAGAATCGTCTGCCTTACCTTCAGTCCTGGCGTCATACAGCGAAGGCATCTTGCGCACCAGATCACTGACCTGACCATCGATAATGTGGACATTGCGCTGGGCACGTATGGCCAGTTCCGGATCATGCGTAACCATCAATATGGTCGTACCCTTGGCATTGATTTCTTCCAGCAATTCCATGACGCTGCGCGCCATCTGGGTATCCAGGTTACCGGTAGGTTCATCGGCCAGTAACAGCTTTGGTGAACCGGCCAGTGCGCGTGCAATGGCGACACGCTGTTGCTGACCACCCGACAATTCGGCTGGAAAATGTTTCATGCGCGAGGCCAGGCCAACCTGGGCCAGTGAGGCTTCTATGCGTTCCTTGCGCTCGGCTGCATTAAAACCGCGATAACGCAGTGGCACGTCGACATTGTCGAATAAATTCAAATCAGGAATCAGGTTGAAACCCTGGAAAATGAAACCCAGTTTTTCATTACGCAAGCGGGTGCGGGCATTATCGTTCATGCCTTTGACATTGATGCCATCGAGCAGGTAATCGCCATCATTGAATTCTTCCAGCAAACCAGCGATGTTCAGGAAAGTGGTTTTGCCGGACCCTGAGGGGCCGGTCACGGTGACAAATTCACCTTCCTTGACATGGATGTCAAAGCCGCGCAGGGCATGGGTTTCTATCAGGTGGGTACGGTAAACTTTGCTCAGGCTTTTCATGCGTAACATGGGATATTCCTTTTCTAAATTAATTATTGATAGAAACGCTGGTAGCGTTTTCAAATGTATCGGTACCAGAGATCACGACCTTGTCGCCGTCCTTCAAACCACTGAGAATTTCTACTGCGGAGATACTGGTTGCACCCATTTTGATAGGGCGGCGCTGGGCAACGCCGTTTTCTACGACATAGGCAAAACGTCCACCGTCTGCCTCAACAAAGGGGCCACGCGGCAAGATCATGACGTTGGCTTTTTCTTCCATCAGCAAGCGGGCAGAGACGCGCTGGCTTTGACGCAAGCCTTCAGGTTGCTTGCCACTGAAACGCACTCTGGCGAGTATCTGGTTCTTCACCACTTCCGGTGAGATAGCCGTCAAGCTACCCATGATCTTGTTATTGTTGATCATGATTTCTGCCTTCATGCCCAGACCCAGATCGGTCATATACGATTCAGGAATTTCCACTTCGACTTCCAGTTGCGACAGATCCACCAGGGTCATCAGCGCAGTATTGGCGGCCACTACACTGCGGTTGGAAATTGCCAGGCTACCGATGATGCCGTCTACTGGCGCGCGTAATTTCAATTCTTCGACACGGCGTTTGGCATAGTTCAGGCTCAGGCGCTGGCGCTGCAACTGGCTCATTTTTGTTTTCAGTTCCAGGGTCACATCTTCGCTTTCCAGATCGGCTGCCTGGGCCGCATGTTTGGAACGTATTTCTGTGGAATGCATGGCATCCTGGGCTTTCAGGAAATCGTTCTTGGCGACCACGCCAATGACGCCAGCGGCTTCTATGCGCTGGAAGGCACGTTGTGCTGCCACGCGATCAATTTCTGCCTGGTCGGCATCACGACGGGCGATCAGCTTTTGTTTTTTGGCCAGTATCTGCTGGCGAGCGACTTCGGCTTCCAGCTGTTCGGTATTGGATTGTTCGCGTTTGAACTGGTCGGTCAGGTCTGGCGATTCTATCTCGGCGACGATGTCACCTTTCTTGACTGTTTCACCGGCGCTCACCTTCAAAGTGACCGTGCCGCCAGCACTGGAATACAAGGTCGGGCTGATCGCTGCCACAATCCTGCCATTGACTGCCGCATCCCTGACCAGAGTGCCGTGAGTCACTTCCGCAATGCGCAGGCGTGACGCATTCACCGACTGGCTGCTACCGCGCCAGGCAGATATCAGTAACACCAGGGCGGCGATGCCAGCCAGGCTGGCACCTGCCACCATCAACAAACGCTTGCGGGTTTGTCCCGTATTGGTAGACAACACGGTATCTTGGGCTGAAGTATCTCGTATCATGATGTGCTTATTAATTGGAATGCATGAAGAATGCATAACGTTTAGCAGAAACCATGCCAGTTGTAAGTCATTGAATAGTAAGGGAAATATTTTGGTGGGACTTGTCCGCCCCGTCCGTTATTTGTCCGCGTGACACGCAGACAGTCATGGCAGGAGGGCGAGCGGACGGTATGGAGGACTGATAAAACCGGGCGAACGAGGCGGGCAGAAAACTTACCCACAAGCTATCCACAGGTCATCCACCGTTTTGGGCTGACTTATACAGGGCTTGTCCACAGCTTGGTTGCAACGTAGGTACAACTTAGGTGCAAGGTATTTGCTACTGATCTAACCCAGATGACGTCGCAAATGCCGGTCGAATATATTTTCGTGGCGGCGGTTATGTCAGGCGCATGAGCCTATACTGGTTAGTCACCAAATTCTTGGTGTTACCAGGAGATTATCGTGAGTAAGGTACAACAGAGTAATAAAGAGACCAAGAAGCAGGCCGCCAGCACACCTAAGGAAAAGAAGGCAGCCAAACAGGCCAAGAAAGAGGCTTCGACGGTTATTCCGTGGACGCAACGTAACGTTGCCTGATCTGACAATCTGATCCGTGGCTGGCACCGGCTAGTGCAGCACTACACTAGCTGCCGCTCCCATCACTGCCCCTCATTTATCCTCCGTCACATCTGGCGGTAAAGTAAGGGGCAGCTTCCGTCAAACTGCCTCATCCAGTTTGACGTCTGTTCCCCCTCAAACCGGCATAAACCTGGCCAGATACTCAGGCGAATTAATAAACTGCCCGATGAGCGTCACTGCATCCACACCCGACTGAGCGAGCAAAGCATTAAAGGTTGCCGCATCCGGTGCATGTCCCAGCAGCCCGATATAATCCAGCGTCAACGACACCTTGCTCTGAGAAGTGGCCTTGAACTCCGTCGACTCTGTAAAGCCCGCCAACAAATCCCCCCGGCTGACCCCACTGCCAAGCTGCCCCAGCCAGTACGTCTTGCCCGCCGCGTCCGATGTCCTGTGCAACACATTCTGGTACACCCGGTCCACAAAGGCACTATTGTCCAGACTGCCATACGTACTCTGGAACTCCGTACTGGCAACAAACGACGCACTGATCTTGGAGAGACTCAAGCCCGCCTTCTCTTGCTGCATCCAGTACGCCAGGCCATCGCGGTCCGGCAAGCGGTCAAAGGCCCCAAAGTACAGCCGCGTCAGACTGCCGATGCCATTCTGGAATTCCGACGACGCCATGAACGACGCCGCCACCTGCGCCCTGCTCATCTTGCCACTGTCAATCTGCTGCTGCCAGTACTGCACCCCTGCCGTATCCGCTTCCCGGAACAGCACATCGCGGTACAACTGCATGGCAAACAAGTCAGAACGGTGCAAGACATCATTGTCTTTCGCCAGCGGATTGGTCCCCAGTTGTAATTCCACCGCATCCGGGA